>JAZQOA010000158.1:0-13959 GCA_045627605.1 Kiritimatiellia bacterium | reverse complement strand
CATCCAGTCGAAAATCAACCGATCACTTTCGACGGGCACGAGCGACATCGTCGGTGCGCTTGTTGATCGCGACATGCCGGCGCTCAAGTCCGCCATCGCGTCCTTTCTCCTCGAAAGCGTCAGCTACTTCGACGCGTCGGCGGAGGGGTTCTTCCACGGGCTCACGCTCGGGTTCCTCGCGGTCTTGCGCAAGCGGTTCCGCGTGCTCTCGAACGTCGAGTCGGGCGAGGGCCGCTTCGACATCGCGCTGAAGCCGCTCGTCGAGGGGTTCCCGGCGTTCATCATCGAGGTGAAGGCGGCGGACGGCCCTGACGACGACCTGAAGGCGCTTGCGCTTGAGGCGCGGCGGCAGATCGACGGCAAGAAGTACGACACGACCTTCCGGGCGGAGGGCATCGCCGACATCGTCAAGATCGGCCCCGCCTATCACAAGGACAAGGTGGCTGTATGCAGTATCGTGAACTGATCAAGGGTCTCGTCGAGAAGGCGCCTGTCTGACGGGGCGATAGCCGAGGCAAAGTATGGCTTGGAACAGGGAGAAAAAGAGCGGTGAAGGCGACCGGGCGGAACGCCCTTCGTACTTGCCGTATGTCGTCGCGGGGCTTGCCGCGATCTATTTCGGGCGCGTCGCCTACCTGTGGGCCAGCCTGGGGACGCCCAGCTTCTGCACGAAGTGCATGATCTACTGGGGGGCCCACGAAGTCCGGTCAAACGGCATGCATTTCGCCGAGCGCCAGCCTTTCTCTTGGAGACGGTATTGAGCTTTCCTTAAAATCCAACTTGCAAAATTACAGGCCATTTGCTATCATATTCACGTTCATTTCAAGAAGACGCGCGTCTGCTTGGATTGACTGTGCGGAGAGGTGGCGGAGCCTGGTTTAACGTACCTGACTCGAAATCAGGCGTGGTCTTACGGCCACCGGGGGTTCGAATCCCTCCCTCTCCGCCATTTTTTTTTGCAACGGGCCCCGTTTTTCCGCGGGGCCTTTTTTTATGCGGAGGCGAAATGATGGCGGCAGTTGGCGCGGGCGGCATTCCCCCTTTTGAAAACCTGGTGTTGCGCGACAAAATGGTCACGGCCATGCGCGCGTGGTTCCATGATGGTGGCTTCACCGAGGTCGAGACGCCCGTGCGGATTGCCGCGCCGGCCCCCGAACCCCACATCGACTGCCCCCGGGCGGGGGGGGGCTGGCTTCGGGCCTCCCCCGAACTCCAGATGAAGCGTCTTGTCGCCGCCGGCATGGGACGTGTCTTCCAGTTCGGCCCGTGTTTCAGGGCGGGGGAATGCGGCAGCCGCCACAACCCGGAGTTCACGATGCTCGAATGGTACCGCGCGGGGGCGTCGTGCGACGACATTCTCGCCGATACCGTCGCGCTCGTCCGGCATGCGGCCCGCGAGGCGACGGGAACGACCGTGGCGAGATATGCCGGGTTGGAAATCGACCTTGGGGCGGAGTGGCGGGTCATGACCGTCCGCGAGGCTTTCCGCAAATGGGCGGGATGGGATCCGGCGGCGGATTTCGACCAGGACCGCTTCGACGAGGACATGGCGCTCAAGATTGAGCCGGCCTTGCCCAGGGACGTCCCGTTTGTCCTTTCCGACTACCCGGCCCCGGCGGCCTCGCTTGCCCGGCTCCGCCCGGGCGATCCGCTTGTCGCGGAACGCTGGGAGCTGTACATTGGCGGTGTCGAGATCGCCAATGCCTACGGGGAGCTTGCGGACGGCGCGGAGCAGCGCCGCCGTTTCGAGACCGCGCGCGCCGAGCGCGTCAAGCTTGGCGAAGACAACTACCCGCTTGACGAAGGCTTCCTCGGCGATCTTGATCGGGGGGCCTTTCCGCCGTGCGGCGGAATCGCCGTCGGCGTGGATCGCCTCGCGATGATTCTCTGCGGGGCGAAATCCATTGGCGAAGTCCGCGCCTTCTGCCAGGTTCCCGGCGAATTGCTGTAGGCGCTGCCAGCAAGGGGAATGCAATCGGAGGGATGGGGCGTGGCCCGCTTCCGCGCGATTGCCGCGCCGCCAGACAATCTCCCCCTAAAAAAAAACTCTTGCAGTCTTTTTGACAATGTGATAAACTTGTTATTGTCAATTTCGCAATAAGAGATGCCGCAATGGAACGCACACCCCAGGATTTGGAAAAGATCGCCGCCTACCGGGCCACGCTCGGCAAGTATGAGAAACCATCCGTCACGGCGGACATTGTCGCCGTTCGTCCCGCCTTTGGCGAACGTCTCGGAAGCCAGTGGCGCGAGAACCCGAAGTTCGCCCTCGAGATGCTTCTCATTCGGCGCGGGCAGTGGCCCTACGAAGGGTGCTGGGCTCTTCCGGGCGGATTCATCCAGGCCTCGAAGAATGAAACCGTCGAGCAGGGGGCCGAACGCGAGCTCCTTGAGGAGACGGGCCTCAGGGCCCGTTCGCTGATTCCCGTGGGCGTCTTTTCCGAGCCGGACCGCGACATGCGGGCATGGATCATTTCCAACGCCTTTGTTTCCGTCCACAAGCGGGGGGAGGGGAATTTGGTCAAGGGCGGCGATGACGCCCGGGAGGCGAAATGGCTGCGGATTGAAAACCCCGTCTTTTGCGACGGTGTTTTTTCGATCCCGTTTTTCGACGGGGGCGTTCGTCTTTTCACGCTGTCGGGAAAGTACCGTGACGAAGACCTTGGCGGCGGGCGCGTCACCGCCGTCGCAGACAACCCCCTGGCCTTTGACCACGGCGAGATTGTCGCCTCGGCCTTCCTCCGCCTTTTGTCCTTTGACTTGCGGAAGCTTGTCTTCTTCTTCCTGCCCGCGAAGTTTACCCTCGCGGACTACATCGGCGTCTACCAGTATTTCACGGGCAACTCCATCGAGCCGGGAAACATTCCGAATTTCAGACGCCAGCTCACCGAGAAGAAGGATCCGCTCCTTGAAGTCTGCGAAGGGGAGATCGAAGATCTCAACGGGCGCGGCCACGCCCCCGCGCGTCTTTACCGCAGGTGCAGATAGAAGATAAAATAAAGGAGGTCAAAATGTCCTACAACTACGATCCGAACATTGCCGCCCGCAAAGCGCGGAACAGGGAGATTTTCCAGGAGACGATGGAAATCTGCCGCAAGGGGTTCTACACGGCGCCCTCGGGCAAGACCGTTTACCTGCCGCCGTCGGGGCGCGTCCTTGCCGCGGGCAAAATGTATGTCCGGCCGCCTGAATGCGGTTCGGTGAAGAGAGTCTCCTCGACGCACATCGACGTCGTCAATGCCGACTGCATTGATGTCGCGCGGGAACTTGTCGAGTCCGGTTACGACCCCGTCTTGCTCAACATGGCCAATGCCTATACGCCGGGCGGCGGTGCGCTGAAAGGTTCGCGCGCCCAGGAGGAGACCCTCTTCAGGAGGAGCAATCTTTGCGTCTCGCTCTACCAGTTCGACGATTACCACGCGGGCCTGCTGGGCGTACCGACGGGGGGCGGCCGCTACCCGATGGATCCCGATACGGGCGGCGTCTATTCGGGCGACATCATGTTTTTCCGCGCCGGAGTCGGCGACGGCGACGCCTTGCTTGAAAAACCCTTCACCTGCGGCGTGGTCTCCGTCGCCGCAATCAACCATCCCGATCTCGACGCGGCAAACCGCCTCACGCGGGCCGCAGCCGAAGCGACCATGCGGAAAATCCGGACGATCCTGCGCATTGGCCTCTGCCACGGCCACGATTCAATTGTCCTTGGCGCCTGGGGATGCGGGGCCTTTGGCAATCCGCCCGCGCACATGGCCGAACTTTTCCGCACCGTCTTGCGCGAGCCCGAGTTCAATGACAAGTTCTTCCGCGTTCGCTTCGCCATCATTGAGGATCACAACTCGAAGAACGCCAATTTCGCAGCCTTCAACGCGGTCTTCAACAACTCGAGGGGCGCTGTCGGGATGGTTCAGTCGATGCGCGAACTGGCCGTCGAAATGCACGGGCGCCATACCCCGCCGCGCAAAGTCACCGGCGCGGCCTACATTTCGCATCCGGCGGAAGTCGTCGCCATGCTCGAATCCTGGGGCTACGGCGCGAATCGTTTCGACGAAGCCCTTTCGCTTGCCGTCGCCTGGGGCCACGACCTCCTTGAGGACACCCCAGTTGCGCCGGAGAGAATCGCCGCCGCCGCCGCGCCGATGGGACGCGAAGTCCTCGAGGCGATCGACCTGCTGACCTTCCGTCCCGCGCCCGGCCTTTCCGGCAAGGCGAAGGCCGACGCCAAGAACGCCTACCTCAGGCGCGTCGCCGAAACCGCGACCCCCGCCGTCCTCGTGGTGAAAATCGCCGACCGCCTTTGCAACTCGCTCAATTTCCGCGAAATCGGCGAAGCCAAGGCGTCCGGGTACCTGGAACTCGGCGAACCGCTCTTCCGGCGCGTGGACGAATGCAAATACGCGGACCGAATTCGCCAGACCATCGCCCGCGTCCGCGGCCTGGTCGCCACATTCATGGGCGTTCCTTTTCCGGGCGTGCTGGAGGCGGAAACGCTCGCCGGGTTCGAGACGGCACCGCTTGGCTCCACGCACCCGCGCATCGGCAGGATCGACGGCGTCCCTTATGTCGCCAAATGCGGAAGCTGGTCGGTGTATTCGAGCAACGAGCACGTCCACAACGAATTCGTCGCGGACTGCATTTTGCGCGCCGCCGGGCTGAACGTCCCGTTCTCGCGCGAGTACCAGGTCCGGTTCGACGACAGGGGCGAGCCGCAGACGGTTCGCCTTGCCGCCTTCGAATCCGGCGCACGACCCCTGGGCGAAGTCTGGAAAACGGCTGGCGCCACGCTGCGGGGAAAAATCAGGAAACAGGTCCTGGCCGCCTATCCGATCATCTCCTGGATCGCGGGAATCGACACATTCACCCACGACAACATCCTCGTCGACGGCGCGGGCAATCTTGTCTTCGTTGACAACGGGGCGAGCTTCGACTTCCGCTCCAGGGGCCAGCGCAAAGGCTGGTTCTGGCACCGCGACAACGTCAAGGACGGGGAAACCGGTTTTTTCTCGCTCGTCACGCATCCGGACCAGGTCTTCCTGCGCGAATTGCTGGGCGATGCAAAGCCCAGTGATCTTCTTGCCGCCGCGGCGAAATACGATTTCGTGGCCCTCGCTGGAAAACTGCCCGCGCCCTACCAGACCGGCAATCTCTTCGCCTATTCCGAGGCGTTGAACAACCTTGCGCGGAATTTTGCCTGAAAGGAGTAGGCATGGACGGAGACAAGCTCAAGGGCATGCTCTGGGGCCTCGTCGTCGGGGATTGCCTGGGAAGCCCGATCCAGTTTTCGGGGAAGGACAACCACCCCTGGATCACGGAAATGGTCGAGTGCCCCGTGTTCGACCTGCCGCCGGGCTACTGGACGGATGACTCCTCGATGGCGTTCTGCATCATGGATTCGTACGTGCGCCTCGGCCATTACGACTTCAAGGACATCGGCAAGACCTTTCTCAAGTGGTATGCCGACGGCTACCTCTCGAGCGTCGAGGGCTGCAGCTTCGACGTCGGTGTGGCAACAAAGAGGGCCATGCACGGGATTGCCAGCGGCCACTACGTCAACGGCGCCGAGTCGGGGCAGGGGAACGGCTCGATCATGCGCCTGGCGCCAAGCTGGATCGTGGCGCAGGGCGAGGCCGCCCCGGCGCGCGTCCTCAACGAAGTCAGCGACCTCACGCATTCCTCCGCCAGGGTGCGGGAGGTCGTCGCCCGCTTCGCCGGGATTCTCGGCGAACACGTCGCGGGAAGGCGCACGCGGGAAAAATCCGCCTACGGCACCCGCGCCGAAGTCGACAATTCCGGCTGGGCGGTTTCGACGCTCGACGCCGCGCTCTGGGCCTTCGAGACGACATCGACCTTTGAGGACGGCATGGTCGCCGCCGTCAACCTTGGCGGAGATTCCGACTCAATCGGCGCGGTCTACGGGCAACTTGCCGGCGCCTACTACGGTTGCGGCGCGATTCCGCGGCGCTGGATCGAGGCTGTCAAATCATGGCGCGAGGTCGAGGCGAGAATCGCGGGCTTCCTCGATGCCTGCGCCCGGCGGGGGATTTCGCGGCAATGAATCGCAAGAACAACAAGCATCTGGCGCAATACCTCGCCCATGCCGCACTTGCCGTGTCATCCCTTTGCGTCTTCAGTCGCGGACATTTCGCCTGGCTGGTTCCTGTCGCAGCCTTTCTTCTTGCCGTATTGGGACGTGTTGCGCATTCCGCCTGGAGAAGGCCAGACGCCGTTTTCGCCGCCGATCCCCTGGCCCCCGATTTCAAAGGCCTCGCAAAAGACCTCGCCGGGCGCATCACGCTTGCCGCAGCCGGCGGCAGACGGCAATGCGTCGTCCTGTCTCCGCTCTTCGACGCGAAAGGATGCTTCGTCCCTTATTCCGTCTCCTGGGAGCCGAAAGACCGCCACCTTGTCGTCTTTGGCCTTGGCCAAGCGACGCGCCGAAAGGTCGACGCCAATCTCAAGGTCTGCTGTCGCCTGCCTGTCGGCGTCGTGGACGAACCCGTGTCGCTTGTTTTTGACGGTCGGGGGGCCGCGGGTGGCTCGGCGGCCGCCACCTTGTCGGTCTCGCCGCGTCTTCGCCGGGCGGACGCCCCCTTTGGCAAGACCGCATGGATTGCCTACGAGTTTTATGTCGCGGCGTTGCTGGCGTGCGCCGTCTTCGTCGGGGGGCCTGTCTTCCGGAATCTGCATGTCTTTCTTCTTGCCGCCCTTCCGGTGGTTTTCCACCAGGTTTGCCTTTTCATTCCGGGCTTTGGACGCTGGCTTTACGACAACATCTTGTTTCTTTTCCGGCTGTGCAACCGCTTTTTCCCGGACAAAAATCGGCTCGACCGGCGGATGGCGTCCCTTGACAAGACGAGGAGGTGCTGCCGCTGGTTGTTCCGCTGGCTGCCGTAGGCAAGCATTTTGGTATAATAAATGCTGTAGTTCAACTTCGGCCGGGGCGATGTGCTTCCGGTCGGGGAGTGTGCGTTTTTATGGTAGGTCCAAAGACAAGAGTTTTCGCCGTTTTCGCCGCGTTTTTCGCCGCGCTCTGCGTGGCGCGTTCCGCGCCTGTGCCGACGAGTCCGGAACCATTGCTGGAGCTCCGTCCCGGACATTGCGGCGACTTCACCTACGTCGCGAACCCGACGCGCGACGGCGTCGCCGCCCTCCGCGCCGCAGGCGGGAAGCCCCTCGTCGAGTCCCTTGAGGTGACGGACGAAGCCCCCGCGCTGACGAACTGGGCCGAGAACGCCTCCGCCGTCGCCTTCGAGCACGTCCCGCGCTACCACCTCCTGCACGGCTGGAAGCTCTACGGCGTGAAGATCCTCAAAACCGTGCGCTTCCACCCGGAGGGATCCGCAGACCACTTCCGCCGCGAGGCGTCCTTCATGGCCTTCAACGACGGCGCCGACGGCATCTGGCTGCCCGACTACGACAAGCTTCCCGAAAGCTGGCTGAAGGCGCTCGAAGAGGTGCGCGAGGACTGGCGCATCCTCACCTACCTCAAGAACCTCGCCGACAAGGCCGCCGCGCATCCCGACAGTTCGGTCTGGATCGAGGCGCGCCGCGTCACCTACTGGTTCGGCTGGATGCCGGCGGACTGGGAGAACCTCGACGTGCTGCGTCTGGAATGCGTCGCCTACGCGCGCCGCCTTGAGCAGCTTCTCGGCCTCCCCGCCGCGAAGCTCCCGGAGGCGCGTTCCGCCGCCGTCACGCCGCAGTGCCTGCCCTTCATGCCCTACGCGGACTGGCCCGAGAAGCCCGTCCAGAAGCAACTCAAGAAATTCGGCGACGGGGCGGTTTTTGACGGCGGGCTTTCCTTTTCGACCTCGAAGAACGGCTTCTCCATCACCTTCTCGCACACCAACGGCCCGGCCCTGGCCCGCTGGACGAATCCCGGCGGCACCCTTGATTTCAGGCTCTACGTGCCGGGCGACGAGGTCGGCGAGTTCCTCCCGTACCGTTTCCACTGCGACCTCGACCCGCAGTGGCGGGGTGAACGCGCCCCGGCCATCGGCCGCGAAGGCTGGCTCTTCGGCACCGACGAGCGCTTCCGCCCGTATTCGATTGCCTATGCCGTGTCCAACCCGAGGGTCGCCGTCTGGCCCCGCCTCCGCGACTTCGGGCCGGACTACCCGGACCCGCGGCCGACGCTCACCGTCGAAGGCAACAAGGGGGGCGGCTGGCACGCGACGCTTTCCTTCAGCTGGCTTTCGTTCTATGGTCACTGGCCGATGCTGCGCGGCGGCAAGAACGACCTCTGGTTCATCGGCCTCGACCGCGACCCCTTCACCGGCAAGCCGCTTGCCGGGCGCATTCTCTGGCCGCGCGGCCACAAGGACAACTTCGTGAAGTTCGCCCGCGACATGTCGACCGCCGCGATCACGGCGGTCTACAAGGAGGAGCTCGCCCGCACACGCGAGGTGTGGACGACGGCGTGGGCCGAGCGTTTCTACCCCTTCGCCGCGACCGAAAAGCCGACCTTCTGCCGCTACGACACCGCGGGCGACGCGATGTTCTACGACCGCGTCGCGAAGGCGGTTTTCGACGCGAATGAAAACGCCTGGCAGCTTGTGTGGACCGACAAGGAGCACGAACACCCCAAGTTCCCGAACCAACCCGAGAGCATCAAGATGATCATCTGGCAGAACCTCGGGCGGATGCTCTACATGTCGCATGCCGTGGGCGATCTGCGCCTCGCCTACCTTGAGGACCGTTTTGCCGGGCGGGAGCCTCCCGTGCCGGAGAAGAAAGAGGACCTCAGCCAGCAGCAGGCGCCCGACGAACCCGACGTCGACTTCCAGGTCGACGCCATCCAACTCGACGACAAGGAGTTTTAGCAGATGAACACGGCACTTGCACTCCTTTTCGGCTCCTTTTCGCTCTGGTGGGTCAACCCCTACGGCGACAAGCCGTATTTGCCGGATTCGCCCCCAGCGGGCGGCATTGTCACGAACCAGCTGGCCTGCTCCGCGGCGCGCGGTGAAATCGAGACGATTTCCTTCTCCGTGAAGCCCGAACGCGACATGTCGAAGGTCAATTTCGAGCCCTCGGATCTCACCGGGCCCGGCGGCGCGGTGATTCCGGCCTCGTGCGCCGACTTCGCCCTCGTCAAGGTCTGGTACCGGGCGGGCGGCCGATGGCGGACGAGCTGGGCGGGCAACCAGGGCAACCCCGAGCTCATCAACGACCTCGTGCTGCACGACGACGGCATCATCAAGGTCGTGGAGTCCGACGACCCCGCCAAGCGCACGGTCCTCCTCCGCATCGACTACCCGGAGGGACCCGCCTACGTCGACATGCGCAAGCACGGCGGCACCGGGAAGAAGTTCAACCATTCGCTGCATCCCGTCCGCGACGCCGAGAAGTTCGTCCCCTTCGACCTCAGGAAGGACCGCTTCCAGCAATACTGGTTCACGTGGAAGGTGCCGCTCGACGCGAACCCCGGCCTCTACAAGGGGACGCTTGCGGTGAGCGAAGATGGCCGCAAGTTGGGCGACATCCCCGTCGAGGTCGAGGTGTATCCCTTTGCGTTGCCCGCCGCCCGCACGCACTACGACACGTCGCAGCCCTACATCTCGGCGTGGATGGGGCTGCCGTCGCTCGCGGGCGAACTCGCGGGCTGCAAGCAGCTCGACATTGCCGAAAAGAAGGTGAGGGCGGTTTACAAGTCGTGCGCCGAGCACAACGCCAACTGCCCGAGCGGCCCCGGCGTCTTCAAGGACGCCACGACCGAGGATCTTGCCGTGCGCTCGCTGATCATGATGCGCCAGGAGGGGATGAGCTGCCGACTCCTCATCAACGGGCCGGCCTTCGACGGCGATTGGATTTCGTGGGGCGATGGGGCGCATTTCGAGACGCCGGAGCAGAACCCGAAGCGCTACGCCGAGGCGAAGGCGCGTTTCGAGGCCATGCTTCGCGTCCAGCGCGAAGTCCTCGACAAGTACCTCGGCCACCACAACTGCTACTTTTCAAGCGGCGACGAGGTCGGAACCTGGTTCAACCGGAAGAGCTACGGCTTCTGGGGCCTGCTCCACAAGTACGGATTTCAGGCCTGGACCGACTACGGCGTCGACAAGGACATCTCCTGGAGCGTCGGCATGAACGACGTGCCGGCGGCGGCGCGCCACAAATCGGCCTGGAACTGGCACAAGGGCTCGGCCAAGACCGTCACCTACGCAGGCCCCTTCACCGGGCCGTCGTGCCCCGACATCTGGCGGCGTACCAAGGGCCTCCGCTACTACTACGCCGACTTCGACGGCCTCCACGAGTACTGCTTCTACACGGGCGACAACCCGTGGAACGACTTCGCCTACCGGGGGCCCTACAGCCAGTTCCAGATCATCTACCTCACCTACGACGGGCTTATCGCCACGCTCGCCTGGGAAGGCGTGAGGGAAGGGCTCGACGACGTCCGCTACCTCTCGCTTCTCCGCTTGCGCGGCGAGGCGGCGCTCAAATCGCCCGACCCGGCGGTGCAGGCGCTTGGCCGACGCCACCTCGTGTGGATGGACGCCCAGGATCCGGAGTCCATCATCGACCTTATCGCCTTCAGGCGCGAGGTCGCGCGGCGCGCCGCGGAACTCGTGGCCGCCGTCGGCGAACAGCCGCCGGACGTGCCGCCCAAGCCCGCGCCGGAGTTGCCACCCTGTACCTACGGCGAGGTCGTTCCCGGCGACGCCGACAAAGCCGCCCTTGCCAAGGAATACGCCCGCAACAACCGCTACGACCTGGCCATCCCGATGTGGGAGAAGGTTCGCTCCGATCTCTCCGAGAAGCCGGCGCGGCGCTTCGAGGCCGCCATCGAGGAGGCGAGGCTCCAGAGCGCGATTCTCAGGCGCGACGACGCGGTGCGCACGGTCGACGAGACGATCAAGATGGCCGACCTCTCCAATCCGCAGCGCGTGAAGCTGCTTCTCCAGCGGGCGCGCTCGATGATGTCGCCGCTTGTTTTCGAGGAGGAGTTCACCCTCCCGCAGCTTGACGCCGCCGCCGCCGTCGTGGCGGACGCGCTGGGCCGGCCCGGCGCCACGGCGCGGGAACGCTTCGACGCCTCGATGAGCATGGCGGACGCCTACCTCGCCGGCTACCACCCGACGCAGGCCGTCGCCTTCGTCAACGCCCGCCTCGACGATCTCAAGCTTGGCGGCGGCGACAAGTGCGCCTTCTTCCTGCGCCTGGCGCGCGCCTACACGCAGATGGAGGCGTGGGACGACGCCGCGAAGATGTACCGCATCGCCCACACCCTGGCGCCGGTCAACGGCCGCTACGACCTGCAGGCCGAAGGAAGGGTGGCCGAAAAGCGTGGCGACTGGCGCACCGCCGTGATGTGCTACAGCGACGAGGCGCTCACCTACAGCGACGAGGAGAAGTCGCAGAAGGCGTCGTGCGTGAGGCGTCTCAGCGCCGTCATGAAGAAACTTTCGGCGACGAAGCCCGTGCGCGAGGTGAAGTCCATCGACGACCTCGACGAGGCCCAGCTCATCATCGACCTCGACGAATGACGATTTACAAGGGGGATCAACACTATGAACGTAAAAAAGATGAACAAGGCGCTCGACTTCCTGCGCGACAAGTATGGCGCGGGGAAGGGCGAGATCACAGTCAAGGACGGCCTGCCGTATGTCGGCGCGTCGATCCTGCTCCCGCAGCGCGTTGAACGCCGCTTCGTGGAGCTCAAGAAAATGACGGAGAACGGCACGCTCGAAGGCGTCTCGACGCTCCGCTTCGCGTCGTTCGCGCCGAAGGGCGCGGACATGCTCAAGATGCTCGCCCGCGAACTTGACATCGCGGCGTACCTCGGCGCGTCGGACGTCGTCCGCGTCTTCGCCGCCGCAGGCGGGAAGACCGCCGTCAACGTCCTGGCCAAGCTCGCCAACGACGTCAACGTCTCGGTCGAGATCGGCGTGGGCCTTCCAAAGGGCGCCGAGCCCTACGACCGCCACGAGATCATTGCGCGCCGCGGGGTCGCCTCAGACCAGACCGTCGACACCCACACGAAGCACTGCTCCATTCGCTGCTGGAATGCCGATGGCGCCGCCGACTACACGGATATCGACACCGAGCTTTTCGGCTACGGGCTTGCGACGGACGAGATCTGGACCGTCCGCGCCGCCTTCGCGCTTCTCCAGAAGCGCGCCTCGGGCAAGATTTGGAACGCCGCCGCCAAGAAGGCCTTCAAGGCCGCCGAACTCGCCTTCGAGAGCGACAAGGCCAAGGCGGCGAAAAACATCGCCCTCAAGGCCGGTCCCAACACCAACGACGCAATCGCAACCGCGGAGGTGCGCTAATGAAACCCGTTAAAATCGCGATGATGGGCATGACCCACGGCCATACCCGCAAATACTACCAGACCCTCCTCGACAACAAGAAGCTCGACTGGGTCGCCTCCTGCGCGCAGGATGAGGACGCCCGCAAGGTCTACGAGCTCTACAAGACCGGCGTCCCGTGCTATCTCGACCCTGAAAAAATGTACGCCGAGCACCCGGACATCGAGGCCGTCGTCATCGCCTCGGCCAACGACAAGCACTTCGAGCAGATGAAGTGGTGCGCGGAGAAGGGGATCCACATCCTCTCGATGAAGATTCCGACCTTCGACATGGACGAGTACGACCGGATGATCGAGATGGTCGACAAGGCCGGCGTCGTCTGCCAGGTCGAGCTCGAAATGCACTACAACGCCGTTGTCGCGCGCCTCCGCAAGCTCATCGCCGAGGGGGCCATCGGCAAGATCCGCGCCATCCAGGCGACGAACATCACGCTCTCGCCCGTCTGGGCCTTCCCGTGGCAGGGTAGCCCCGAGGCCAGTTTTGGCAAGCGCGTGCCCCTCGCTAAGGGCGATCCGCGTTTCCGCGGCGGCGCGCTCTGCGACCACCCGCACATCTTCGATCTCGTCCGCCACCTCACCGGCGCCGACTTTGACTACATCTGGGCCGAGGTCGCGCCCAACCTGCGCGACGGCCTCGAAGTCGAGGACATGCTCATGGCGGCTGGCAAGCTCACGGACGGCACGTCGTTCCTCTTCGACCCCTCATGGTCGCGTCTCGAGGAGAAAATCAAGGTTCCCGCGCCGGGCTGGGAGAAGTTCCCCAAGCGCATGGAGGTCAACCTAACCATCACCGGCGACAAGGGCATGATCACCTGCGACTGCTTCGGGCCCAACGTGTACCACAACGGAGCTCCCAACGACCGCTACACCGTCCAGTACACCTACTTCGACGAGTGGATCGGCCTCATCGACGAATTCGTCGACTGCATCCGCAACCACCACCAGCCGCTGATCAACCTCCGCTGGCACAAGCAGACCATCCAGGCCATGCTCGGGTGCTACGAGAGCATCGAGACCGGCAAGATCGCCCAGATCCGCTAATCTCGAAGCGTTGCCCGCGGGGAGCGCGGGCGTCCCGGCCGTTGCGCCACGCCCCGTTCCCCTCCCTCCGCTCTTAACTCCTAACTCCTAACTCTCAACTCCCCGCTTCCCCTCCAAAATGGCAATTACACAAACTGCGATCAGCTACTACGGCCTCAACTACGTCGAGCATGCGGCGGCGGACTTCGCCGAGATGAAGGCGCACGGTTGCACGACCGTCATCCTCGCCGTCACGGAATTCGACTTCGACTTCTGGCGGCCCAACATCCCGAAGATCGTCGACAAGGCCCACGAAACCGGTCTCAAGGTCCTCATCGACCCCTGGGGCAACGGCAAGTACTTCGGCGGCGAGCAGGTCTCGAAGTTCCTGCAGGACAACGTCGAGAACCGCCAGGTCTCGGCGCTCACCGGCGAGAAGCTCCCCTACGCCTGCTTCATCCCCGAGACGAAGGGCAAGACGCTGGAAGAACTCGAAACGCTTTTTGACGGGAATCGTAGCCGAGTGGAGACGAGTGCTGTCGAAAGCAGTCGACAGCCATCGAACAAAGGAAAACGAATATGATCAAAGAAACATCAATCAGCTATTACGGTCTCAACTATGTCGAACACGC
>JAZQOA010000157.1:0-18395 GCA_045627605.1 Kiritimatiellia bacterium | reverse complement strand
CGCATCGACCTTGCCCCAGTTGAAGTGGATGACCACGTGCGGCTGCCAGTCGTAATCGGTCTTTGAAATGGCCAGGCCGTCGAAGTATTCGCGGTGGCCCTGGAAAATGGACTTGAGCGTCGTCACGCACAGCGACTTGCCAAACCGCCGCGGACGCGCCATGAAGAAGTACTTCCGGCTCGGGTCGGTAATGAGCCGGTGGAAGTAGGCGGTCTTGTCCACGTAAAGCTGTCCCGCCTTCTGCAAGGTCTCGAAATCGCTGATGTCGGTGCAAATCGGTTTCATACCGAATAGTATAGCAAATCGACTTTTGTGTGACAATTTAAGCTCGCCGCCTACGCTTCTCCCGGTGTTCCCTTGCTTATTTTTGCGAAATAGTCAAAAATAGTTACCATGTTTGACAGAATCAAAGCTTTTTACGCGCAAGCCGATGTAAATACATCAAGGCAAGACAACGTCGATCTCGCGAAGGTCTTCGCGATTGCGTTTATGATCTTGATCCACCTGATGATGTATCCCGAATACCAAAGCCTGCAAACGACATTTGGCTGGATTGCCGATTCCTTCCTGGGGGGGTTTATGGCCGCGCCGGTCTTCATGTTCGCAATGGGCGTCGGCCTGGCTTTCTCGCGCAACAACGATTCTGGCAAAATAATCAAAAGGGGCGTGAAGATCTTTCTATTAAATTATCTACTAAACGTGGCCAGAAGTATTTCCATTCTCGTTAGCCTCGGCCTGGAAAAGGCTGACACCTTGGAGTACAGCTTGAATCTCTTCAGCGGCGACATCTTGTCGTTCGCCGGATTGGCGATGATTTCATTTGGCTTGTTGAAGAAACTGAAACATGCCAACATTATCATTCCCGTCGTTGGCATTGCCTGCAACCTCGTGGTGGGATGCTTCAGAGGGATTTTTTGCAATAACGCCACCATCTGTCTTGTTGCGGGATTATTCGTCCCCGTAGGATATGGCGACACTGGCGAGGTCTTTTCCTATTTCCCCTTGTTAACTTGGTTTGTTATTGTCGGCATCGGATATGTTTTCGGACTAACAGTCCGGAAGATTCGGAATTTAGACAATTTTTACACCTGGTCAATTTTCGCCGGAGCGCTTGTCCTGGCAGTTACAATGACGCTCGAACTTACCCTGAATTTCGGGCAGCTTATGTGCGACAATGATTTTTCGGGTTACCGCAAGCTTCCAATAGACGTCTTGCTTGAGTTGGGATTTGTTTTCCTTGAGTTTGGCTGCTTCCATTTCCTAACTAAAAAAAGTTCGCAAAAGCTTAGAAACTTCATCTTTACGGTGTCCGACGCCGTCAATGAAATATACATCATTTCATGGATATTGATCCTTGATGTCTGGTACGCACTTTACCTTTTCATCTTCAAGGGCAATCATCCTGACGGATACGCAATTCAGTGGTATCTGCTTGGCTTTGCGATTATCACCGCGATTTCAATCCGTCTCGCCATTTCATGGAAGAAATCAAAGAGAAGGCACCCTTAAAAAACATGCCGCGTCGGCGATTGCCGATCTCGCTATTTCCCCACGCAAAACTTCCCGAAGACGACGTCAAGAAGTTCGTCGGACCAGACCCGGCCGGTGACGCGGCCCGTTGCCTGGGCGGCTTGGGCGAGTTTTTCCGCGGCGACGACAAGGCCTTCGTCGCCTAATTCCAGCGCCTGCGCGGCCTCTTCCAACGCCTGCCGGGTTTCGGCAAGGCATTCGCGGTGGCGCTCCGAGACGCCCGGCGCGGCATTTTCGCCACCGGAATCGTCAAGGCACCCGGCGATTTCAGCGAGGAGCGTTTCCACGCCGTCCCCCGTTTTCGCGGAAAGGAGAAGGGCGTCCTCTTCGCGGAGGGCGCCTCCCTCCCCGAGATCAACCTTGTTGAGGACCTTGATTCGGTTTGCGGCACTTGCCGAAAATGTCGCGGCGGGATCGGTGGCGTCCGCGACCTCCACGACGACGTCGGCGCGCGAGACAAGCTCCTCGGCGCGCGAGACGCCTTCAGCCTCGATGACGTCGCCGGCGGCGCGCAAGCCCGCTGTATCGACGAGGCGCACGGGAATGCCCGAGATGACGACGGGTTCCTCGATCGAGTCGCGAGTTGTCCCGGCGATGGGCGAGACGATGGCGCGGTTGCGTCCGAGGATTGCGTTGAGAAGCGACGACTTCCCGACGTTGGGCTTGCCGCAGATAACGACCAGCGCGCCTTCGCGGAGGAACCGGCCCTGCCGCCACGAGGCGAGAAGGCGTGCGGCGGCGTTCATGGTCTCGCCACAGCGCCGGGCGGCGGCAAGGTTGAAGTCCGGCGGGATTTCCCCCTCGTCGAAATCAAGGAGGTGCTCGACGTCGGCCTCGATGGCGACGATGGCGTCGAAAAGGGCGTTGACCTCGCCGGAGAGGCGTCCGTCAAGCTGCTCGCGGGCGGCGGCGGCGGCGCGGTCTGAGGCGGCGCCGATGAAGTCCATCACCGCCTCGGCACGGGCAAGGTCGATCTTGCCGTTGAGGAAGGCGCGGCGCGTGAATTCGCCGGGTTCCGCCATGCGGGCGCCGGCGGCCAAAGCGGCGCAAAGGAGACGCGATGCCGGGAGGCGTCCGCCATGGCCCTGGAGCTCGGCGACATCTTCGCCCGTGTAGCTGTTGGGCGACTTGAAGAACAAGACGATGCCGTCGTCGGTTTTTTCACCGGTCGCAGGATTCGAGAAGGTGGCGTATCTTGCCTCAAGGCGTTTTCCGCCGGGGGCGATGCCGCAGATTTTCCGCGCGGCGTCAAAGGCGAGCGGACCGGAAATCCGCACGATGGAAATCCCGGCGGGGCCGGGTGCCGTGGCTATGGCCGCGATCGTGTCGTCGCCGCTCATTTGCTTCCGGCAGCCTGCGTCGCCGCGCCCTGGCCAAGAAACGACGATGAAATATCCGCGTCCTCGCCCTCGCCGCCGGGAGCGGCGTCGGCACCATAGGAGAGGATTTCAAAAGGTTCCTTGCGCGAGCCGGGGGCGAGATAGACGTAGGGGTTGCCCCAGGGGTCGGCGGGGAGGACGGCCGAATCAAGGTAGCCGCCTTCCTTCCAGTTTTTCGGGATGGGCGCGAGCGATGGTTTCTCCACCAGCGCCTCAAGCCCCTGCCGCTGGGTTGGGACGGCGAAATTGTCGGCCTTGTAGAGCGCGACGGCGTTTTTCAGCGCCTCGATGTCGGCTTGCGCACGGGCAATGCGCGCCTTGGGCACCCAGTTCCAGACCGCGACGCCGACCGTACCCGCCAGAATCAGCATGATGGTGACCGCGACGAGCAGTTCGACAAGGGAAAATCCATTCTTTTTCATGGTTGAAGATTATATCATAAAAGCATTTGCCCCATTGCGTCAAAAAATGTATAATAGTCAACATTAGGAAAAGGAGTATCTGATGGATCCTGCAATTGTAAACCAGTGGCTTGGAATCGCCGGCGCCGTGATGGCCGTCGGTATCAGCGGCATTGGCTCCGCGATTGGCATTGGCGCGGCTGGCGGCGCGGCCGTCGGCGCCTGGAAAAAATGCTTCGCGCAGGGCAAGCCCGCGCCCTTCATTCTCCTTTCGTATGTCGGCGCGGCGCTGACGCAGACGCTTTACGGCATGGTCCTCATGCAGACCATCATCAAGCGCGTCACCGATCTCGAAAAGTTCCCGACGCCGCCTTCGGGGATCGCCCTTTGCCTGATCGGTCTCTTCGCCGGCCTGGGCATCGCCCTCTCCGCGGTCTTCCAGGGCCGTGTCGCCGGCGCGGCGGCGGATGCCCACGCCGAAACCGGCAAGGGCTTCACCAACTACCTCTCGGTCCTCGGCATCATCGAGACTGTCGCCATTTTCGTGATGGTCCTTGCCGTTCTCGCCACCCTCAAGATCTAAACCCAACCCAAGGAAAAAACAATGCGCACCAGCACATTCGCTAAGACACTCGCCGTCGCGGCGCTCGCAACGGCCTGCCTCACCGCCACGGCCCGCGCCGAGGAGGCCGAGGATTTCGCCCGGTGGTATTTCGCCCCGGCGATTGGATTCCTCAACTTCGAAGGCGACCAGCCTCTTGACGACGGCGCCTACATCAATCTCCGCATCGGCTACGACATCAACGAGTGGTGGGGGCTTGAAGGCGGCCTAATGTACGCCCCGACGCTCGACGAGAACTTCGTGACCGGTGACGGCGCCCACTATTTCTCCAAGCCTTATCCGCATTACGACTACTCCCGTAACAAATCGCAGTCGCGCGGCAAGGACGAGAACTTCGGCGACACCTACATGCTCGGCTTGTATGCCGACGCCGTCTTCCACTTTACGCGCTGGGAGCGCCTCGACCCGTTCCTGACCGCCGGTCTTGGCCTCAACCTCTACGGCAAGGACGTCGTCGACAGCGGCAAGAGCGAGGTCGTTCTCCGCGCCGGCGCGGGCGTGATGTACCACTTCAACGACATGTGGGCGCTTCGCGGCGATTTCCGCCTCCTGATCGACTCCGACAACACCGAGTTCAACAACGCGCTTGAAATCGGCCTCGCCTGGTACTGGGGCGCGGGGAGCGAGCCCGACATCATCGCGGCGGACGGCCCCGCCGACAGCGACGGCGACGGTCTTACCGACGAGTATGAACTCCGCATCGGCACCGACCCGAACAATCCCGACACCGACGGCGACGGGCTCAAGGACGGCGAAGAAGTCCTCACCTACAAGACCGACCCCCTCAATCCCGACTCCGATTTCGACGGCCTCAAGGATGGCGCGGAAGTCCTCAAGTACAAGACCGACCCGCTTGATCCCGACACCGACAAGGGCGGCGTCAAGGATGGCCACGAGGTTCTCGAGGACCACACCGACCCGCTCAACGGAAACGACGACCTCCTCCGCTTCGAGCTCCACCTCCTCTTCGACTATGACAAGGCTGTCATCAACCCGAAGGACTACGCCGAGCTCGACACGGTTGCCAAGGTGCTCGCCAAGAACCCCGGCTCCACGGCCGTTATCGAAGGCCACGCCGACCGCCTCCTCCGTTCGAAGGCCGACTACAACCGCAAGCTCTCGGCGCGCCGCGCCGACGCCGTCAAGGACTACTTCGTGGGCAAGGGCATCGACGCCTCGCGCCTGAGCACCGTCGGCTACGGCTTTGACCGCCCGCAGTACAAGCCCGACCTCAAGAACGGCACGCCGGCCAACCGCCGCGTCGAGGTTTACGTCCGCGGCGCGACCGACCGCGAGATTTCCGACGCGCTCAAGCAGAAGTAGTCTGCATCGCCGTTCCATACCTCGTCCCGGGGAGCCAGGATGCTTTCGATCCTCCAGAAGTACGTATCGAAAAGCTACATTTCGGCCTGGCTTCTCGGGATGCTCGTTTTAACCTTTGTCCTTTCAATCGGGCTTCTTGTCAAGGCGACGCAACTTGTCGTCAAGGGGTTGCCGGCCGGCATGGTGCTGCAGTTCCTTGCGGTGAGCGTACCGGAATCCCTGACCTTCACCGTCCCCTTGGCATCCCTTGTCAGCGCCCTGCTTCTCTTTGGCCGCCTTTCAAGCGATGGCGAAATCAGCGCCATGCGCGCCTGTGGCGTCAACATTTGGCGCATTATGACGCCGCTGATTGTTTTCGGAGTGGCGCTTTCCTTCCTCTCGATCTATATCAACGGCGAAGTGGCGCCGACGGGATCGGCACGCCGGCACGACCTCATCAACGGCACCACGCGCACGAAAGACCTCGTGAAACTGCTTGAACCGGGTCATTTCATCCACGATTTCAATGGTGTCGACCTTTGGTTTGCGAGCCGCGAAGGCGACGTGTTGAAAAACTTGATCATCCTCGAAAAAACGAAAAGCGGGGCGACTCGTGAAACGCGCTGCGAATCGGCGGTCATGGAGCTTGGCGAGGGGGATCTCATGCTCGACATGTACAATGTGCGCATTACGCCGTTTTCGGAGAAGCAACCGGGAACGGCAACGGTTGGCCATCTCAGGCATGTCATTGAAAATGTCGTGACGAAGCGCACTTTCCGCCGCAAGGTGGGCGACCTCACCTCGCGGGAGATTGAGGAAAGACTGTCGAAGCTTGCCGTCGGCATCGCCGAGGGCAACCCCGAACCAGCCCTTACCGATGACGAACGCAGTTCCGCCGTGGCGCTCGCCGCCCGTCGGCTCGAGAAGCAGGAAACCCAACTCACCGCCGACGAAATCGTGGAGGGCCTCAAGCTTCACGCGCCGCAAGTTGTGTCCAATTTGAAAACGGAATACAACCGCCGGCTGGCCTTTGGCCTGGCGCCGTTGGCCTTCATTCTCCTTGGCATGCCGCTGGGCATACGCACCTCGCGCCGCGAATCAAACATCGGCATCGCAATCAGCCTGGGCGTGATGCTTCTGTACTATGCGTTCATGGTCGCCGCGAAATCGCTTGCGAAATATCCGGAACTCTATCCGCATTTCGTCATCTGGACGCCTACGGCGATTTGCATTTTCATCGCCGCGTTTCTCGTCCGCCGGAACCAGTAGGGCGAGACTCTTTGCCTGAACCCGTGAAGAATATGCCGTTTTTCAGGAAACAAGTCTTCCCCCTGCTTGCCCTTGTTCTTGCCTTCCAGTCGGCCTCCCTTGCCAATCCGGCGCCGTCGGCTCCGGCCGCGACGAAATTCCGCCGCATGATTGAGCGCGTCACGTCGCTCGACCCTTCGGACGCGAGCTCCGTTTACGCCGCCCGCGCCGTGGCGCTTGTCTACGAGCCGCTGCTCGAATACGACTACAAGGCACGACCATACGCGCTTCGCCCCTGCCTCGCCACGGCGATGCCGGAAGTCTCCAAGGACGGCCTTTGCTACACTTTCCATGTGGACACCAACGCGGTGTTTGCCGCGGACGCCTGTTTTGGCATCGGTCCGGACGGCGCCCCGCTGACGCGTTCTGTCACGGCAGCGGATTTCGCCTACTCGCTCAAACGCCTTGCCGACGCCAAACTTGCCTCCTCCGGTTATTGGCTCGTCGAAGGCCGCGTCAAGGGCATCGAGGCTTTTCACGAGGCGTCGAAAGCGCCGTCCGCCACCGATTACTCCATGGAGGTCGAAGGCCTTTCAACGCCCACTCCCGACCGGCTTGTCGTGAAGCTGTCCTCGCCGTCGCCGGTCTTCGAGTGGCTGCTGGCCATGCCCTATGCGGTCTGCGTCCCGCATGAGGCGGTCGAGTTCTATGGCGAAAAGTTCCGCGAGCACCCCGTTGGCACAGGCCCCTATGCGCTTGCCTCGTGGCGGCGCAACTATGCGATGAAATATGTGCGCAACCCCGCGTGGCGCGGCTGGCAGACGCCTGAAGTCGCGGCGGACGCGGCAAACGGGCTTTTCCCTTTCGACGAATTGTTCTTTCCGGTCATCGACGATCCTTCAACCCAGTGGCTGGCCTTTCTTTCCGGCGAACTCGACCTCCAGGGCGAGGTTTCGCGCGACAACTGGGACGAAGTCGTGATGCCCGATGGTTCGCTTAGCCCCTCGTTGGCGAAGCTCGGCGTGAAAATGGCGCGAATGCCGACGCTTGAGGTTGGCTACATCGGCATCAACATGGAGGATCCCGTCCTTGGCGGAAACAAGAAGCTTCGCCAGGCGCTTAACGCGGCTTTCGACGCCTCGCGCTGGGAGGAGTATTACCGCGGCCGCGTGATGGCGGCGGTGGGGCCCGTCCCGCCCGGCGTAGACGGGGCGGATCTCGCCCCGCTGCCTTTTGGCCGCGGCGTGGAAATCGCCCGGCGGCTGCTTGCCGAGGCCGGCTACCCGAACGGCATTGATCCATCGACGGGGCGGCGCCTGCGGCTTGTCGTGGACATCGGCAAGACGACGCAAGACTTCCGCGAGTCAACGGAGTTGCTGATCGCCTTCATGGACCGCTGCGGCATCGAGTTGGTCGCCGAATACCAAAGCTGGCCGGCCTTCCTCCAGAAAGTGCGCGAACGCCGTTCGCAGCTTTTCCGCATCGGCTGGGTAGGCGACTACCCGGATGCCGAAAATTTCCTCCAGCTTTTCTACGGGCCGAACGCCTCGCCGGGGCCCAACCGCTGCAACTACTCCAATCCCGCCTATGATGAACTTTTCCGCGAGGCCGCCCATGCGTCGCCGAAACGCCGGCTTGAACTTTACGGCGAGATGCAGAAAATCCTAAAGGAAGACTGTCCGTGGATTTTCATCAGCTATTCCACGGCGCTTTCGCTCAGCGGCCCCGGATTGGAAAACTACATTCCGCACGACTTTCCCTACGGGATGGAGAAACACTACCGTACAAGGCGGTAGGGAGCCCCAGCGGCCGCGGCGCTCCCGCGTGATCGCCGCGCCGAGATCGCGCCGCCCTGCAAGAGCCGGCAGGCATCGGCAGGAGGATAAGATCGACAGGCGTCGATACCGCCGTCAATAATCTGGCCACAAATCCGGCCACTTTTCGCAACATCCGGCCACGTCTGTTGCCAGACTTCAAACATCAACGATCCGTCGCCCTAAAAAGCTCATCGGCAAGTCGATCCTTGTCGTGAGATGCCGAAGGGCGGGGGCCAAAGGCGAGGGGTGCGCGTGGCGAGTTGCCGAGGGTAAGCCCTGCCCGGTGGACTCGCAAGCCGATACGATCAGCAATTCCAATCCCCGAATGACATCTGAACCAGATATTGGACTTTGACCACGGCCAAAGTGCAGCAACATTGGCTCTGCGCGAAAGCCAAATTCTTGACAAATTTCCGTCCAAATCCCGTCCATCGCCGTTTGCCCTTGAATCTCTTCCGCTAAAATCATACAATATAAGAAGAGGAAAACCGCCGGAAACGGACTCCGGCGGACCTTTCCTGTTTCAATGGTCGACACGTTGTCCTCCCTTTTACCGACATTATGAACCGAGTCATCGCGATAGACGGGCCCTCCGGGGCCGGCAAATCAACAATCGCCCGCGGCATTGGCCGTAAGTTGGGCTTCCTCCACGTCGATTCCGGCGCACTTTACCGCATTATGACGCTGGCCGCCCTTCGCGGCGGCGTCGACTGCAACGATGCCGCCGCCGTTGCCGCATTCTGCGAAAACGTCGACGTGCAATTCGTCGTCAAGGACGGCGCCGTCGCCGCGTTGGTCGGCGGCCAGGAGCCGGGCGACGTCCTCCGCACACCGGAGATCAACGCCAATGTGAGCCCGGTATCAAAGGTCCCGGAAGTCCGCGCCAAGGTCACCGCCTGGCTGCGCGGCATGCGCGACTTGGGCGACATCGTCGTCGAGGGCCGCGACATCGGTTCCGTGGTTTTCCCCGATGCGCCCGCCCGCTTCTACCTTGACGCCTCCGCCGAGGCGCGCGCACACCGCCGCCACCTCGAAGAGGTTGCCAAGGGCATCGCCACGCAGAGCGAGGAAGCCGTGAAGGCCTCGCTCCTCGGCCGCGACAAGATCGACTCGACGCGCAAGACCGCCCCGCTGAAGATCGCCGACGGCGCGGTGGTTATTGACTCCACGACGCTTTCTATCGACGAGGTCCTGGCCTTGGTCGAGGAACATTCGCGAAAGGCGTTCGGCATCTAACACGGGGCGCGGACAGTGCAAAGGGCCTTGCCAAGCAGAGGCGCGCGGTTCGAGCGCTACGTCCTCAAGCTCATCCAGCACGAGGGCGACGACCAGGGGCAACCCCGGTCGACGCGTTGGTTTCTCGCCTTCCTGAATGGCCTTTCCCAAATCTTCACAGGCATCACGCGCCTCCGCGCCTGGCTTTACGAAACGGGGCTTGCAAGCCGCTTCCCGCTGGGCTGCCAGGTCATCAGCGTGGGCAACGTCACCGTCGGGGGCACGGGCAAGACCCCCGTCGTAGAAATCCTCGCGCGCACACTCAAGGAGGAGGGACGCAACGTCGCGATCCTGAGCCGCGGCTACCGCAAGAAGGAAAAGCCGTTTCTGCAGCGTCTTTTCGGCGGCGACGTGGCGGACCCCCCGCGCGTTGTTTCGGACGGCAAGCGCGTCCTGCTCGACAGCGAACTGAGCGGCGACGAGCCTTTTATGCTCGCCAGCAACCTGCCCGGCGTCGTCGTGCTCGTCGACAAGAACCGCGTAAAATCAGGGCGCTACGCCATCAGCCATTTCGGCTGCGACGTGCTGATCCTCGATGACGGCTTCCAGTACATGAAGCTCAAGCACTCGCACGAAATCGTGCTCGTGGACTCCACAAACCCCTTCGGCAACGGGCACCTCCTGCCACGCGGCATTCTCCGCGAACCCGCCGCGAACATCAGGCGCGCCGACTTCATCTTCATCACGAAGTCCGACGGCAACACCGCGCAGCTCCGCGCGCGCCTCTCGCGCATGAACGACCACGCCGAAATCGCCGAATGCCGCCACCGCCCCCGCTACTACAAGAACGCCTTCTCGCAGGAAGTGCTTCCGCTCGAAGCGGTGAAGGGCATGAAAGTCGTCACGCTCGCCGGCATCGCCGCGCCCATGAGCTTTGAAAATTCCGTTTCGAAAATGGGGGCGCGCATCCTTTCCCGCGAGCGCTACCCCGACCACTACCGCTACCGCGCGCAGGACATCATCGACGTCATCAACGCCGCCGACGAACAGGGGGCCGACGCGATTCTCACGACGGAGAAAGACGCCGTCCGCCTGCCGCGCCTCGAATACCCCAAGGTGCCGATCTACTACATGCGCATGGATATCGAAATCACCAAGGGCTTCGACAACTTCCGGCAATGCGTGTCGCGCATCTGCATGGACTAAGGGGAGGAGGTTAGATTCATGCGCCGCTTCTTTCCCATCCTGATGCTCCCGCTCCTTGCGTTCGCCCTCTGCGGATGCCGCACCCCGATGCCGCCCGGCGCGGCGACCTCCGGCCTGCGCCTGGGGCCGTTTTTCGAAACGGCGCACGACGAAGCCGGCAGCTCCATGGTCGCCGTCCGCCCGTTTTTCAGCCGCGAAACCACCCCGACGAACGCGCCTGACTTGCGCGTTGAAACGGATGTCGCCTGGCCGCTGGGCATTTCATCGCGGCGCGACGACCACTTCTACTGGCGCGCCTTGCTCTTCTACGGAATGGGCGTCGACGACGCCCCCGACAGCCCCGGGGATCCCAGCCGGTTCCGCCTCTTCCCCCTTTTCTTCACGGGCCACACGTTGCGCGGCGAAGATTACGCCGCCGTCTTCCCGTTGGGCGGCACAATCCGCAACTTCCTCGTTTTCAGCGAGGTTTCCTTCTTCCTCTTCCCGATCTACGCCGAGGGGCGGACCGCCGGCGTCGAATTCCGCTCGGTCCTCTGGCCGTTTTACCTCACGCGCCACGGCGAGCATGTCGACCAGTTGCGCGTGTGGCCGTTTTACGGCGAGGCGGAACACCGCGGCAAACGCATCACGACGACCAACCGCTTCGTCCTCTGGCCGCTCTGGACCGAGACCTCGTCCTACGGCGCCGTCTCAGGCGACGGGTTCGTGCTCTTCCCGCTTTTCGGCCATTCGCACTACGAGCGGGAAAAACGCGGCGACGAGGAATCCTGGACATTTCTGCCCCCGCTCTTCTCCTATGGCCGAGGCGACGACGGCTACCGCAGGCTCAATGCGCCGTGGCCGTTTGTGAGGTTCCTCGACATGGACGACCACCACGAGCGTCATCTTTGGCCGCTTTATGGCCGCTCCGAACGGAGGGGGTTGCACCGCGATTATTTCCTCTGGCCCTTTTTCAGCAAGACCCGGGTCGATGCCGGCAGGGAGACGAATTCCGTCACGCATGTGGCGATGCCGCTCTATTTCCACCGGGAGAAAAGCGTCGCGGACGCAGACGGCGCGATCACGTCGCGGCGGGCGTATTCACGGCTTTGGCCGTTCTTCTCCTACCGGGACGGCGATGCCGGCGTGTCGTTCCGCTTCCCGGAGCTTTCGCTTTGGAGCGGCAGCCAGCAGGTCGAGCGCAACTGGGCGCCGCTCTGGTCCTTCTACACCTACCGGAAAAAACCGGACGGCGCCTACTGCAACGACGTGCTCTGGGGCTTTTGCTCCTGGGGGCGGAACGCCGAGGGCGGCCGGATCTTCTCGTTCTTGTGGATCCCTTTCTCACGGTGATGCGACATGATCAGCAGGGAACCCATATTTCACGCGCCCCCGCGGAACTTCGCCGAGTCAATTGGGCGGAAATGCCTCGACTGCATTCGGGAGACCGGCATTTGCACCGGGTATCTCGGCTCGGCACTCTGGGCGATGCGCGGGTTGCTTTCGTCGCGCCGCCTCCGCAAGGAGTCGGTCGCGCAGATGTACACGGCGGGCATCAAAAGCCTTCCCGTCATTTCATTCGTCGCGATTTTCACGGGCATGATCCTCGCCTTGCAGCTCGGCCTCGAACTGCAGCGCTACAGCCAGGAAATCTACATCGGCTCGGCCGTGATGGTGTCGCTTCTGCGTGAGATGGGGCCGTTCATGACCGGGCTGATTCTCGCTGCCTGCGTCGGGTCGTCGATGGCGGCGCAAATCGGGACGATGTCCGTCAACGACGAAATCGCGGCCCTTGAAATCATGTCCATCGACCCCGTGAGGCTCCTGATGGCGCCGCGCCTCTCCGCGATGATCGTCATCACGCCGCTGATGTCGTTCTACACCTGCATGATGGGCGTGCTGGGCGGCGGCATCGTCGGCATGACGCAACTCAACATCAACTGGAACCAGTACATCCAGAACGCGCTTGAGTTCGCCGACGTCCGCGACTTCTACGTGGGGCTTTTCAAGGCGATGCTTTTCGGCGTCATCATCGCGACAACAGCCTGCTACGAGGGGTTCTCCACGCGCGGCGGCGCCGTCGGCGTCGGCCAGGCGACGCGCCGGTCGGTCATCTCGTCGTTTCTCCTCATCCTCGTGGTCGGCTACTTCGTCACGAGGCTTTTCTACAACGGGTAGCGGAGGGGAACGGCCATGATCAGATTCGAAAACGTAACGAAGAGGTTTGGCGCCAAAACCGTTCTCGATGGTGTCTCCTACGAGGTTGAAAAAGGCGAGATCTTCGTCATCGTCGGGCCTTCCGGCACGGGCAAGAGCGTTTCACTCAAGCACATGGTGCGCCTCCTCACGCCCGATTCCGGGCGCGTGCTCGTGGCGGGCGAAGACATCAGCCACGCCGATGGCGCGGCGCTCGAACGGATGCGCGAGCATTTCGGCTACCTTTTCCAGGGCGGCGCCCTGCTGGCCTGGATGAGCGTGGCGGACAATGTCGCGCTCCCGTTGCGCGAGAAGACCAAGCTGTCCGAGACGGAAATCCACAAGAAGGTGATGGAAACGCTGGCCTTGGTCGAACTTGAAAACGACGCGGAAAAAATGCCGTCTGAAATTTCCGGCGGCATGCAGAAGCGCGCGGGGCTTGCCCGCGCCATCATCCGCAACCCCGAAATCGTCCTCTACGACGAGCCGACGTCTGGACTCGACCCCGTAATGTCGCGCCACATCGACCGGCTCATCGCGAACCTCAACCGAAAGCTTGGCGTGACAAGCGTCGTCGTGACCCACGACCTCAACAGCGCCCTCTCGATCGGGCACCGCATCGCGATGCTCAAGAACGGGCATGTCGTCGAAATCAGCACACCCGACGAATTCCGCAACTCCACCAATCGCGAAGTCCGCGAGTTCATGGATGCCCAGTTCAAAATCGTCCGCGAGGCGGATGAAAGGAAATAGAAAATGGCAGACCAGAAGAAACCCCTCTTTTCACGCGACACGATTGTCGGCACTTTCGTCTTCATCGTCTTCATCGGGCTCGTGCTTTTCACAATTGTCCTTTCCGGCACCTCCCTCTTCGGCAAGCGCGGCGAAAAGCTCTTTGTCGAATTCGAGCGCGTGGGTGGCCTCCGGCGGCACGATTCGGTCATTGTGCGAGGCATGCCCGTCGGGCAGGTTAAGGCCCTCGACCTACGCGAAACGGGCGTCCTGGTCACGGTTGACCTGACCGTTCCCGTCGTGATTCGCGAAGGCTACGCCATCCGCGCGGAGAGCACGTCCCTGCTGGGCGGCATGCAGCTTGTCATCAATGCCGGGACGGGGGCTCCGGTCGGGCATTCAATGCAAAAGCCGCTCAAGGGCGAGCCCCCGGAAAACGTCATGGAGAACGCCAACGATTTGATTACGGAACTCCGCGCCTCCCTCAACGAAGGGGGCATCCGCACCAATGTCGAGGCGATTGTCTCCGACATCCGCTTTGTGACGGACACCCTCAAGGCCGGCGAAGGCACGCTTGGACACTTGCTCTCGGCGGACGACTCGCTGTACTTGGATCTCGCCGCGTCAATTTCGAATCTGAACGTGCTCTCCGAACGTCTTGCGCGAGGGGAGGGAACCATCGGCAAGCTCCTGTCCGACGACGACACGCCCTACGTCCAGATCACGAATTTCGTCTGCAACCTCGACGCCATCGGCACGCGCCTCAATTCCGGCGAAGGTACGCTTGGGAAGCTGCTGTCCTCCGACGACGCGATCTTCCAGGACCTCAAGGACGCGATGGCGAGCCTCAAGTCCGTTTCCGCGCGCCTTGAAAACGGCGAAGGCGCAATCGGCAGGCTCCTTTCGCCAGACGATCCTCTCGCCACCGATCTGGCCGACACGGTCCACAACCTCAAGGTCATCACCGCGCGCCTTGAAAACGGCGAAGGGCTCCTGGGCCAGCTTATGCGTGACGATGGCGCGGCGACAACCGAGGTGAACGGCCTCATCAAGGACGGGCGCGACTTCATCGACGACATGCGCGAAACCTCGCCGGTATCGACCTTCTCGTCGATTTTCTTCGGTGCCTTGTAGGAACCTCTTTCGCAGGGCGACAATGTCCCCCGCCTTGTCACGGGCGCGGGGAAATGCTATTCTTCCCACCATGAACTTCGAGGAATTTACAAATGCGGTCGGCGGCGACGCCGAGGCCCTTCGCAAGAATTTCGCGGTCCTCTGGGAAAAGATGTCCGCCACCCTCCCGCCCGAAAAGTACGCATGCGCCTACCTGGCGCCCGAAGCCCTCAAGGCGCACTGGGCGATGAGCCCGCTCCGCGACGACAGCCTGCCGGAGCTACTCGCCCTCGCCGAACAGGTCCGCGGCGACGAGACCCTGCTCGCCCTCGCCGCGCTTATGCACTTCGCCCTTTTCGAGGACGCCGAAGGACCAGGGGCCTGGAACATCCCCTATCCCGCCGGCAGATTCGCAACCGAGGAAAGCCAGGGGCTCCTCAACTTCCTCGTGGCACTGGGTTTCTGCCCGGTCTTCGCAAGGCTCAACCGCGCCCGCGGCATCCCCGAGGAGACGATTTCGGCAACACTTGGCCAAATCGCCTGCTACGCCAACAACTTCCACCGGGCCTTCGGCCATGCCGGCATCTACCGGGGGCAGCTCTCATGGCTCCACACCTACATGCCGCCAAGGTGCTACTTCCGCATCGGACGCCTCGAATTCTGCCAGCAGCCCTATTCGCGCAGCGCCGTCGCCTACAGGAACAAGACCACCGGCGAAATCGCCGCCTTCGCCGCGCCGGGGCTGAAGTTCATGCCCGACGGCCGCCTCTGCCGCACCGATGAGAAAGCCCCTGCCGACGCTCTTGAAACCATCCGCGAGGAAGCCAATGGCTTCGCCCGCGGCAACCGCATCGGCAAGAACGCACGCATCGAAGCCACACCCGTCGCGCTCCCGCTCGCCGACTGGGAATGCGTCCTCAGGCAGGGCGACCCCATCATGGAGATGCACATCCCGAGCGGCGGCGGCATGGGGCCGGATCTTGTCCGCGACGCCATGAAACGCTCGTTCGCGTTTTTCGACAAGTATTTCCCCGGCAACGGCGCCAAGGCCCTGACTTGCGGCTCGTGGATTCTCTCGGCCCAGCTCCAGGAGGCGCTGCCCGACGGAAGCAACATCCTCGCCCTGCAGGACATGGTCCATCTCGTGCCCGTCGCCCCCTCCGCAGGCTGCGACGGCGGGCTTTGGTTCCTTTTCCTCTCCCGGCCACCCTACGACCCGAAGGCCCTCCCGCGCGACACCTCCATGCGCAGGGCCGTCGCCGAATGGATGGAGAAGGGCGAAACCTTCTGCGCCGGCGAGATGTTCATCCTCCGCGACGAAGTCGCGCGGCTGTAGGGCAATGGCCACTCGCTAATGTTGTTTGAAATGGCCTGCGGCAACCTGTCGCAGCACCGGGTTAGAAGCCGACGCGACGAGTGCCGGCCTCCGTGCCTTCCGCCTTGGCTTTCGCCTCGGCCGCAAGCGCGTCCACCCGTTCGGCGTCCGTCACCTCGTCGCCGAAGTACCAGAACGACTGGCGGACGGTCCGGAAATCCCCGGGGGCGAGGTTGGCGACGCCATCCAGCCGCGACGCCTCCTTTTCCGGGAGCTTGTGCCCGAAGAAGCGTTCGTAGAAAAGCCGCGTAATCGTGGGCGAAGGCCTCAACCATCTCGCGTGTGACAAGCGACGAAAGACGCATTTTCCGCACACAGTTGGCCCAGATTTCGCGCCGCTGTCCCTCCGAGGGCGGGCAGAACTCCACCGAGTAGTTGAGCCGGCGGCATTAAACAGATTAATCAGACATTGCCGCCGGACAAGACCTACGAAATCACAGGCTATACCGAAACGGCGACTGACATCCGCGCCAACTTCAAGCTCGTTCCCCTCGTCGCCCCGCCGCGCACCTTCTCCAAGCTACGCCTCATCAACGCGCTCATGACGCGCAACCTCTGGCCTTCCGTCCGCGACTGGTTCGACACCTCCGGATACTACGACATCTTCGTCGCTGCCCAAGACTTCCGCGAAGACCATCCGCAATTCGCCGCCGCCCTCACTGCGGCAAAATCCCGCTTCGGTCTGACCGCCGCCGAAACCGCCGCGATCCTCGCGGAATCGGTTTCATGACATCGTTTCTTGCCACGGAGTAACAAGAAAAGTTATAAGAAAAGTTATATCCTCGCGAAAGTGATTTTGTTGTCAATATAATAACAATATTGTATGGAGAGTGGCATTATTATTTGATCGTGCTTGCCAAAACACATACAATTATGATATAATATTGGCCAATGACACATTGGGAAGCAATAAACGAAATTGGCTTGGATAATTATGGGATCGTCACGACTGACGATGCCAAGGGTGTTTGCAACGTCTATATTGAATTACCGCGTTGGGCAAAAACTGGTCGATTGGAGAATATAGGTCATGGTGTTTATCGACTCAGTCAGTATACGCCGAGCGCGTATGATCAATATGCCGAGGCGGTTGCGCATGTCGGCAAAGAGTCAATGATTTATGGTATGAGCGTATTGGCCATGCACGATCTTGCGCTCGTGAACCCTGCGAAGGTCTTCGTCGCGACAACTGCGCGTAAGCGGCGGCGTCTTCCTGATTGGATTAAGGTGATTCGTCCGACGAAGGATGTGAAGCGAGAGGACTTCAATGGTATTCGCAGCCAGAGCGTTGCGGATGCGATTCGCACTTGTAGTGGTGCGTTGATGCGTGAAAGATTGGTTTCTGCAATTCTAGATGCCAAGCGGCGAGGGCTTGTTGATCACAAGGAAGCACAGGAGCTAGAGAAGGAGTTTGCGATATGAAGATGCCGAATTCTGCGACGAACCTTATCAAGGCGATCAAGCGTTATTGTGCGGAAGGTCAAGATGATGTTCGTTTGGCCCGGGCTATGGCCGATGTCGTTGTCGGGCAAATGTTGCCGGACGGTGTGGTCAAGGGCGGTAGTTCGCTGATGTTTCGCTATGGCGGTGGCGTGACTCGTTATACGAAGGATGTTGATACTGCGAGGGTTGTTGATCTCGATGTTTACCTTGAATCGCTTCGGACGAAATTAGCTGCTGGATGGAATGGCTTTAGCGGGAAGTTGGTGGATGTGGAACCTCCAGCGCCGCCCAATGTGCCGAAGCCATATCTGATGATGCCTTATGACATTAAGTTGCAGTATTGTGGTCGTGCGTGGATGACCGTTCGGATTGAGATTGGGCATAACGAGATTGGAGATGCAGACGCGTTTGAGATGAAATTGCCCGAAGACATTGCAGCGGTATTTGTTGCGCTGGGATTTCCGCGACCTGCGGAGATACCTGTGATGAAGCTCTCGTATCAGATTGCACAGAAGCTCCATGCCGTATCTGGAAAGGACAGTGACCGTGCGCACGATTTGATAGACCTTCAATTGATGGCGATTCACTCGGAGCTTGATTATGCCGAGAGCAAGTCAACGTGTAAACGGCTGTTCAAATACAGGCAAGAGCAACCGTGGCCGCCAATTATCACCAAGGGCGAGAAGTGGGAACAGGTCTATAGTGAGGCACGCGAAACACTGCGGGACGCTACATCCATCTTGGCAAGCGTTGATGAGGCGGTGGCATGGGCAAATGAACTGATCAGGAAAATCGACGAGGAGGACTGATTGATGAAGGCGAACAGGAAACTCGAAC
>JAZQOA010000156.1:0-31831 GCA_045627605.1 Kiritimatiellia bacterium | reverse complement strand
GAAGAAAATCGACGTCAACGGCGACGGGCGGCACCCCTGACCCCGCCCCAGCCCTCTTCAACAAAGGCCCCAACATGAACTTCAGCCACTCCAAACCCGTCTGGCTCGCCGGACGCGAAACCGAAATGAACCTTTTCGCGGGCTTCCGCGCGACCGTGGCGTCGCCCGCCCCCCGCGAGGCGACGCTGATTGTCTCCGCCGCGACCTTCTACCGGCTCTTCGTCAACGGCGAGTTCAAGGCCTACGGCCCCGCCCGCGGCCCGCACGGCACCTTTCGCTTCGACGAAATCACCCTGGAGCTTCCCGAAGGCCCCTGCGTCCTCGCGCTGGAAGTCGCCTCCTACAACGTGCCCAACTACTACACGGTGAACGCGCCGGGCTTCCTCCAGGCGGAACTCGTCGCGGACGGCGCCGTTCTGGCGGCAACCCTGGCGGACGACCCGCCGCAGGGCGTGGCGCGGTTCGAGGGCGGCGTCCTTGCGCACCGCGTGCGGAAGGTGCCGCGCATGAGCCTCCAGCGGCAATTCATGGAGCACTACAGGCTTTCGCCCGGCACCGACGCCTGGCGCACCGGCGGCGACTTCGCGGGCGTCCCCCTTGAGGAGACCCCGGCCAAGACCTACATCGGCCGCGGCGCCCCCTACCCCGACTACCGCCTCGTGCAGCCCCTCGGCCTCGCCGCAAGAGGTTCGGTGACGCCCCCCGCGCCCGGCTACCGCTACGACGGCGGGGAGAAGCACTGGTGGCTCGCCTTCTCCCACAAGACCGGAGCCGCGACCTTCGCGTGGGACGACGTCGACACAGGTGCGATTTCCTTCGCCATGGGCGCGACGTGTTCGCCCGGCAACATCCCCCTTCCCGGCGACACCCTCCCGCTTTGCCTCGGGGACTTCGCCTTCGCGACCTTCGATTTCGGCACGAACCTTTCGGGCTTCATCACCGCCGAGGTCGAGGTCGAAAAGCCCGGCAGCCTCTATGTCGTCTACGACGAAATGCTTGAAAACGGCGACGTCCCCCTCCACCGCGTCGGCCTCAACAACGTGGCGGAGTTCGACTTCCTCGAGGCGGGGCGCTACTCCGTTTCCTTCTTCGAGGCGCAGACCTGCCGCTACGCCAAGGTCATGACAGGCGGCGCGTCCTGCCGCATCTTGCGTTTCGCCTTGCGCGAATACGCCAACCCCGAGGCCTCGCGCGCCCAGTTCGAGTCCTCCGACCCCGCCCTCGGCAAAATCTTCGAGGCCGCGCGCGAAACGCTCCGCCAAAACAGCGTCGACTGCTTCACGGACTGCCCCTCTCGCGAACGCGCCGGCTGGCTGTGCGACAGCTTTTTCACGGGACGCGCCAACGCCGACTTCACCGGCACCCCGCTCATCGAGCGCTCCTTCATCGAGAACTTCCTCCTCTCGGACTACCGGGGCGACCTCCCGGACGGCGTCTTCCCGATGTGCTACCCGGCGGATCACGTCTCCGGCAGCTTCATCCCCAACTGGGCGATGTGGTTCGTCCTCGAACTGCCGGAATACCTCGCCCGCTCCGGAGACCGCGCGCTCATCGACGCGCTCAAGCCGCGCGTCCTGGCTTTCGCCGAGTTCCTCCGCGGCTACGAGAACGGCGACGGCCTCCTCGAGGATCTGCCCAGCTGGGTCTTCATCGAGTGGTCCCACGCCAACGAGCTCACGGACGGCGTCAACTACCCCTCGAACATGACCTACGCCGCGATGCTCGACGCCATCGGCACCCTCTACGGCGACGAAAGCTTCAGCCGCCGCGCCGCCGCGAAACGCGCCGTCCTCGTCGAACAGTCGTTCAACGGGACCTTCTTCCGCGACCACGCCGTCCGCGACGAATCGGGCGCGCTCCACCCCGTCGAGGACTGCACGGAGACCTGCCAGTACTACGCCTTCTTCTTCGGCGCCGCCACCGAAGCGTCGCACCCCGCGCTCTGGGCGACCGTCCGCGACGTCTTCGGCCCGCGCCGCACCACGCTCGGGCTTCTCCCCGAAATCGCGCCCGCCAACGCCTTCATCGGCAACTACCTGCGCTTCGAGCTTCTTTCCCGCGCCGGGCTTTCCGCGCAAATTCTCGAAGAGAGCAAAGGCTACTTCCTCAAGATGGCGGACCTCACGGGCACGCTCTGGGAAAACGACACGCCGACCGCCAGCTGCTGCCACGGCTTCGCCTCGCACATTGGCTCCGTACTGCTCCGCGACATCCTCGGCATCCGAAAGGTCGATCCCGTTGCAAAGACCGTCCGCATCGAAATCCCCCGCGACGTGCCGCTGGAGTTCTGCCGCGGCTACCGTCCCGTGGGATCAGGAACCGGCATCTCGGTCTCCTGGCGCAAGGCCGGCGGCGCAATCGCGCCGGAGGTCAAGCTACCCGAGGGCTGGACCAGGCTGTAGGCGGCGCATGGAAGGCAAAACCTATACCGAGGCGGAAGTCCTCGAGGCGTTGAAACGCCACTTCAGGCACGACGCCTTCCGCATGGGGCAGCGCGAAGCCGTCATGGAAGTGCTTTCGGGGCGTGACGTCGTGGTCGTCATGCCCACGGGTTCCGGCAAGTCGCTCTGCTACCAGCTGCCCGCCATGCTCCTGCCCGGCACCACCGTCGTCGTCTCGCCGCTCATCGCGCTGATGAAGGACCAGGTGGATGCCCTTGAGGCCCTCGGCATCCCCGCCGCCTTCATCAACTCCTCGCTCACGGCGAAGCAGATGAACGACCGCCTCGCGGCACTCGCCGCCGGCCGGTACAAGCAGGTCTACGTCGCGCCCGAACGCTTCCGGAGCGAACTCTTCGTCGACGCCGTCCGCAAGGCCAACGTCTCGCTCCTCGTCGTCGACGAAGCCCACTGCATCAGCCAGTGGGGGCACGACTTCCGCCCCGACTACCTCACCCTCCGGCGCGTGGCGAAGCTCTTTCCCGGCGCACGGATCATGGCGGTCACCGCCACGGCGACGCCAAGCGTCCGCCGCGACATCATCGCGCAGATCGGGCTCGGCGAGGCGCCGCGCCAGGCGCCCGCAATCCACGTCCACGGCTTTGCGCGCGGCAACCTCTTCATCTCGGTGACGCGCTGCCGCACCCACGCCGAGAAGCTCGACCGCGTCCTCGGCTGCGTCAGGCGCCACGGCACCGGCATCATCTACTGCGCCACGACCAAGCAGGCCGAACGCACCTACGAGCTCCTCGCCGCGCATCTTCCCGCCGCCCGCGACCTCATCCTCTACCACGGCAAGATGGGCGACAAGGAGCGCACGGCGGCGCACAACCGCTTCATCGGCTCGGCCAGTCCCGTCGTCGTCGCGACCAACGCCTTCGGCATGGGCGTCGACCGCGCCGACATCCGGTTCGTCGCGCACTGGGACATCCCCGGCTCGGTCGAGGCCTACTACCAGGAAATCGGCCGCGCCGGGCGCGACGGCAAGCCCTCGCACTGCGAACTGCTCTTCAACTACGCGGACGTCCACACCCAGGAGTTTTTCATCGACAACATCGGGGGCGAAAACCCCGGGCTGGATCCCGCCGAGGCAAGATTCGTCCGCGACATGAAACGCGAAAAACTCGACACCATGCTGAAATTCGTCGATGCGCGGACGTGCCGCCACAAGTTCATCCTCGACTACTTCGGCGAAGACACCGCGCGGATCGCCTGCCCCGGCTGCGACAACTGCCACGGCACCCCCTCCTCGCAGCCGCTGACCGAAACGCAGTGGGTCATCCTCCAGAAAATCCTCTCATGCGTGGCGCGAATGAAGGGGCGGTTCGGCCCGAAGCGCATCGTCCAGGTCCTCGTCGGCGACAGCGACCCGGTCCTGGAGGAAAAGGGACTCACCGCGCTCAGCACCTACGGCATCCTCGAAGGCTTCTCGACGGCGCAGCTCTACCGGCTGCTCGACGCCCTTGTCAGGGCGCAGTGCATCGAGGTCTCGGACGACAACTACCACCTCATGGCCATCACGCCCAAAGGCGTCTCCGTCGCCAAAAGGCAGTTGCGCGGCTTCAGCCTCGCCTGGCCTTCTTCCGGCCGGGGCAAGTGGCGGTGGTAGGCGGTGAAGTTCAGAGCTCAGAGCTCAGAATTCAGCTACAAGGGCGGACACACGGGACGCACCCGGGCGCAACATGGTCAACGGGGTCGCGCTCCCACGTGACCGCCGCGCCGTGACTGCACCCTCCTCATTGAGCCGTGTGGAGGCGGGGAGTCGTGAGCGACCGCTGCGCCAGGTTATTCGCCATAGTCAACGTGGTCGAAAGCCGGAACATGCTCAAAGGCGCCGATTTCGCAATGCGGCACGGCTCCAAGGTAGTTGACCTTGGCCAGGCGGCGGCAGTTGCCGAAGGCGAAGTAGCCGATGTTCGTCACGGACGCGGGGATGTCGATCGAGGTCAGCGACATGCACCGCTCAAAAGCCCCGTCGCCAATCACCCTCAAGGTTGACGGCAGGGTGACGGACGCCAAATTCGAGTATTCGCGGAAGAGAGCGGGGCCAATGCCTGTGACGGGCATTCCTGACAGCGTCTCGGGAATGACGACACTTGCAATGCTTTTTGGCGATTTCGAAGTGTCGAGAAAACTCACCGAGTCAATCGTCACCGTGTCGTCCCTCACGCTATACGCCATTGCCACGCCATTGCCATCCATATACATGCCCAAGGGACACATTCTGGGAATTCCACTGAAACTGCCGTCCCTGAGAATCGCCATCTGCCATCTGTCGCTTTTCCTGTAGTAGCCAATGCAATCAGGACTGCATCTCTCAAACAACCGTCCCCTGCCTAAACGGGGAGCATCGCACTTGAAAACCACGGACGTCAAGCTGGTGCAATCGTAAAACGCCAAGTCACCGATGACCTCCACCCCCTCGTGGATCGTCACCGAAGCCAGCCCCGCGCAATAGCAAAACGCCTTCTCCCCGATGCTCGTCACGCTCGACGGGATAGTCAATGAGGTCAACCTGGCGCAACCTTCAAATGCACATTTCCCAATGCTCGTCACGCTTGACGGAATCGTCACCGAGGTCAGAGCTGAGCAACTGTCAAACGCATAGTCCCCGATACTTGTCACGCTTGACGGAATCGTCACCGAGGTCAGACCTGTGCAATAGCGAAATGCCCTCTGCCCGATGCTCTTCACCCCTTTGGAAATCGTCACCAAGGCCAACCCTATGCAACCATCAAACGCACAATACCCGATACTCGTCACGCTTGACGGAATCGTCACCGAGGTCAGAGCTTCGCAACCGTCAAACGCCCAGTCCCCTATGCTCGCCACCCCCTCGGGAATCGTCACCGAAGTCAACCCCGCACAATTTCCAAACGCCCCCCACCCGATGCTCGTCACGCCCGGCGGAATCATTACCGAGGTCAGGCCGCTGCAACCGTGAAACGCACAGTTTCCAATACTCGTCACGCCCGGCGGAAGCGTCACCGAGGTCAATCCGCTGCAACCGGCAAAGGCATAGTTTCCAATACTCGTCACGCCCGGCGGAAGCGTCACCGAGGTCAGGCCGCTGCAATCGTAAAACGCATAGTTTCCAATACTCTTCACACTCGGCGGAAGCGTCACCGAGGTCAAACTCCGGCAATCGAAAAATGCATTGTCCCCAATGCTCGCCACGGGATAGCCGTTGATTGACTCGGGTATCGCAAGGCTTCCCTCCGTGCTTTTTGGAATTGCCGCCGAATATGATCCGGAATCTGACTTCGAACCATAACCTATCGTTACCTTTTCGTTGTCCACGACGTACTCCCAGGACACTCCGTTGCCGTCGATATACGTGTCGGCTGAGACGATGGTGGCGAGCATCACCACGCAAAAGGCCGTGGCGCGGATTTTGAATGTGCGCGGGAAGGTGATTTTCATAGCATGGCCATTTAACCATTTAACCATCAAACGGCCGCAGGCCGTTTGATTTCGACTTCGGCGGCGTCGGCAAAGGGAAAGGCCGCGGGTTTGACGGCCTTCACGCGAACCGCCGCGATGCGCTTGTCGAAGCCGAGACAGATGTCCGCGACGACCTGGGCAAGGCGTTCGACCAGCTGGAACGACGTTTTTCCCCCGTCACCGGGGCTGATTGCGGCCTTGATTTCCAAGGCAAGCGCATGGTAGTCCACCGTGTCCGCCAGGTCATCCGTGGCGCAGGCGCGGGAAAGGTCAGTCTCAAGCTCGATGTCGAAGACGACCGGGCGCGGGGCGCGTTGCTCCTCCTCGTAGACGCCGAGGAAGACCTCGGCCTTCAAGCCCCTTATGCGAATAACGTCCATGTCAGTGCCTCAGGTGGTAGCCGCCGTCATAGAAAAGCGTCTGCCCCGTGACAAAGTCGGCGCGGAGAAGGAAAAGCACGCACTCGGCAAGTCCGGCCGGATTGCCGACGGCCTTGAGCGGATTGAAGTCCGCCAGCCGCTTAAGTTCAGCCTCGGGGGCGCCCGGCGCCTGGAGGACGGCACCCGGCGCGACGGCGTTGACCCGCGTGCGCGGCGCATACTCAAGGGCAAGGGTCTTGGTCAGCGCGGCGAGGGATTGCTTGGCGAGCATGTAGGCGGCGTGCGCGGGGTCTCCGGCGCCCAGGCGGGCGTCGAGGATGTTGACGGCTGTCTTGGCGTCGCCCCCGGGCATCGACGCGAGGCGGCGGACAAGTTCGAGCGGCGCGGCAACGTGGATGCGGCATTCCCGCTCGATGTCGGCGACGGTCATCGTGTCGACCGTCGACTCAAGGTATTCAGACGCCGAGTTGACGATGCCGTCGAGCCGTCCGCCTGCGGCGGCAAGCGCCGCGTTGAAAAGCCTGTCGCCCGCGCCCGGCCCGGCGAGGTCGGCTTCGACCACCCATGCCCCGACACCGGCCGCGCGAATGACTTCGGCCAGGGCTTCGGCCTCTGTGCGGGACTTGTTGCAGTGGATGACGACGTTGGCGCCGGCGGAAGCCACGGCGCGCACAATCGCCGCGCCAATGCGGCGGGCGCCGCCCGTGACCAGAATTGTCCTGCCCTTCAGCTGCATGTGCGCACCCTATTTCCCCGCCGGCGCCAGCGTCGCGGCGTTGCGGCGGACCAACTGGCCGAGGAACGCGAGAACCGCGTCCTCCATCTGCCGCTGCGTGTAGGAATTGCCCTCGCGTAGTTTTTCGGCGATTTCGGAAACCGTGCGCACACCGTCCGTCAGCTCAACCGTCCGCCGCCCGAAATCGTCGAGGACGAGCCGGTGGCGGCGTTGCCGCCGGAAGAAGAACTTCGGGAAGAAGGAGCGTTTCGGCGGGGTGCGCTGCGCCTCGGAAAGCTCCCATTCGAGGAGGCAGCCGTAGCGCTTGTCGCTGATGCGTTCGACTTCGGGGTGTATCTCAGGCACGTAGCCGAGGAGCTTCGCGCGGCTAATGCGCATCGACTCGGGCGGCAACTGCTCCTCATAGAGCTTGCGGCGGCGCGTCCCTTCGTCGTCGACGCCGAGAAATTTCTTGAGAAAACCGATTCCAAACATGGCGCGGGCCAAATTAGAGTTCGCGGATCCAAACCGTCATCTCGGAAAGTCCGCGGTTCTGCCACAGGGCATAGGGAATCGCCGTGAAGGTGCGTTTCCTCAGCTTCGGCGCGGCGTCGCTGTAGAGGGCGTCGCCGGGGCGGACGGACTCAAACGCCTCGCCGGAAACGGAGATCGTCCAGTCGGGCAACTTTCTGGCCAGACCGAGCTTGAACTCCTGTTTGGCGGGGACGAGGATGCGGTGGAGCTTGTCGCCGTTGTCGGTGCTTTCGAGGGCGTAGACCAGGGGGCCGCGAGTCAAGGCGATCCGGCCGGCGTCGTCCTCGACGTCGGAGTGGGCGCGGAGAGCCACGACGGGCATGGCAAGCGCAAGCGAAACCTTGTCGCCCGCCTTCCATGGCCCGGCAAGCGTGACGAAGCCCCCGGCGGCCTTGGCGGCGACTTTTTTGCCGTTTTTCGCAAGGGCGAACTTCTTGCACCACGCGGGAATGCGGACGGAGAAGGCATAGTCCCCGCCGGAGAGCATTTCGATCTCGACGTCGCCGTCATACGGGTACCCGCCCGCGACCTTGATCGAGCGGCCCCCGGAATTGAACACGGAGGCGGCGGGGATGTTGAGGCGGACCTCGCCTTCGTTCTCGGACCAGAGGAAGGTGCCGATCTGCGGCAGGAAGCGGCAGTAGTTGGTCGGGCAGCACGAGCAGCCGAACCACGAGACGCGCTCGCGGTTGAAGGGCGAATCGATGCTGGAGCGAAGCGGGTTCATGTAGAAGAACTTGTCGCCGGAAGTCGAGATGCCCGCAAGGGCGCCGTTGTAGAGCGAACGCTCGAGAACGTCGAGGTAGGCGGCGTCGCCGGTGACGTTGTGCATGCGCTGCATGAACCAGATCAGGCCCATCGAGGCGCAGCTCTCGCTGTAGGACTCGAGGTTGTAGAGCTTGTAGTCGTGCTCGAACTTCTCGCCGTTGCGGGAGGAGCCGACGCTGCCGGTCACGAACATGCGCTTTTCGGAAACGCTCCTGAAGATGTCGCGGCAGCGTTCGAGCAGCTCGTCGTCGCCGGTTTTCTCCGCGACGTCCGCCATGCCGCAGGCGAGGTACATCATGCGGACGGCATGGCCGGTCGCCTCCCTGCGCTCGCGGACGGTCTTGTCCGCCTGGATGCCCGAAAGGGCGTCCTCGCGCATGCCCTCGCCGAGATAGTAGCAGGGCTTGCGGCCGCGCTCCTCGATGAAATACTGCGCAAGCTTGAAATACTTCTTGCGGCCGGTGACGTCGGCGAGTTTCACGAGGGCGAGTTCAATCTCCTCGTGGCCCGGGTAGCCGCGCTTCCGGCCCTTGCCGCGGCCGAAGACGGAATCGACATAGTCGGCGTAACGGCACATGCAGTCGAGGAACTTGCGGCTCCCCGTCGCCTTGAAGTGGGCGATGGCCGCCTCGATGAGATGGCCGCAGCAGTAGAGCTCGTGCGCCCAGTGCAACCACTTGAAGCGGTTCTCGGGCTCGACGAGCGTGAAGTGCGTGTTCAGGTAGCCGTCGGGTTGCTGCGCGGAGACGATGAGGTCGACAATCCCGTTGAGTTCGGCGGCGAGCGCCTTGTCGCCGGGATGGAGCATCAAGTCGTAGCACATGCCCTCGACGACCTTGGCGACGTCGGAGTCCCAGAAAACGTGGGGCTCGTTCGGGTCGCCCTTTTTCCAGGCCAGCCGGAAGGCGTCAAGGCGTCCCGTCGAGCGGGAGAACTTCACGGACGCGGGAATCGTCGCCGCGTGATTCGCCTCGATGCGGGGGGCGAAATAGGCGTCCGCCACCCTCACGGCGGTGATTTCAGGGGAATTGAAATGCTTCATGTGGGGTCAAATCTCCGCAACCATTATACCAAAACAAAGGCCGGGCACTATGCCAGCGCCACTTTCTGACCGGGGACGGGCGCGAGGGCGTTGGGTGCGCCATGCTCCTGGAGGAGGCCGACCATGGCGTCGGTTTGCGCCGGGTCGCCGTGGACGGCGAAGACCCGCTTGAGATTTTTTCCCTTGCAGGCGTCGAACCAGCGCAACAGGCCGCCGCGGTCGGCGTGGGCCGAGAGGGCGTTGATCGTGTGGATGCGCGCCGCGACCTCGATTTCCTCGCCGAAGATCTTGATGGGCGAGACATGGTCGACAATCCGCCGCCCGAGCGTGCTTTCCGCCTGGTAGCCGACGAAAAGCACGATGTTGCGCGGGTCGCCGATGTTGTTCCTGAGGTGGTGGACGATGCGGCCGCCTTCGCACATTCCCGAGGCCGAGATGATGACCATCGGCTCCTTGACGTCGTTGAGCGCCTTGGAGTCGTCCACGCTGCGCGTGAAGTTCAGGCCCGGGAAGTCAAGGAAACTGCGGCCCGACCGGAGGACGTTCGCCGCGGCCTCGTCGTAGCATTCCTTGTGGCGCTCGTAGATGCCGGTCGCCCCGGTGGCGAGCGGACTGTCCACGAAGATGTTGGTGCGCGGAATGCGCCTGCCCACGACGAGCTTGTCGAGGAAGTAGAGCAGTTCCTGCGTGCGGCCGACGCTGAAGCACGGCACAATCAGCTTCGAGCGCTGCTGGTGGATGTCGTCGATGTAGGACTTCAGGCGGCCGAGGACGTCGTCCTGCGACGGGTGGTCGCGGTCGGCGTAGGTGCTCTCGATCAGGATTGCGTCGGCGTCCGGGACGACGGCCGGATCGCGGAGGATCGGCTGGTTCGAGTTGCCGAGGTCGCCGGAGAAGAGAAGCCGGTACGGCTTGCGCTCGCCGCCCTTTACGACAAGTTCGACGATCGCCGAGCCCAGGATGTGGCCGGCCTCGTGGAGGATCACGCTCACGCCGTGCCCCAGGTCAACCTCGCGGTAAAGCGGTTCCTGCTGGAAGAGCTTCATCGCGGCATCGACGTCCTTCGCCTCGTAGAGCGGCTCGAAGAGCACCTTGCCTTGCTTTTTGCGCTTCTCGTTGACGAAGGCGAGATCCTGCTCCTGGATGAAGCAGGAGTCGCGCAACATGATTTCGCAAAGGTCGGTCGTCGCGTACGACGTGATGATCTTGCCGCGGAAGCCCCGCCGCACGAGCGTGGGGATGTTGCCGCTGTGGTCGATGTGCGCGTGCGAAAGGATGACGTAGTCAATCGACGGCACATCGAAGGGAATGTTGCGGTTGATCTCGAAGGCCTCCTTGCGGTGGCCCTGGTACAACCCGCAGTCAAGGAGGATTTTCAATCCGTTGGCCTCGACGTAGTGCATCGACCCCGTGGTGGTCCTGGCAGCGCCCTGGAATGTGACTGACAACATGGCGAGTCTCCTTTCGTTGGGTTGAAGATGCAACAATCCTACATAATGACGCAGGAATTGTCAATTGAAAAACAAGATGCATTTTTCCAGCCGCCGCCATGGCAACGCCTGGAGAAGACGCTTCGCCCTTGCGTCGCCCGTCTCCGCCTTTTTCATCAAGTCGTATTCCAACGCCTCGGGGTAGTCCTCGTGGGTGATGCGGAGCCAGAGCGACTCCTCCAGGGACATCGGGGCTGTCGCCTCCAGTTTTTCAAAGCAGATGTCGAGTGGAGGGGCGATGGAGACCAGAGCCTCGGCGGAGGGAAAGGCAAAGCCCGCCGGCGCGTTGGTCGAAATCTGCGGGCAGACCGTCAGGTTGTCGATGAGCAGCGGCATTGCGCGGTCGGAGCGGATGAACCCCATCGTGTAGATCGTGTCCGCGATTTCCGCGTCGCCGGAGGCAAGCTGCGACTTGAAGCGGGCGATAAGGGTATCCGCCCGCCGTTTTGAGCGCGATGGTCGCGTCGTTCATCGTTTCGCTTGGCGTGACGCCGTAAAAGATGAAGGTCGCGCCGTTTTCACCGCAGTCGATCGCCTGGATTTCTGCGCCGCCTGGCTCGAAGTTGACCTTGTCGCCTTCGAGTCTCAGGCCGGATGCCGCAGGCGACTGGAACCTGTCCTCGGTTCCGTCCGCGTCGTCGTCGTCGCAGTTGAGCGGGATCCGCAGCGGCGCACACGTGCAGTCCGCCACCTCCCCGTGTCCCGCCGGGCAACCCACGTCATGCCGGCAGCCGTCATCCTCCCCGTGGACGGTTCCGCGTAACCGTCCCGTCCTTTTCGAACCAGGCAACCTAACGAACGGAAAGAATCAGTGTGGTGAACTGGCGCTCGTAGCAGCCCAAGTCGACATGCGACAGGCGAAGGCGCGGGTTGCCGTCGAGATCGACGGCGACGTCAAGGTTGTCCCAGAGCGTGTCATCGCCGGCGTCAAGGCAGGGCGACGCCGAGGCCAAGCGGTAGTCGCCTCGCGCGGCGTTCTTGAAGTGCGGATCGGCGTTGAAGGAGTTGAACTCTACCGTGCCGCCTGTCGTTGTCGCGGACAGCGCGATGCAATTCTTCACAGTACCGCCGGAGATCGTCAAATCAGCCGCGGCAGTTCCATCCTTGCCGTTGTCGGCCAATGTGCAGTTGTACATCTTGCCGCCCGAAACGAGCACCGACGAGCTCGCGAGATTCGTTGAATTATTGACGATGAGGGCATTGCGCAGCGTGCCGCTCACAAGCCGCACTGCCTGCTTGACGTTGCCCGTGACCGTGCAGAGTTCGACCGTCGCGCCGCCTTCCATGTAGAGCGCGGCATCGTTGTAGCTTCCGCCGGTGCTGCCGGCGATGACGCAGTTGCGCACCGTGCCGCCCGTCGCCTCCAAGCCCTCCCCGAAGGCGAAGGAATCGGTGCGGTTGTCATGGATGATGCAGTTCTCCAACGTGCCTTTGGAGATCAGGACACCGCCGCCGTGCGCATACCCGTGCGCCTGCACGATCTTGTTGTTGTCGATCTCGCAATTCGTCACCGTGCCGCCCGCGATGCGGATGCCGCCGCCCTCGGATCCGTCATACATCGTGCAGTTGCAGCGCGTGACGCGGCTATCGCGGAACGTTCCGCCTGAGATGTACACGCCCGCGCCCGTAACGGCAGGCGACGTGAAGCCGCTGACGGTGAGCCCATAAACATCGGCATCGGGATTGCCAATCTGCAGGCAGCGGAAACCGCTCTTCGCCGCCTTGAGTACCGTCCGGTCAACGCCCGCGCCGGCAAAGGCAAACGGAGTATTGATAATCATCGCCTCGGAAACGGGGTACTCACCCTCGGCAATGTGAATGACGCTCGTCGTGTTAGCCATCTTCCAGAGCGTCGTGAACGCCTCGTTCACGTTGGTCGCCGCCGTCTGCCAGCTGTCGTACGGATAGTCGTTGGACCCCGTGAGCGAAACATAGACCTCGATCGGACGCACCTTGAAAGTTCCCGCCTCAGCCGTCTTCGTGTCGCCCGCGCCGTTGCTCACGGTCAGCCCGACCGTATGCACGCCGACTGCGGCGTCCGGGATTGTAATCGAATCCTCCTCGGCCCCGGCGACGACGACGCCGTCAACGGTCCACTCGTAAGTCAACCCGCTCAGATCGGGTCCGTCCACCGCCGAGCCGATTGTCACCGATTCGCCCGGACCGTACTCAGACTGCGAGAAGACGAGATTAACCATCAGATCCATCGCCGTGGAGAAGTTCTCGTAGCAACCGATGTCCCAACCCGAACGCTGCGGACGGCTCACGCCATCGAAATCAATCGTCACACCGGCAATTTCCGCGCCGTGGTCGATGGCGGGCGAACCGAATACAAGGTGGTAGTCATTGTTCGCGGCATCGGCAAAAAACGGATCGGAGGAAAGATTTCCGCTGCCGCCCGCGTACGCGGTGTCAAGAAGGTTGCTGTTCACCGTCGCGCCACTACCGAACGAGTAGCCTGTCGACGTACCATCCACTGCCGTGTTGTTCCAGACGATGTTGTTGACGACCGTGCCGCCTGCGGCCAGCAATCCGGCACACCCGACAGCCGAGCCATCGTTTACATTATCCACAATCGTGCAGTTGCGAATCGTGCCGCTCCTGTGGTTGACGCCGGCCAGGTAAACGAAGGACCATCCCGACTTGACCGAACAGGTATTACCGTAGACGAGGCAATTCTCCACCGTGCCGCCGTCGTTGTAGATCGGCGTTCTATCGTTTTTCGTGAAAACGCTCCGCGACACAATGCCCTTGGTGATGTACAAGGCCCCGTCATACGTCGTGTTGCCGCCGGTGTTGCCGCTAAAACGACAGCTGTCAATCCGTCCGCCAGCCTGCCGCACCGCGCTGCCGAAGCCATAGCCATGTCCGGGAGCGGACGTGCAACCCGTGAAAAGGCAGTTCGTCACCAGTCCGCCCGTCATGTAAATCGCCGAACCGCCGGCCAGATCCCGGCCATTGTGGGTGCAGCCGGAGAAAATGCAATTCGCAACCGTCCCGGTGGTCATGTTGACGCCGGCTCCGACATCGCCGTTCTTGCAGTTCTTGATGGTCACGCCTTCGATCCGCACATCGCCGTGGGTAATCGTCATCGCGCGGCTGGCCGTGTACGCCGAATAGTTGAGCACCGTCACCTCGGCGTTCGTGCCAAGGATCTGGAACGGCGTCGAAAGCGTCAATGTCTGAAGGACGTCATACGTGCCAGCCGCGACATGTACCTTCGTGACGAAGTCCGCGCCCGTCTCAATCGCCGAAAGCGCGGAAGCAAAGTCCTTCGCCGCATTCGCAGGCGTATTGTACGGATAGACGTCGCCACCGTTCTTATCAACGTAAACCTCGCGCTGGAGTCCGAAGACCTCGAAGGCGTCCGCCACGTCGCACCGCACAGGGTCGCCTTCGGCGGGAGTGACAACTACGGAAAGCGAGTGCTTGCCGATGGTCACCGCGTCCCAGATGAACATGTCGCCCGTCGTGAACGGCGTTTCGCCGCCGTCGAGATACCAGGAGATTGTGGCCCCGTCCGCGCCCGCGCCGTCGGTAATCGCGTACGCCGTCGGCACGTCATCCGTCGAGAAACCTGTTTTGGACATCATGATGCGGCAGCGGAGCGCCCCCTCGGCAGACGGCGCATACGCGTATGCGCCGATTTCGGAGGTCGCTGCGCGAGCACGTCCGTCAAAGTCATCCGTCACCTCGGCGATTGACTTGCCTTTCCGGATGGCGGGCGACTCGTAACCGAGCCGGTAGTCGTTGGCTGCGGCGTCCCTGAAGAGCGGATCGGCGACGATGTTGCCCACGCCCTTTGCGCTCTCGCCGTCGAGAATGTTGTTGTTGAAGGCCGCGACCGTCGATGAAAAACTGACGTCCGCCGCGTTCGAGGGATTGTCGATGACGATGTTGTTTTCCGCCGTGCCGCCCGTGATCTGCAGTCCGGCGCAACCGACGGCCGACGCCGAGTTGGTGTTGGCGACGATCGTGCAGTTGTAGAGTTTGCCGCTCGTCTGGTAAACGCCCGCGAGCCACGGGAAACCCCAGCCGCACTTCGCCTTGCAATAGTTGCCATAGACAAGGCAGTTCTTCACCGTGCCGCCCGCGTTCTCGACCGCCGTGTGGTCATTGAAGCAGATGCGCGAGCGTTCGAGTGTACCGCCCGCGAGGTAGATGCCCGTGCCGTGTCCGTTGCCATGCGCGATGTTCTCCCGGATCTCGCACCCCGTGACAAGTCCGTTCTTCACATAGACGCCGGAACCGTACATGTATCCCGAGCTGCTGGTCGTCCTGCACTTGGCGACAAGACACCCCTCCAGCGTGCCGCCTTCCATGTACACGCCGCCGCCGGTGGCGCTGTTGGACGAGTTGGCGTTGTTGGTGATGACGCAGTCCTTCACGAGGCCCTTGTCAATGCGAACGGCCGAACCTCCGCCGTTACAGCCGGTAACCGTCAATTCCTCAACCCGGGCACCGTCAACCTTGAGGTAGAAAAGCCGTCCGAACGATCCGCCGCGGAGAATCGTCTTATCCGCGCCCGCGCCGATGACCTGCACGGGGCTGTCGAGAGTCATCATGCCCGTCGGGACATACTCGCCAGCAGCGACATTCACGACGCCCGTTGTCGCGCCAGAGACATCTGCCGCGACCGCGGTCTTCGCCGAAGAGACCGCGTACTCGACCGTGGAGAAAGGCGCGTCAGAGGTGCCCCGACCTTCGGCGTCTTCGCCGTCCGTGGCTACAAAGCAGATATATTCCGCAGCAACGGCACCCATCGCAGCAAAGGCAAAGAGCGTGAAAAGACCATTTTTCGCGATATTCATCATCATCTCCCGAAGTAGTTGCCACACCCCGCCAACGCTCTCGCGAGCCTCAGCCGCAGGCATTGCAAGTCGCCCGCTCAAATTTAAAGAGACGCCATTCGGCCCCTCGACCGACAGCCATGACTCAGGCAACGCAACAATTATTGCAAACCGAAGACTTATGCGCAAGCATTTTTCCGCGTCGGCCATTACCGGAGGCGCCACACTTACGCGTCAGCCAATGAAAAAATGCGTGATCTGCGCCGTTTTGTCTGGGTCAAGTCCGTGGGGGTGGTGCCCAAAAAGACCGCGGTTGTTCACTTCGATTGCACCGCCCGCGGCTTTGAAGCGCTCGACGAAGGGCTCGCAGTTGAAGTGCGGTGGCACAAGCGTGTCCTGCCCGCCATAGAGCAAAAGAACCGGGATTCCGGCCGCGGCAATTGCCTCTGCTTTGTTGAGAGGCATGCGCGGATCCGTGGTCCAGACTCCGTCGGAGGGCTTCGCCTTAAGCCAGACGCCAATGCGCTCGGGATCGACCGAACCAAAGCCGTCGAAGTTGAGAAGCGGGGCGTCGAGATAGATTTTCGCGACGTTCAAAGGATTCGCGGCGGCGTAGCGAATCGAGAAAAAGCCACCCCAGCTCATCCCGACGAGATTCGCCTTCTGCGCGAATCCAAGTTTCTCCAGCAGGAACTTCTGGAAATCGGCGGCGACGGCGAGACCGTTTTCATCCATTCTCGTCTCAAAAAGGTCAATTGTCACATGGTGGTACCCGCGCCTGAGGAGGTCGAGAACGCCTGTTCGGTCGACGAAAGCCTCGGCCCATTGCATCGTCCAGGTCCAAGGCATGCCATCGATTGGCTTGGCCGAAGGTTCGACGATCCAGGCGTTGCGGCCTTCGAACTCGAAGCAGATGCGCCGGTAGCCGTACCACATGTTCTCGTCCGTCACCTTGCAGTATTTCCTGACTTTGGCCCGCAGGGAAGTTCCTGCGACGTCGTCATCCGATTGGGCGTTTATGTTGCGCGCGCAAGCGATTTCGTAAGGATCCCAAGGGTGGAGCGATGGGCGGAAGAGGTCGTGGAACCATCTCGTCGGATCTGCTCCCGGCGCATAGTCGAACCTGCTCCTCCAACATGGTTCATAAGGCTCGTGTGTCTGGTATTTGCCATTGACAAAGCCCCAGTTCATGCAGCCGATCTTCCGCTGTGCGAAGAAGGCGTAGTTGTCCGTGAATTCGCAGCCATGACCGCGAAGAAGCCACTCGGTGTTGTAGAGCGGGCGGTTGTACTTCGCCAAGAGGACGTCGGCGAGCTTGATCTGCGTTTCAAGTCCGCAGTACCCGTGGTAGCTTATGATGTCGGAAAGCTCCAGGGCCGCCTTTTCAACACCTTCGGCCTCCCCGCCATTTGCAAGTTTGCGGATGCTCCGCGACCAGGTGTCGGCGCAGAGCGGCTGGTCTGGATTGATTTCCCACGCAAGCTCAAAGAGTTCGCGGATGATGGGCTCCGACATGTCGCCGCGATTGCCGGCACCCGGTTCGTTCCAGAGGTTCCATGCGAAGACGCGCTTGTCATGGGCGTATTTCCCGATGAGTTCGCGACACATCTCATGGAATTTTTCGCGGTACTCCGCCTCGTCGATCATGAGATAGCCGCACTCGCCGGGGAAACTGCCGTGTTGCGTCAGGCGCCTGCCGCCGTGATACCCTACGTCGTACTCCTGCTCGCCGAGATGCGGACGCTTCCAAATGCGTTTCGGACGAGAGCAGTCCGTGTACAGCACGACCATCGCGGCGATTTCGTATTTTGCCATAATCTCAAGCGAGCGTTCAAAGTTCGCCATAAAGGCGTCATGCTCGTCGAGCCACACGCAAAAGCCCTCTTCAAGAATCAAAACGCGCATTGCGTTGAAGCCGCATTCCCGGGCGAGCGCCATCTCGCGATCCATTTCGGCGAACCTCGCCTCAGCTCCGAGCGACTGCCACTGGTCGACACGGTTCGCCGCGCTGGCAGGCATATAATTGGCACCGCGCCGCCAAGGCTGCCCGTTGTGCCATGCCCAGGCCTTTTCACTGGACCACGGCCCGTGGCGTCCGTTGGGGACCGTGTCATTGGCAGTAACGAAATTTGCACTCATTTAATGCTCCCAAGAAGTAATTGCAGTTTCCAAAATTAGGGTTCCGCCACAAACATCGCAAGCACCGCGTTCACGGCATTCGAACAGGCAACAGCCGAGAGATCCGTCGCCTTGATTGCGCGGCTGAAGAGATCGAGCGTATGCGGATCAACCATCCGGCAGGGGACAAGCGACTGCACCAAAACCGCGTACGAAGCCTCTACATAGCTGTCCTCAACGGTCGCGACAGCACTGTCTGGCGTGTCATAGCGATAGCCGTTGATCAGCCGGCTGTCGATGCTCCACCGCTTTCGGTACGGGAAGTGCCGCCAGTCCTCCATCGGCGCCGCGAACTTCCAGTCCGGAGTTCCAAACGCCTTCTCCAGCCGTGCGGTCAACGGTCCGGAGGCCAGGTCCGCAGAGCGATTCAGGAGCCGCAGGAGCCGCGCCTTGCGCGGCGGGTCGTCCTCCGTCTCCCAGAGAAAGCGGATGGAAAGCGCCATCTGGTTCAGGATGGAGGCGCGAATGTCGTCCCCGACATCCCCCTCCGCAATCTCCAGCGCCTTGTCGAGATAGCGTAGCTTCAGCTCCCGCCAATGTTGGTCGCCTGACATGTCATAGGCGGCGGCGTAAATCATCGGCAAGCGCAAGGCTTCGTGCGGACGCAATCCCCCGTCCCAGCAGACCGCGCCCTCCGCCGGCGCCCCCGCCCACATCTGGCAGACAAGTCCCGGCCGCCCGTCCGCGCGCAAAAGCGAATACCCGTTTTCGGCCGTCACGCAGCGTTCGGCGTAATCTGCCACGCCAAGTAGCATGTCGCGAATTTCGCCTTTCGTCGCCGCATCGCAAAATAGGCTGTGGGAAAACGCGCGCAGGTGGAAGATAAACAGCGTCCAGGTGTCACGCGACGAATTGATGTAGAAACTCCGCCCATCCACCGGTGAAATGCCGCGCGCGACGAAGCCCCGCACGCCAGACACCGTCGCGCAACGCCGAAGGCCGCGGTAGGCGGCCAACGCCATCGCACGGTCGCCACGCATCACCGCGGCAGACAAGAACGGCGCACCATTGAAAACGCAATCCTGCATACCCGTGCCCCAGGCGCATGGATTGGGGAACTGACGCCGAATTTCATCCGGCGTCGGCAGACAGGCCGTCGCCGAAACCCGTCCATCACCGCCTCGCCAAAGGACATCGTAGAGGACCTCTGTTTCGGGATGGAAAAAACGGTCCGTCAGAACGGCCCAAAGCAAATCGCCTTCACGGACAAAACTTCCGTCCATCGCCAGCGCCTCGCCTACGGGGCTTCAACCCGCATCCCGCCGCTCCCGTCCCAGGAATTTAAGCAAATTTCCACCGTACATTTTCTCACGGAACTCCCGCGTCGCACCTGCCTCGTCGAGGATTTTCTTTTCGAATGCCAAGCCATCGCGCACGGCGTCCGCGGAATAGTCCTCGACATACATGTCCGTGCCGAAGAAGATGTCGTCGCCGTCGGGGAAATAGGAGACGAGCTTGGCAAAAAGGTCTCGGCGGAAGACCTTGTGTGCGCCGGGCGTGGTGTCGAGGAAGAGCTGCGGCGTCTCGAAAATCCGGTCTCCACCCGCCGCCAAGCCCAGATGCTCCACGACCCACGGGTTGTTGTAGTTGATCGTGCTTTCGCCATTTGCCGCGCGGGCCGTGTGCCAGCGCATCCAGTGGAACTTGCCGTACATGAGAATGCACTCGTCATACCACGGGTGACCGCAGTGCCCCATCGAGAAGCGCAGTCGCCTGAACTTGGCGAAGCACTCCCAGTTAAGCGGCTTGTTGTACCGCGACGATTCGAGGAAGTCGTACAACACCCCGGAATGGAAGAGAATGGGCAAGTTCAGTTCCTCGATGAGCTGGAAAACGCGCATAGGCTGCTCATCGCCGGGGAAGTAGGTGTTTGGAATGAACTTGAACGCCGCCACGCCGCGCTCCGCCAGGTTGCGCACCTTGTCAAGGACATCGGGTTCGCCGGGATGCAGCCACGCCACGGGAAAAAGCCTGTCCTCATACCCCTTCACCCAGGCGAAGAGGTTTTCGACACGCTGCTCGTAGGTGAAGTTCACATCGTCAGGATCGATCGAGATCACGTTACCGCCGGCAATGCCGCAGGCCTCCAGCCGCCCGATCAACTCTTTCGGGTTCGGCTCCGACGAGCCGCCGATGTGCATGTGCCCATCGTAAACGACCATCGAATGACCAAGGGAAGTCGTCAAGTTCATCGTCGTGGAAATTCGTTCCCGGCAGTTGTCATTTCAACCGCCATCGGCCCTGTTCCAAAACAAGTCCAGCCCGCATCATTCGTCAAGGTCGAGCATGGTGCCGGCGTCTTCCATTTCAAGGCCGCCCTCGGCGTCGATGGCGCGAACCTCGGTTTTCTGGACTTTCGCGGAACATCTCGCCGCCGCGTTCTTGCAGAAGTTCCAGAGCGACTTCGCCTCCTCCTTGTCGATCATCGGGAACCAGTCGGTGTAGGCCTGGAGGGCCGTCTTGTAGTCTTCGGCCTTTTCGGCGACCTCGCCGACCTCGCGGTAAAGATTGAAAACGTCGTACCCGTGTTCCCAGATGACGATCTTGTACTCGGAAATCGCCTTCTTCAGTTCGCCGATGCCGCGGAATCCCCTCGCCCGCCACAGGCGAAGCTGCGGCGCGAACCGGGAGAAGGCCTTGTCGTTGTAGTACGGCTCGAGGAAATCAAGGCAGAGCTGGTAGTGGCCGGCGTTGCAAGCCGCCTCCGCGTAGTTGACAACCGCCGCGCCCCTTGTCTCCGCCGGGATGCCGGATACGAGAAGCGCCTGGTCAAGCGGCGCACGCGCGGCCTCGATTTGTTCGAGCGAATACTGCTCTTCGAAAACGACGTCGGTGAGGAGCGTTCGGACTTCGGCGAACTTCAACTTGCCGACGACGTTGCGCGGCAGCCCTCTTTCCGCCGCGAAATCGGAAAGCATCTTGGCGGCTTCCGCGCGGCGGCCAAAGTAGGTCAGGTATTTTGCCTCCTTGACGGCGGCGGCGCAACGGACGTCGGCGTCGAGCGAAGCATCGGCGCGGATTTTGCCGCTGATCGCCAGCGCGGTGTCCCACTGGTCGGCGTTCTCGAAACGCTGGACTGCGGCCATCGGGTCGCCAGCCGTCGCGTTGAACGCCTGAGCGGCCTTCGCGGCGGATGACTCGGGCAACTCGGGCGCCGGCTTCGACTGCGGAAGCACCGAAGTTTCGGGACCGACCTTTTCAATCAGCCTGGCGATCCTGTCCGCGACCTCGGCCCTGAAGGCGTTCAAGTCGAAAATCTGTTCGGGATCCTGGGAATCGAACCAGACGATGTTCTCGCGCCCGAGGGCCTTGACGGCCGGGTCAGCGGATTTCATCGCCTCTTCCGCGCGGAGGCGGAGAAGCGAATAATAGCGGATGTCATCGACGCCCTCGCGCAGCGCCTCCCAGGCGCAGGTATTGAGAATGCCGTCTTGCTCGCGGTACACGATGCCAAACTGGCTGTACGCGGAATCACGGTAGGCGAACTTGTTCCAGCGGTTCGCGCCGAATTCAAACGAATACTCGGTCAAGCCATCGTGGTCGGCCATGTAGAGGCGCAGGCCCTTCTGGCGGCGCCAGGTGTCGGGGCAGAGGCAACCGAAGAAAGGCCCGGCGTAGGAACTCGTCTCGCAACCCGCCGCATGCCACTGCCATGAGAACGTATGCGACATTCGCGCGGCGATGCAGTCCATGTCGAGAAGCCAGGCCGTGTCGTGCGGGTTGGCATAGTCGCCGTAGACCTTCAGGCCGCGGGAGTGCAGGTAGTCGATGAAGGGCGAGATGTGGTAGTAGGTTCCGGAACCGCATTCGTCGGGGGAGAAGTAGCGGCCATCGTGGTGCCCGAGGATGCGGTCGTAGATATTGATGCCCATTTCGACCGCCTCGCGGTGGTCCTTGAGGGTCTTCTTGAGGAGTTCAGGCTCCTTGTCGAAATCGGGCTTGGGTCTGCCGGCGGGGGCGGCCTCGCCAGTGTAGGAGTTGCCGGAAGAGGCCATGGTCGGGCGCATGCGGATGCCGGCCTGGCGCGCGAGAATCAGCGAGCGGACGCCGATGTCGTCGTCGGAGTCGGCCTTGAACGAGGGGCCGAGAAGGCTCGCGACGTTGTGCTCCGCCATGTTCCTGTAGATATTGAGGAGGACTGTTTCAGACTCCGCCTGGTTCTTCGAGAGCTTCCGCAGGATGTCGAGGTCCGGGCTGCCGTAGAAGGACATGGTGAAGGGTTTCGCCGTGTCGTAATGCGTGCGCGGTTCGGGAAGCGAGAAGGGATAGACCCGGAGTTCAAGTCCGATTTCGCCAATCTGCCCCGTGGAGTCGGCGACTTTGACCTTGCCCTTGTAGAGACCGGGCTTTTGATCGGCGGGCACACGGTACGTGAGCCAGAACTGCTGGTAGCAGGCGGCGCGGAGGCGCTTCATCGGCACCATCTTCGCGGCGTCGCGGACGGGCTGCCGCTCGTAGTTGAAGTCGCTGATGCGGCCGGGGCTGCGCATGTCGAGGTATTTCGGGCCGATTGGCGCGGGATAATCGACGCGGAGAAAGTTAATCTGCTTCTCCTCGTCGACCACCAGCAAATCGTCGTCATGCACGATCAGGTCGTTGTAGAGGACCGGTTTCGACTGGTTGCCCCGCCAGGTCGAGAACCACGCGGCATCCGGGTTGAACATGGCTTTGACAACCGCGATGTCGATTGCCGACGCGGGGAGCGTGGCACCGCCGTCGGAGGTGAGGTCGCCGGCGGTGAGCAGAAAGCCCGACAGGTCCTTGTCTGGCGTGATCGTGAAACTGGCGCTTTCGATTTCGCCGAGGGCCGCGGCGGATTTGATGACCTTCGTCTCGACGCCGCTGGAGGGGCGGTTGTGGCCGGTATAGACTTCGTGGCTGTAGGGATCGACCTGCAAGACCGAAAGCGAGGCCGCGCCCACGTAGGCGGCGGCAAAGAGGAGGGCGGAGAATGCTGCGGTGTTCTTCATGGTTAAAACTCCTCGTCGAGTGAGATGCCGCCGTCAAGGTCGATGTCCGGTTCCGTGGCGAGCGCCTCGGCGGATTTCTTCTTCATCGCCTTCGCCTCGGGCTCCTTGCCTTCCATGCGGAGAAGAAGGTAGTCGCGGTGCGCCTTCACCATGTCGTCCCTGAAGGTGAACATGCCAATCGCCTTTTCAAGCAGTTTCACGACCAGTTTGTCGTCCATCTTGCGGATGGACGCGGTGGTGCCAACCTTTTCCGTCGTCTTTTCCGCAAGAAGTACGAATTCCTCCCTGGACGGCTTCAGGATGCGTTCCGCGAACATGCGGTCAGACTTGATGCCGAAGGTGTGGTCGATTCCAGACTCCGCCATCGTGCGGAAACGAAGCGCCCAGCTCCGTTCCCAAAGCCAGTTGGCCATCCCCGTCGCTCCCTCCCAGAGTTCCGTCAACTGGGGGTAGGACGTCGCCAGAATGGCCTTTTCGCCGTGGAGACGCGCCCCCCTGGGGAAGAACAACCTGCGGGTGACGCGGCCACCTTCGACATTCGTCCCGGATATGTCAGCAAACCAGACGTCCACCTCGCCCGGAACGGATGCCGGCCAGCCGCCAAAGAACGTGTTGGAGCCGAGGGAAAAGCGGATTACCGGTCCCTTCAGCCCGACTTTTTGCGGCACGTCCCTGATCTCCTCGATGTTTTCCAGAACCCAGCTGAACGCAGGGTCGAGGTAATCCTTGCTGAAGCAGCGAGACGGACGGAACGTGATCGAACCGGGATTCGGGAGCTTCGTGAATTGAGAGGCGCAGAAAACGCAGACGCCGCTCTGCTTTTTGAAACGCGGTTCGATCTGGATCGCCATGTTGTTGAGGCAGGACTGGTCAACGGTCTTCTCCGCCGTTCCCGGTTTCCAGGAGAAATCGTAGCTGTTCCATTCGCCCTTGCGTTCCCTTGACGGGACGTAGAGACGAAACGAAAGCGATTCGCCAGGGTTCTGGAAGATGAAGTCGCAGGAAGCCGGCGTCCAGCGGAAATAGATGCCGCCGGCGATACTGATCCATTCCGAAGGACGGAGCGTCACGCTCGGCGGAAGCGGCTCTTTGAACGGCACGCCTGCAGGCGGTGGAACGGCGAACTCGGGGTGGAGGGTGAGGTCGTAGTTGCCCGGGGCCTCGCCGAGGAGTTTTTCAAGATGACGGACGAAGGAAACGGTTTCGACGCGAAGCGAATCGGGATCGAACGTTGCGACACCGGACTCGACGATGAAACTCTTCGCCATGCGGCCTTCGGAGGCGACGTCGTACTTGCCGCTCTCCGCCGCCTTTGTCGCGAGGGAAGAAAGGCGATCCATAATCGCGGCATCGGTTTTCGCCGCCTCGAAAGCGCTCTTCCAAGGTTCCGGCAGGGGTCCGTCGCAGTCGAGCCAAATGCCGTCCGCGCCCTCCATGAAGGGGGCGAAACCGCATCTCCGGCGGAACAGCTCGGGAGACTCCTCCTTGCTGAACTTGACCGTTTGGAGGACTTTCACGCCGAGTTTCGACCAGGTCATGAGGAGATTGCGCGTCGGCACGAAGTCACCCGTAACCTCCTTGACATCGGGGCCGCAGCGCTTGAACGCATCCCTCTGGTTGCCGATCTCCATGGGAGCGGGCTGTCCGTCGCCTTTGACGCGGAAGACGAATCCTGAGGCGTCAAACGCCACCGCCATGAAGAACGCCAGCATCGCGGACAGGGCGAATCCGCTTTTCGGAAAAGTTGTTTTTTTCATGTATATGACTATAGCAAAGGCAGGGACCGTAGGCAACGGCCGTGGGGAGACCGAGGCGAAATCACTATCGAACGGACAGGATCAGCGTTGAAAACTGGCGCTCGTAGCAGCCAATGTCAATGTGCCCGCGGCGGAGACGCGGTTTGCCGAGGATATCGACGGCTGTGGCAAGGTCTGTCCACGCCGAATCGTCGCCCATGTCGATGCAGGCGGTCGATGCAACTGTCAGCCGGTAGTCGCCGAGCGCGGGGTTCCTGAAAGCAGGATCTTCCGTGGAGCAGTTGTTTGCAAACGTAGCTCCACTTGGCGCCGGCGAAAGCTGGTCGGTCACGCCCTCGTTGCCCCAGACGAGGCAGTTCTTCACCGTCGCCTTGCCCGTCACATGGCAGGCCGCCGCCACTTCGGTCGTGTTCGTGACATTGCCCGCGACAGTCAGGTTGATGAGCGAACCCGTTCCGTTCTGGTAGACGCCCGTACCGCTGCCCCAGCCCTTGTTGCCATAGACGAGGCAGTTCACGACCTTGCCGAGCGTATTGTAGACGCCGCCGCCGGAACCCGAGCACTCGTTGTTGGCGATGATCGAGTTGGAGAGCGTTCCGCCCGTCATGAAGACGCCGCCACCGCGAGAGGAAGCGTGCCGGACCGTCACGTTGTTCGAGATGACGCACCTATCGATGGTGCCGCCCGACATCGAAACGCCGATGCCGTCACGCGACACGTTCTGACAGGGCGACGTGCAGTTGCGGATGATCGTATCGACGACGAGGCCCTCCGTCATCTGCACGCCCACCCCGCCCGGCGCGGTGTCGTAGGCGAGGCCGTCGATCACGCAGTTCGTCACCGTGCCGCCCTCCGCCCCGAGCCGCACCGCACAGCAGATGTTCGCCTGCTTCCGATCTTCCGAATAACCCGAGAGCGTGACGCCGTCCAACACCGCGCCACCGTGCGCAAAGAGCACAATCGGGAATCCCGTGGTCTTCGGCTTGGTGAAAAGCGTCACCGCGCCCGGACCGTTGTCACTCTTGACGCGAGCCCCTTCGTCAAGCCGCAGCGTGTCATCCATCGTGTAGAATCCGTCGTCCACATGCACAATGCCGCCCGGGCCTGCGAACTTGAACGCCGCCTGAATGTCTTCCGTGGCGTTTTCGGGCAACGTATACGGCTCAACGCCCACACTGCCCTTCTTCACATACGTGTGACTTGCCTTCACGAGGATGCCGCCAACCGGCAGGGCGTCCGCCGACACCGCGCCGTCGGTCACCGTCAGCGACACCGTATACTCACCCGTCGGCAGCGCGAGCGTGAGCGTCGCAAGGTCCTCGCCGCTGCGCGCCACGTCATATCCCTGTGCCGAGGTGACGTGCCAGGCATAGGTCTGCTTCGCCTGCTGGGCGCCCATCACCGTCGCGGTGAAGGTCACCTCGGCGCTGTCGTTCCGGCCGTCCGACTCGTAACTGATTGAGGCGACGAGTCCATCGGACTTGAACTCGTAGCAGCCGAGGTCGACGGCCTTGCCCATCACGCGGCTGTCGCCCTTCAAGTCCTTTGCGTCCTCATGCCACGGCAGCTCCGTACCCGCGTCCACGCAATCCGTGAGCGTCAGCGTGTAGTCGTCCGCGTTCGGATCGGCGAAGACCGGATTGACGGTGATGTTCCCCTCGCCCGCGAGCAGCGTCTCGTGCGTGCAGTACGAGATCGTCCCGCCCGTCTGCTTCACCCCGGCGACGCCACTCCCGTTCACGTTTCCCCAGATGACCGAGTTGACGATCGTGCCGCCCGAAATCGTCACCGCCGAAGCCGTGGACGACTTTTCCATATGATTGCCTGTAATCGTGCAGTTCTCGACTTGTCCGCCAGTCATGCTGATGCCCGTCGAATCCTGTGCGTCGGTCATGTAACAGCCGGCGACGAGCGAATTGCGAAGCGTACCGCCGTCCTTGAGATAGACACCGCCGCCGCCCTGCTTGCTTGCCCAGCAGTCGCGGATTTCGCAGTTTTCCGCGAGGCCAGCGCCGAAGATGGCGATGCCGCCGCCGCGGTAGTCGCCGGACTGCGACAACGGACTGCACTTGTAGAAGTAGGTGTTCCGCACCGTGCCACCGTACCACAGGAACACGCCGCCGCCGTCGTTGGGCACGTCGTTGCCGAAATATGTCTTGCTGGCGTCGCAATAGCAGTTGGTGATGACACAGCTGTCGACCGTGCCGGCGCTGCGCACGAGAACGCCGCGCCCGTAGGCCTTGTCCGCCGTCGTCAGCGCCAGGTTCTCCACTCGGGCGAACGCATGCGAGAGGACGAAAATCGCGCCCTTCGCCGCCGTCAGCCGGAAGACCGTCTCCGTGCCCTTTTCCGTCTTCTTGCCGACGACGACGGCAGGCTTGTCGATAGTGATGTAGCCGTTCGTCTCATAGAGCCCGGGACCGACCATCACGCAGGGGTTCTCGTCCTTCGCGAGCGCAACGGAAAGCGACGCAAGCGCATCGTCCCACGACGTGCCGCCGTTCGCGTCGTCGCCGTCCTTGGCCACGTAGACGAGCTTGCGGAAATGCGCGACGAGATGCTGCGCGGCAGTGGTCGTCTTCATCGTCAGCACCGGCTGCGTGTTGTCGCAGCCGCTCGGCAGGTCGCCCGACCACCAGCCGAACACATAGCCCTCGGACGGCGTCGCCTCCACCGTGAACGTGTCGCCCAGCTTCATCCACTCCGTGACGCCGGTGACCGTGCCGCCCGCCTCGGCGGTGACGGACGGACGAACCTCGACATCCCACTTCCACTCGACCTCCATCGATGTCTCGTCACGCTCCACCGTCACGGACGCCTCCGTCCCCTCGCGCACGAACGTCCGCGCGTTCGTCGCCGCGTCACGGCTGTAGATCGCATAGCCCTTCAGCGTGGCGCGCGTCGTTCCGTCCTCGCTCGTCCACGCCGTCGGCGCCGAGCAGTCGTCGCCCGACTCGCCCGACTCGTGAATACCGTAGTTCGGCGTCGGCTCGCCGCACGCAATGGTGTCGCTCGTCACGTAGAGCGAATTCGCGCTCTTCTTGAGAAACCGCTGCGCGTCAATCTGACGGTTCCATTCCCGCTCGGACGCAGACAGCTTACGGTTGTAGATTCGAATGGCGTAGATCTGCCCGTGAAACGCCCAGTTAGAGTTGTTGGCATAGCCGATGCCAGACGTTTTCTGCGTCCAGCCTTCCGATCCGGCGACTGACGGACACACCTCGCCGTCAAGGACAACCTGCTCGCCGTTGCCCTTGCTGTCGTAGTCGACATAGAGCTGATGGACCTCCTTTGCCGAAGGCGATGCAGTGAAACAGGAAGTCGTGCCGTTGTTGACGGCAAGATAATTATCGCAGATAGCCAATCCCTTGAAACTACCGAATCCGAAAACAAACTTCTTCTGAACCGCATCCCGCAAGAACACGATCTCGTACGCGCAGTAGTCGTTCAAACCGACCGCAACCGAACCGGCGAAAGTGGCGGCCATCCCGTAACTCGCCGTTGGCATCACGAGCGAGTCGCCCTGCCAGCTGAGACCGCTGATGAAGTTCTTGAGGTCGTGCCCGTTCCCCGTAAGATCGGTCCACGCGGTCGCCGTGCCGTCATGCCGTCCGCGCCCGACGTTCTCGATGCCGTCCCACTGGGCGACCAGCCCGTCCTGCACATACGAGAGCGATCTCGCCGCCTCAATATCTCCCGCCATAACCGCCGCGACAGCCGCAACGACAAACGCCTTCGCCACCATGAGTATCTTCATCGTTCCATTCTCCTTGTGCGTTCAAAAATCTTCATTAAAGGCTTGCGAAGCCGCCCCGCTACCGCTTCGCCGCCGCATCGGCCCGCGCGATGTAGGCATCCTGCTCCGCGCGGACGAGCGAAACCCATTTGGCATTCCAACCGCAGATACGCACCTGTAGGTTCTGGTAGCGCTCCGGGTTCTCCTGCGCGTCGCGCAGCAGGGCGGGGTCGAAGACGTTGAACTGGATGCTCTGCCCGTTGCCCTGCTCGTAGACGTCGAGCAAGGCCTTCATCACGCCGAGACCGGCTTCGCCCGCCACCGCCGCCGGGTGCAGCATCACGTCGAGGCAGAACGACTCGTTGTAAGACGGTGGATCGAGCTTGAGCGCCGACGCAATCAGCGCGGTCACGCCCTCTCGGTCCATGCCGATCGAGGGCGAGGCGTTTTTGCTCGCCTCTTCGCCCGCCTTGCGGCCGTCGGGTGTCGCCAGCGTCTTGGCGCCCTGGTCGATGTACTGTCGCGCGGAGTGCATAATCGGCTTGAAGACGCCCCCGCGCGCATTGGGCTTGTTGCCGACTTTCAAGGCGAAAAACTTCGCCAGGGCGCCGGCGTAGAGGTCGGCGACCTCGTTGCCGTTGCCATAGCGGCAGCGGCAGGCGAGGACTTTGCGCCGCAACGCCTCGTGTCCCTCCCAGTTGGCGTCGAGCGCCGCCTTGAATTCCTCAAGCGTGGCGGATTTCTCGTCGTAGACAAGCGTCTTGACGACCATGAGCGAATCAACTGCGGAGGCGAATCCGCAGTTGAGCTGCGCCGAGTTGTTGAACTTGACCCCCGACTGGTAGCCATCCGTCGCGCGCTCAAGGCTGTGCACGATCGTCGCAGAGTAGAGCGAAGAGGGATTGACCCAGCCAAGCCAGCCCTCGTAGCCGCGCACAACATCCATTGACCGGTCGATGACATAGCCCCATTGGTCGAGGTAGGCCTTGTAGAAATCATTGAAGGTCGCGAAAGAGGAGAGTTCGCCCGTCTTCGGCCCGACCTGCTTGCTGATTCGCCTGTCATAGCCGTTTGAGAAGACGTATTCGACGGGCTTGAGGGCGTTGACATATGCGCCGGAGGCACTGACTTCGTTGGCCCGGACGCCGGTCTCGTAGCAGCCTCGGATGTCGTATTCCCTCGCCTCCTCAAGCGAGGCGCCATACGACATGACGGCCTTGACCATGCCTTTCTCGCAGCAGAAGACGAAATTGCCGCGCGCCTCGCGAACGCATTCCAGGAACTTGTCGAGGAAGTCGCGCGGAACAGACGGTCCGTATTTGAGCTGTATCTTCGGGTTGAAAATGCCAAGTTCGACGTAGACGTCGAGGATGTCGTAGGAAAGCGGATTGACTTTCGTCCTTCCGGCGGCGTCGGTGCCGCCCATGTAGAAGGGCTGCCCCCAGTAATTGCCGATCGCCGACCACTGCATGAGGAAGTAGGCGAGGAACTCCCTGATCTCGCCGCGCGTGGCGACGCCATCCGACAGGTCGCGCTCGTAGAAGGGGCGCAAGGTGGAGTCGAGCCCGTTGCCAAGCGAACGGACCTGATAGACGTCGATCGACTCGGAGATCATGAAGTAGAGGTAGATGATCATCAGCGCGTCAAAAAAGGTCTTCGGCGCCCCAGAGGCCAGGCGACGCAGGCTCGCCGCCGTCACAGCGGCCTTGGCGTGGGGCTTCGTTTCCGCGGCGTCCGCCAACCGCCCCAGGAACCGCACGATGGCGGCATATTCGATTTCAATGCCGTCAAAATAGGCGCGCTGCGCGGCGGAAAGCGGCGCGGCAACCTCATGTTTGGCGCGGTAGGCGCGGGCGCGTTCCAGCAGACCCGGAAAACCGAGGGACATAATCGAATCCCAATCGGGGATCACGTGGTCGAAATCGGGCCAAATCGTGGCGGAACCGGACTGGTTGAAGAGCGCGTAGGTTTCTGCGACATCCTTCGCGACCTTCTCGCCGAAGAGTTCGCCGCACCATTTCTCGACGGTCGTGGCTTTGATTTCGCGGTTCCACGTGTAGACAAGCGGAAAATAGTCGCATTCGCGGACGTCGATACGCGTGTGCGCAAGGACGTATTCGACGGCGCGCGCCTTGCGCACCTCGTGCGATTCGCCGGCGTATTTCGCGGCCACCTCCTCGAGCCCGGCCTTGATGGAGTCGATGGGAAGCCCCGAGTCCTCCGGGCACTCCCAGCCGTGGTAGGCCATTCGGGCGAAGGGGTTGAAGGGCCTCGCAGGATCGTGGTACTTGCCCTCGATAAGCGTCCTGTCCTTCCTGAAGGTCTCGCTAAGCATTGTCATGTTCCTTTCCCATGCGGCGCTCGTAGAGGCCGTAGCCGATGTCGCGCAGGGCGGCGATCGTCTCGGGATATGGGCTGTCGCAGACATCGGTAAGCCCCACTTGGAAATACTCGCCGTCGAAGCGGCCGGTCGTGGCCTGGTCGGAGAACTGGTGCCAGTGGATGCCGGCGATAAGCGGGTTGCCAAGCGCGTCGACAATAAACTGGCGAATGGCGTCCGCGCGGTCGTTCTGGTCGCGGCACTCGATGAGCGAGCGCCCGAAGGGGCCGCGGTCAGTCGCGCCAAAATGGAACTCGCTGAGGAAGACCGGCCGGTCGATGCCCGAGGGAAGCGTCCACCCCTTGAGCGAGTAAGTATACAAATTGTAGCTGATGACATCCGCGTACTTCGCGCAGATCTCGACGACCTTGTAGGGTGCGCCGCAGAAACGGCAGCCAAGGTAGGCGAGACCAGGATCAAAGGACTTGAGCGTTTCGCGCGTCTTGCGGAAGTACTCCTCGGTGATCATCGCCGTGAAAGCGCGGAGCTCGACAACCGTGACGTTCTCGGGCCGCACGCCTTTGTCCGCGAGAAACTTCATGAAAACCTTGCGGGCCGGCTGGTCCTCGGATGACGCCAGGGTCCAGCGGGCAAGGTCGGTGTCGCCGTCGCCCCAGACAATTTCGTTGTCGACGAAGAAACCGATGCACCACGGATCGTGCGCTTCGCGCCCGTGCTCCTCAAGCGCCTGGCGGACGCCTTCCGTAAATGACGGGTCGTAGGGGTCGCGAAACTTCCACCAGTTGCCGCGCGACCCTTCGATGAAGCGCGAGACGCATTCGACGCGCTCGGCGTAAGGCGTGCGGTCGTCGAGGCAAATCGCCGTGTCGGAGCTATTGGCGATTGTATTCATCCCCCAGCTGCGAAGGCGGCGGTGGCAGGAGTCCGCGAACTTCGCGTAGTAGCCGTCGCCATACTTGCGGTAGAGATTCGACGACGAGAAATCATACCACTCCGTCTCGCCGCGCTTCAGGTAGGCGCCGACGAGCAGTTCGTCGTGCGTCTTGTAGAACTTCGCGAAGGGAGAGTCTTCGGCAGGGAGGTTCTCGAAAAAGGCATGGCGGGGCGGCATCGGCCGACCATAGCGCCACGATGGATGCGGGGTGCCGTTGAGCGGCGTCATCGCCGACGACGGCGTCACGCGAATGGCGCCAAAGCTTCAAAAAAGGTTGCCTTCGGGATCGACGAGCCACCATTTGCCCGCATGTT
>JAZQOA010000155.1:0-24582 GCA_045627605.1 Kiritimatiellia bacterium | reverse complement strand
GGTTTCCTTGTCGCATTCGGGGTGGGACGGGACAATCAGCGAATCCATTTCGCCGAAGATTGCCAGTCGGGGGCCAGGCCTCCCCGTGTCGAAGTCCACGAAGAAACCGGGTATTTTCCCGAAAACGCGGTCCTTGCCGTTTGCGGAGCTCTTTCTGGCGATGGACGCCGGAATGCGGTCGAACTCCCTTGGGGCAAGGCCAAGCGATTCAAACTGGGCCTTGAGGTAGGCGTGGGTTTTCCACTCCCTGAACCCGGGCTCAGGGGTGCGCCAAAGGTGGCGCTCGGCATCGAGGATGAACGAGCGACGGGCTTCTACGGCAGCGCGGAAGTTTTCAAAATCCATGTATTGCGATCTCCCTGTCCGGCGGACGTGCGGGAGCACGTCCCTCCCCAAAAACGCGAAGCCGAGCCTGTGGCAGGTACCATAGGCGGACATACCAAGGTCACGCTCCCGCGAAACCCCACGTCATGATTACGCCTGCAAAGCTCGGTGGACGCGCGGGAGCGCGTCCCTCCCAAAATGCAAAAACGATCCTGTGCCCGGCACCATCGGCAAGCCCAAGTGCCGACCCCTGTTCGCGGGTTATTCGTCGATCGCGGCGGTGAGCTTGGCGACAAGCGCGTCGAGCGTGAGGCGCTCCTGCTGCATCGAGTCGCGGTCGCGGACGGTCACGGTGCCGTTTTCGAGCGTGTCGAAATCAACCGTGACGCAGAACGGCGTGCCGGCCTCGTCCTGGCGGCGGTAGCGGCGGCCGATGGCGCCGCTCTCGTCCCAGAAGCAGTTCCAGCGGTTGCGGAGCGTCTTGAAGATTTCGCGGGCCTTGGCGTAGAGCTCGGGCTTGTTCTTGACGAGCGGGAAGACGGCAACCTTGACGGGCGCGACCTTGGGCGAGAAGCGCAGCACGGTGCGGACGTCCTTTTTGCCCTTGTCGTTGGGGACTTCCTCCTCGCAGTAGGCGTTGCAGATAAGGGCGAGGGTCATGCGGTCGGCGCCGGCCGAAGGCTCGATGACGTGCGGGATGTACTTGCCCTCGAAGAGGCGGTCGACGAACTGGGCGGCCTTCTCGGCATCCTTCCCGCGCGACGTCCACTCGGCGACGACCTTGGCCTTGAAGGCGGCCTTGGCGGCATCGTCAAGCGCGGCGGCGGCGTTCTTGAGGGACTCGTCGAAGACCTCCATCGACTTGCCGCTGTGGTTCTGGTGCTGGGTGAGGTCGAAGTCGGAACGGGCGGCGATGCCTTCGAGCTCCTGCGTCCCGAAGGGGAACGTGTATTCGAAGTCGACGCAGGCGCGGGCGTAGTGCGCGAGCTCGTCGGGTTTCTGCCAGTACTCGACGATTGATTCGGCGGGGAGGCCGACGTCGCGCAGCCAGAGGCGGCGCTGTTCAACCCAGTAGCGGTGCCAGATTTCCCAGCCCCAGTCCGCCTGCGGCTCCGAGAGGTCGGTTTCGGGCGTGAGCTTGGCGACATGGCCGCAGATAAGCTCGACGGCCTCGTCGGGCTTGATGAAGTATTCGAGCTCCATCTGCTCGAACTCGCGGGAGCGGAACGTGAAGTTGCGCGGGTTGATCTCGTTGCGGAAGGACTTGCCAACCTGGGCGATGCCGAAGGGAACGGCCTGGCGCGAGGTCGAGATCACGTTGCCAAATTCGGCGAAGATCGCCTGGGCCGTCTCGGGACGCAGATAGGCGACGGAGTTTTCGTCCTCCACGGGGCCCACATAGGTCTTGAACATGAGATTGAAGGCGCGGGGCTCGGTCAGCTCCTTGGAGCCGCAGGCCGTGCACTTGACGCCTTCGGGGAGCGCGAAGCCCTTGTCGGTCTTGATGAGCTGCATGCCCTGTTCCTCGCAGAGCTGGTCGGCGCGGAAGCGCTTGCGGCACTCCTTGCAGTCGACCATGGGGTCGGCGAAGCCGGCGGCGTGGCCGGAGGCGCGCCAGATGTCGGGGTGCATGATGATGGTGGCGTCGAGGCCCTCGACGTCTTCGCGGAGGCGCACGGTGCGCTTCCACCACGAGTCCTTGACGTTCTTCTTGAGTTCGCAGCCGAGCGGTCCGTAGTCCCAGAAGCCGTTGATACCGCCGTAAATTTCCGAGCTTTGGTAAATGATGCCGCGGCGCTTGCAGAGGGAGACGATCGCCTCCATCTTGAGATTTTCCTTGTTTTCAGCCATTGTGGAGTCCTTTTGTGGGAATTGCTAAGTAAAAGAGAAACCGCCTGGCAACACGCCAGGCGGTTGTCCTGACAGGGGCGGGGACTACTCTTCGTCGTCGACGTCGAGCTCGTCGGCCCTTCCCGAACGCCGGGTTTCATCGGGTCGGCTGTCGGGCGAGTCGTTGGCCGAACTGCTTTCGTCGTCTTCCGACGTGTCAACCGTGGTGATGTCGTCCTTGGCGGCGCGCTTGTAGTACGAGCCGTAGCCATAGCCGTAGCGGCCTCCGTACTTGCCGTACTTGCTGTAGTTTGAGTAGGAGTTGTAGGTTCCGGACGTAAAGGCGTTGGCCTGGTTGAAGTTGACCTCGTTGACAACGACGCCGATGACATTGGAGCCGCTTTCCTTAAGGGCGGTAATGGCGTGGCGGACAAGTCCAAAGCGACTCTTGTTGGGTCGGCAGACGATCATGACGGCATCTGAAAAGGCCCCCAGCCGGATGGCGTCGGAGACGAGGCCGAAAGGCGGCGAGTCGATGACGACGTGCTCGTAGTTGGCGCGCGCCCAGTCGAAGAAGGAACGAAGTTTTTCCGATCCGATGACGTTTGCGGGCGAAATGCTCGACGAGACGGCGGAAACGACGAGATCGAGGTTTTCGAAGCCCGAGGGAATCGCCATTTCGTTGTAGTCGGTCTCGGCAGGATCGTCAAGAACCTCGATGAGGTTGTTGTGGGCCTTGATTTTTTCGGCGACCTCGTAGATGCGGGCGACGCGCGGCCGGCGCAAGTCGAAGTCGATGAGCAGCGTCTTCTTGCCGGAAAGGGCAAAGGAAAGGGCGAGGTTGGAGGCCGTGATGGTCTTGCCTTCCTCGGGCTGCGTGGAGACGACGAGCATGACCTTGGAGACGTTGGCGTAGCGAGGCGATTCGAGAAGCCCGCGCAGACCGGCGAAGGCCTCGGCAATGCGGCTGAACTTCTTGGTGGCCGAAAGCAAGGCGAGCTGGGTGCGCTTGGTGCGCGGAATGCGCGGAATGAGGTTCAGCACCGTGGTGTTCATGTGGCGCTTGATGTCGTCGGAGCCCGTGATGCGGTCTTCGACGCGGTCAAGCGCGAGGATGAAGAGGAACCCGGCAATGAGGCCGAGGACGGCGCCGACGGAGAAGGCAATGCGCGGATCGGGGCTGAACTGGTGCTTGGGGAGGGTGGCGAGTTCGATGATGCGGATTGTGGCAAGTGAATCGTCGATGGAGATGCGCGCCTCCTCCATGCGCCGGGAAATCGCCTGGTAACTTTCGGATGCGTTCGAGTAGGCGAATTCAAGTTGCTTGAGCTTGCTCTCGACGGCGGCGATTTTCGCGCCAAGCTCCTGTTGGCGGGCGAAGTTTTCCTCGATCATCTTGTTGATGACGTCAACCCTGCGGGCACTCAACTCGCGGTTGGCGGCGGCTGTTTCGCGCGCCCGGTAGACGGCGTCGGAATACTGCTTTTCCAAAACTTCGATCTGGCGGTTGACTTGCTCGACTTCGGGGTGCTTTGCCGTGTATTTGGAGAGAAGCGCGTCGCGTTTGGTGACGGCGTCTTGAAGTTCTTTTTGCGCCGCCGAGATTTCACCGGCTCGCGGCGTGTTGCCCGGAATCGAACTGAATTTTGACGGATCCTGCTGGATGGCCGTGAGAATTGCGAGAAGTTCGTCGTCGGCCGTGAGGGCGGTGTCGGCGTGGAGCTTGTCGCTTTGCAGCTGCGAGTAGGTCTGGCCGAGGCTCTGTTCTTCGCTGATCATGGGGTCGAGTTGGTTTTCCTGGCGGAATTCCAAAATGGCCTTGGAGGCTTCGTCCACGGCGCGCCCGTGTGATTCCTGCATTTGCTTGAGCCAGGCGACGCCTGCTTCGGCCGTTTCCTTGTTCTCGTCCATCGAGTAGGTCATTGCGGTTTCCGCATATGCGTTGGCGATGGTCTGCGCAATGGCCGGGTCGGTGTAGCGTACGGAAATGTTGACGAGCCTCGAATGCCGCTGGATGTCAAATGAGACGTTGTTCTTCAGCAAGCCGGCGAGATCTTCGTCGGACATTGTCTTGAGCGCCGGGTAATCCGAGCGGATGCGTTCCGCGACAAGCTTGATGACTTTCATGCTGTGGAGCATGGCGAGGCGCGTGTTGAAAATTTCCTGCGTCGTACCCTGGGCGTTGGGGTCGTTGATGACGATGTCCTGCGTGTTCATCATCTTCGTGGGCTTGACGCTGAGCTCGATAAGGCTGGTGGCCTTGTAAGTGACCGGCGTTGCCTTGTAGTAGGCGAAGCCGGCGGCGAGGCCAAGCACGATGGCGACAACGAGCGTCGGCCATTTGAGGAGCAGGACGCGGATTACGCGAAGGAGCGAAACCGGCCCGAAGATGGATTCTTCCTGGTCGTGCGGGTTGTTGCCGCCGTAATAATAGCCTGCGCCATAACTGCCGCCACTGCCACCGCCATAATAGTAGCCGGCCCCGTAACTGCTCCCGCTGTTGCCATAATAGTAGCCCGGGCCGCTGGAGTTGCCTCCCGAAGCCGAACTGTAATAGGGGCTTGAGCTCCCGTAGGTGGAATTTCCGCGGCCATAGTAGTAGGCCGGGCCATGCCCGCCGGACTTTCCCTTTTTGCCTTCGTCCTTGTTGTCGGAAGCGACATTGCCGGCGGCCGTTCCCGCGCCATCCGTGCCTGCGGCGTTTACGGTCTTGTCATCCTTGGGCTGTTCCTTTGCGCCCGTGTCGTCTTGCCTGTCCGTTTTCGCCATTTTTTCCTCTGGTCTTGGCTCCGTGTTCTTCTTGTAGCGGTCCTTGTTCATTTTTGAATCTTCTTTGGTATGGCAAGCTGGGCATGGGCCAGCGACAGAAGCACCGCCCAAGTGAGAATGTTAAGCGGGCACCTGAAAACAGGCGCGAAAAACGATATTGCCGTGGCGCTTCCCGCGGCGATTGCCAAGGCGAGGACATTGAGCGGCAAGATGTCGAAAATGTTGACCCTGTCGATTTCCGCCGCAGTCGTCGCTTTTCGCCCGGGGCGCAATTTCGTGCCGTTTCTGGAGACGAGGAACATGCGGATAATTGACGAAATGAGAATCATGGCGAATGGGGCTGCCATAAGCGCGAAACCCAAGGCCCCGTACTCCGCGAGAAATTGCGCGAAGTCATTTCCGCAGATGTAATGGCGCGAATCGGGATCGGAGATATGTTGCCATTCGTCATCCTTCAAGTACCTGGACATTCCGTTTTCGTGCCCGTAGCACCAGGTGCCGGTTCCTCCAAGGGTATTGTCGTTAAACATTCGCCAGGCTGCTGCGCGCATGACGCCGGCTTCGGCTTTTTGCGCTTCAGTTTGCCAGGGACCGTTGAAAATGCGATCTGCGCATTCGTGGAGTCGGTTCTTGGGGTAGGCGACGAAGTGCAGGAAGCATACCACGGCGATGAGAATTGCCGTTACGGCAAGGGTGGTGAGCCGGAGCTCGCCTGCGGCTTCCTTGACGAAGAAGACAAGCGTATAGATGGTTAAGATGGCGAGTGCAACCGCCAACGTCGCAATGACAAGGCAGGAAAGCGAGTAAAGTGCCGCCATGAGGTTGGCCACGAGTGCGAAAAGCAAAAAGCGCAGACTGTTCTTGCCGGGTTCCTCCATGGCCATTTCCGTAAACAGAAGGCCGAAGGCGGCACAGGCGTTCATTAGGAAAAACGCGCCAGCTTCAGAAGGCGTCGCAAAAGTGGCGAGGGGAAGTATCGGGGCTCCGGCCTCGGCGGGCTCATAGGTGAAAAGACCGTAGAGGGCAAGGGCGGAGGCTACGCCAAGCATCAATTTCAGAAGCAAGTTCCGCCCTTTTTTCCCGAGACCCGATCTAACCGCGAGCATTGATACGGCAACGACAAGAACCCAGAAGGCACCTTGGAAGGAGAGGGTCATGTCAAGGCAGGCGGGGAGGCCGCGGAAGTATCCGGGTGTATAACGCCAGCACTTGAGAATGCGGTCGTAAATCAAGTCCCGCGGGCCGTTCAGCGTCTGGAAAACGATAAAAATGAAAGCAGCGACCCCGAAGAAAAACACGGGGTCGCTGAATATTCCCCTAAGAACGCGATAACGAGCGTCATCAACGTCTTCGCCTTTTCTGGCGGAGGGGAAGAGCAGGGTTATTTCAAAAAGACCCGCCGCAAAAAAAGCGAGGGGCAAATAGGATGTTATGCTTTCCGGCCCAGGCTGCACGCAGGCGAGATACCCGAAGATAAACGCCAGGTGCAGCGGAATTGCGATTTTTGAAAAAAGGAAGGAACGCATTTCATCCTTGAAGCGCGTTTTGCCGCGGCTTAGTACTTGAGCGAAATGCCCAGACCATAGCGCTGGCGGTCGTAGTCGTAGCCCCAGATTGACGAATCAACCGTGGTGAAGCGCCAGTCCGCATGGATTGAGCAGTACTTGTTGAGGGCGAACGTAATATTGGCAAAGGCCGAAATTTCGTTGTCCGTGCGGTTGTCGCCGTTTTCCTTGACGGAGATGTAGGGGTTGTAGTCGTTGGCAAGCTGTTCGACAACCTCGCGGTTGAAATCCTCGCGCCTGTAGGCAAGACCACCCTTGAGCGTCCAGTGGTCGCCGGGCCTGTAGGTGAGCGCGGCGCCAATGACATTGGCAAGCAACGAGTTGTCCTCGATGTCTTCCGCCGGCTCATAGTCGGCATAGCCGCTGACATTGAGGGAGAGACGCTGCGTGATCTTCCAGTTCATCGCGATGTTGTAGGTGAACCCGACTTCATGCTCGGCTTCCTCGTACCTCTGGTCGTCGATGGTCCTGTACTTGAAGTCCTTGAAGTATTCGGCACCGACGGATGTCGTGAATGACAACTTTTCGGTTGTGCGGGTGCGAAGACCGATTTGGCCGTTGAGACCGGATGCCTTGCTGTCGTATTCTTCCTTGTCGTGGAGGGTGTAGACGGCGTGGATCGTCCAATCTGTTTTTTCCGTGAGCGTGTGCGCGAAACCAAGGCTGCCGCCGTAGGAGGAATAGTCATACAACGTGTTCCAAAGTTCGGAACGCGAGTCGTCATACTTGCGGTCGCGGTAGAAGCCGCCAACCATGACGTGGCTTTTTTCCGTCAACGCCGCATCGACATTGCCCTGGAGTGAAAGTTCCTTGCGGTCGGACTGCGAAATGTCGAATTCGTCGTCATACTGGATGTCTTGGTAGAGTTCGGAGAGCGACCATTTCGTTCCAGCGTCGGTGAAACCCGAAAGAACGAGGTTTTCAGACCAGTCGGTGCGGTCGTCGACGTACTCGTCGGTGTAGTTCTCCATCAAGTAGAAGCCGCGGCCCTTGAGTTGCCAGTGGTTTCCGGGAAGGAGGAGGTTGGCTCCGGCCTTGAGGCTCCAGCTGTCAGATTCGACAATCTTGTTGTCCTTGTCGTAAATGTTCCCTATCGGCCTTTCATTTGCGGGCAAATCAGGCGAATACATTCCCTTGACCTGCCTGATCGTATATTCGCGCGCGGTGTGGGGGTTGTCGTCGTGGCTGAACGAAAGATCGACGAACGGGGAGACGTTCAGCGTGTTTTCAATCCAAAAACCACTTGCGTTTTCATAGCCAATGGGCGCGGCCTGCGCGGAGGGGATTGTCGCAACGGCGACTGCGGCCGCAGCCGCCAGTGTAATGGACTTTTTCATGTGGTTTTCCTTGTTTCAAAAGTTGCGATAAGGCTTAGAACTGCTCCTTGTAGGGAGGCGGCACCGGCGGCTTGTCCTTGCCATTGTCCTTTTTGACTTTCTTGTCTTTTTTCTTGGGCTCGTCCTTCTTGTTTTTGCTTTCCCTTGCCTTGACAATGTCAATGATGGCGATGGCTTCGGCACCGGCCGGCAGATAGGCCTCGGTCCCTTCCGTGGCGGTGGTGGGAACGCGATCCGTGGCGATTGTTTTTGCCGTTTCGTTGTTTTCCTTCGCGATCTCATCGGCATCGATGTCGCCGACAAGGGCGATGATGTTGATGTCGCCAAGAACCGCCTCGTAGTCTCCGGAAAACACAGAGGGAAGGGCGTCTTCGACTTGCTTGGCGTAGGCGGGGGGAAGCGCCTTCAACCCGGCCTTGAAAGCCATGTCGTCGGAATCGGGATCGGACATGCGCGCAAGAAGCTTGAGTGCAAAAGCCGTGACAATGGCCTTGTCGTCGTCGGAGAAGTCCTTGATGGCGCCAATTCCCTTGACCGTGTCGGCCACAAGAGACTGGTAGGTTTTGTCGTCAAGCTCCTTGATTTCCTTTTGGACCGCAGGAGTCGTCAGAACCGTCCAGGCCGGAAGCGCTTCGAAGGGGACGTTGGAGATGAGGGCGACAAGCATGTCGTCAAGCTTGCCGTTCTTGGTCGTGTCAATGAACTCCTTTGCGGCGTCGGCCATTTTCAAGACTTTCGTGACGGGCCTCTTGGGCATCGAGGCGATTGCGTTGATCGTATCCGTGGCGAAGGCCTCAGGGGTGACATTGCCCAGGGTTTTTACGGCGTCGGGAATCGTCGAGGGGTCTTCCGCGGCCTTGGTCACGGCGTCGCTGGTGTCGGCAAAGACGAAGGAGGCTGCCGTTGCCGCAATGAGAAACATCCTTACAGTTTTCATGACTTTTCCTTTTGTTGAATTAAGGCTTGCGCCTGTCAGAAATTGGATTCGTAAACGTAAATGACGTCATCCGGTTCAAGAACGATGTCCTTGTCGAGATCCCCGTATTTGCCAATGGCTTCGACATCGACCTTGTAGTGCACGGGCTTGCCTTCCGCATCCCTGCGTGTCACACGAACCGAGCTTTTCCTCGCGCTTGACGCAAAACCGCCCGAAAGTTGGATGGCGCGGCTGAGTTTAAGGACGCGCGTCATGGGAATGTTGACCCAGCCTTCCCGGGCGACGCGCCCTTGGACCAGGACTTGCCCATAAGGTGAAAGCGAGTCCTCGCTGTACACAAACGAAACCGTAACTTCAGGATCGCGCATGAATTCGCCGTAGCGGGTGGTCAGGCGGCTACGCAAGCCGTTGAGCGTAAGGCCATTGCAATCAATCTTGCCGACAAGGGGAAGGGTGATTTCGCATTTGTCCGAAACCAGAACTTCGGTTGGCGCAAGCTCCTGGGTGTCGCCAACCATGACCGCGATGCGGAGCCTGTAGCCCATCTGGAGAATCGGCTCGGCAAGAACCCTGCCTGACGCGGGAATTTCAGTTCCCACGGGCTTGGGTTGTTCGGGATTGGGTTGCGCCGCCTGCCCGGATTGCGCAAGGGGGGCGGCGGGAGTGACATTCGCCAGGGACGGCGTCGCAGTTATTGCCGCTTCCTCCGGCATGAGTGTGGCGCCGCCGTCGATTTCCTCTGGCGGGATGTCGGACGATATGCAACCAAGGAACCCCAAGGAGAGGCATGCGGCAACGCAAACCCCTTTAAAAGAGGCTTTCCAATAAGAAGTTTTCAACACGGTTGTAAAGCTGGTTGGCATTTTACTTTGCTTGCCGCATGACACTATGCGCACATAAAACAATTATACTTGAAATCGCAAAAACAGTCAAACTATGAATGCCTTTCAAAAGTTATGCCGATGTTGGCGGGCGCGGGGATTGCACGGCCCTCGCGCCCGCCAACGCATCTGCCTATTTTTTGAAAGCGGCATTCGAGGCTGTCATGTCGATTTCACCGGCCCCGATGTCAACGTTGCTGTTCTTCTTGAAGGTCGATGTCTTGATGAGTTTTTTCAAGTGTCGTTCGTAGGCCGCCGAATTGATCGGGATGTCAACGGTCTTGCCCGTGAACGACGAATAGAGCATCGCGTTGCAAAGCTCAACCGACTTGAGACCTTCCTCCGCCGGGGCGATGAGGGGAACCTTGTCGAGAATCGCATCGACGTAGTTTTGCATGACTTCGTCGTGCTGGCCGCCGTTGCCCGACGCCGGGATGTCGACGTTCCAGACTTCGGGGCGGCCCCACATCTGGGGCTCGTTGGCGCGGTAGTCGGCGAGCGACCGCGTGTTGCGCTGCCAGGTGATCTTGTCGCCTTCGAAAACGACCTTGCCCCGGTCCGCCGCGATTTCAAGGCGGTTGGTGCCGGGGGCTTCGCCCGTCGAGGTGATGAAGACGCCGGTTGCCCCGTTGGCGAATTTCATGTAGGCGGTCACGTTGTCTTCCACCTCGATGTGGTGGAACATGCCGATGTCGCAGAAGGCGCGCATCTGGACGGGCATGCCGAACATCCACTGGAAGAGGTCGAGCTGGTGCGGGCACTGGTTGAGCAACACGCCGCCGCCTTCCCCGCCCCAGGTCGCGCGCCAGTCGCCGCAGTCGTAGTAGTACTGCGTGCGGAACCAGTCGGTGATGATCCAGTTGATGCGGAAGATTTCGCCAAGATCGCCGCTCCGGATGAGTTCGCGCAACTTGATGTAGTGCGGGTTGGTGCGCTGGTTGAACATCGCCGCGAAGACGAGCTTCGGGTTGCGCGTGTGCGCCGCGATGAGACGCTCGGCATCGGCCTTGTGCACGGAGATGGGCTTTTCGCTGAGGGTGTGGAGGCCGCAGTCCATCGCGTCGATGCCGATGGTGGTGTGGAAGTAGTGCGGCGTCGCGATGACGACGGCGTCGACCTCGCCGGAGCGGATGAGCTTGCGGCTGTCGGTGAACTTCTTGTACGTGTCGGAAAACTTCTCCATCTTGCGGGGGTCGATGTCGCATACCGCCGTGACACGGGCGCGCTTGATCAAGCCGCTTTCAATCCGCCTGACGTGGCCGGTGCCCATGCCGCCGACGCCGATGACGCCAATTCTGACTTCCTTCATTTGCCTTGCCTGTTGTTTGAGTTTAGTCCCTGGCTTTGCCAAGACCATTACATATCCTATAACAAAATGCGCCGAATGGCAAGTGCCGCCCTCCCGCAAAATTTCCGCATTTACACTTGCGCGTGGAATGTCTATAATTTTTTCCACTATGAAAACCAAAACACCTCCCCCCGTGACAACTGTCACGATTGACGCCGCCAAGCCGGCCGGCAGGATCAAGCCCATGAATGCCGTCAACAACGGCCCGAGCCGTGCGCGCTCCGACCAGAGCCGCGGCAACTTCGACACCTACAAGGCGCTGCGCACGCCCTACGCGCGCATCCACGACGCCAACTGGTGCTCGACCTACGGCGCCCCTCACACGGTCGATGTGACGGCGGTCTTCCCCGATTTCGACGCCGACGTTTCAAGCCCCGCCTCCTACGACTCCACGATGACCGACGCCTACCTGCAGACGATTGTCGACGCGGGCACCGAGGTCTTCTTCCGCCTTGGCCAGTCAATTGAGCACGGCGTGAAGAAATACGGCATCCTCCCGCCGAAGGACAACCAGAAGTGGGCCGAGATCTGCGAGCACATCATCCGCCACTACACCGAGGGCTGGGCCGGCGGCTTCAAGTGGAAGCTCGACTACTGGGAGCTCTGGAACGAGCCCGATCTCCATGTGCCGCTTGACGGCGGGCTGCCGCCGAACCCGAAGACGTGGACCGGCAACTGCCAGCAGTTCTTCGACCTCTACGCCACCGCGGCCAAGCACCTGAAGAAGTGCTTCCCGCACCTCAAGATTGGCGGCCCCGCGCTTGCCGGCGGATGGGCCTGGGCCGAACTTTTCCTTGCGGACATGAAGAAGCACAAGGTGCCGATCGACTTCTTCTCGTGGCATATTTACGCTGTCACGCCGGAGCAGATCGCCGGTCGCTGCGACCTTGCCCGCCAGACGCTCGACAAGTTCGGCTACAGGAAAACCGAATCGATCCTCAACGAGTGGAACTACGTCAAGGACTGGTCGCCGAGCTGGGTCTATTCACTCGAGGTCGAAAGCGGCACGGACAACTTGAAGGACGCCGCGTTTATCGCCGCGACGATGTCCGCCTGCCAGGACAAGCCCCTCGACATGCTCATGTACTACGACGCCCGCGTCGGGTGCGCGATGAACGGTCTCTTCGACTTGATTTCGCTTGAGCCGCTCAAGGGCTACTACCCGTTCTACGCCTGGGCCAAGCTCGCCGACCTCGGCAAGCAGGTCAAGGCGAAACTCGATTTCGTCCAGATGGAATGCTACGCCTGGAAGGACGTCGAAATCCCCGATGTCTATGTCACGGCGGCGGCATCGGCAGATGGTTCGCGCCACGCCGCGCTTATCTCCCGCTACCAGGATGACAACAACGTCAACTACAAGCGCGAGGTCAAGGTGAAGCTTGCCGGCAAAAAGAAGTTCGACAAGGTCGCCTGCCACTTGACCGACGCATGGCGCACCTACACCGAGGTCCCGCTTGACGTCGCGGACGACGGTTCCGTCACGCTCATGCTCGGGCCGCGCTCATTCGCGTTCATCGAGTGGTAAAGGCAAAGCCCTCGTGAACCGGGCAAGACAAAAGGAGGCGGACGCTTTTGCGCCCGCCTCCTCTTTTTCGTATTTCAACAAGCCTCAGCGCACGAGCCCCGGCGTCGAGACGATGCGCGATGACGCGGCATTCGCCTCCGCGTACCAGTCGGCCGCGACTTTGCGCAGGGCTTCGGGTTCGACGCGGGAATCGGCGAGTTCGGCAACGGGCATCCAGTCGAAGGCGATCCAGCTTTCCCTCGCCTCGACGTTGGCGGACGGCGAAAGGGCCGGGACGTCGAGGGCGTAGACGAGGTTGATTTCCGCATGCTCCTCGGCGCCGTTCTGGATGAAGCGGTGTTCGGCGCAGCCGAGAAAGTGCGTGGCGTGTGATTCGACTCCGGCTTCCTCCATCATTTCGCGCTCCAGCGCGTAGGCGCCGGTTTCGCCGAACTCAATGTGTCCGCCGGGAAAGTAGAGGTTCCCCGCCTTCCGGCCCCGGCAGAGGAGGACGTAGCCGTCCTTGATGCAGATGCCGCGCGCAATGGTCTCGATGCGGTTTTCTTCCATTTCTGAAGCCTTTCGGAAAGTCGTGCGTCCGTGCCCTCAGGCGCCCATCAGTTTCGCCAGCACGACCATGCGGCCGCGTTTTGACTTTTCGTAGTCGCCGGTTTTCGAGCCGAGGAAAACCCCGGCGAAGTGGCGTTCGGGGTCGACAATGATGGCGGGTCCCGTCCAGCCCTGGTGGCAGATCGCCGAATTTGAAAAGCCGAGGTCCGGATGGAGCATCGCGGGCGAGTTTTCGGCGGGCATGTCCCAGCCGAAGGTGCGGCGGACGCCGCCTTTTGCGAAGGATTCGGCGAAGAGAAGGTCGTAGTAGGCCTTTGGAAAATGGCGGCGGTGGAGCATGTCGGAGAGGTACAGGCGCATGTCGCCCGCCGTCGTGAAGATGCTGCCGTTGCCCATGGGGACGGGGCTCTGATGGCACGAGAGGTCGTTGTGGTCGCCGATTTTCCGCGTACCGGTGCCGGCATAGGTGTCGGGGGAGAATTCAACGACGTTGCCGTCGTCGGGAACCGGATTCCAGGTGGTGTGCGTCATGCCAAGTGGTCCCCACAGCATTTTGCGCGCCGCCGTGTCGAGGTCGAGGCTGGTCAGCTTCTCGATGATTTTGCCGAGGTAGATGAAGTTCGAGCAGGCGTAGTCGAACATTTCGCCGCGCTTGTGCACCGGGCGCTTTGCGTAGAGTTTTTCAAGAAACTTCGCGTAGTCGGCCTCGCCCCAGTAGGGCTTGGAGTTGTCAAAGCCGCCGGAATGCGTGGCGAGGTCGCGGACGGTGATGGCGCAGTGCTCGCGGGCGAGGATGTGTTCGGGCAGGTAGTCCGTGAATGGCGCGTCGGGGTCGAGTTTGCCGTCCGCGACGAGCAGGGCGGCGAGCGATGCGGTTGCCGTCTTGCCGACGCTGGCGATGTCGAAGACCGATTTTTCCGTCATGGGCAGTTGCTTTTCGATGAAGCACTGGCGGCCTTCTGCGATAACGGGGCCTTCGTCTGCGTCGGCGAAGACCGCGCCGGCGAAAAGCCCCTCGTCGATTTGGCGGCGCAATTCGGTGCGCGCATTTTCAAAGCGGTTGGCGTTCATGTTTGGGATTCCTTGTGTGTGGCGTGCGGCAGGAAACGTGCGCAGCGCACGGAGCGGTTGCCGTTTGTGGACATTGATATGTTTTTTTCGCAGGCGGGGGTCGCGTAGGGGCAGCGCGGACGGAAGGCGCAGGAGACCCCGTCTTCGGCGGCGGTGAGCGCGGCGATTTCGCGCGGCGAGGGGACTGTGCCCGGAATGTCGCGGAGTTGGTTTCCCCGGCCGTCCTCGATTCGCGGCACGGCCGCGACGAGTCCCTTGGCGTAGGGGTGGAGCGGGTTCCCGATGACGTCGCGGACGGGGCCCGACTCGACGATTTGCCCGGCGTAGAGAACGTGCGCCGTGTCGCACCGGCCCGCGACGAGCCCGAGGTTGTGCGTGGCCATCAGGAGCGCCATGCCGCGTTCCTTGACGAGGCGGACGACCAGATCCATCACGTCTGCCTGCGTGGTGACGTCAAGCGCCGTCGTCGGTTCGTCCGCCACCAGCAGCTCGGGGTGGCGGGCGAGTCCCATCGCGATCATCACGCGCTGGCACATGCCGCCTGAAAGTTCGCACGGGTAGGACCTGAGGATGCCCTGCGGGTCGCGGAGGTCGACCGATTCCAGAAGTTCGGCGATGGTTCCGGGATCGGTCCCCGCCGCTTCGCAGGCTTCGCGCAGTTGCCTCCCGATTCGCATGACGGGGTTGAGGGAGGCGATGGGGTCCTGGAAGATGTAGGCGATTTTCGGGTGTGGACCGGTAAGCGGACGGCCTTTGAAGCGGATTTCACCCGAGATGATGGCGCGGTTGGTGGGCGGAAGGCGCGTGAGCGAGAGCGACGTAAGACTCTTGCCGCAGCCGCTTTCGCCGACAAGCGCGGCGCGTTCGCCTTTTTCAAGCGAGAACGAGACGCCGCGGATGACGTCTGTTGTCTCGCCGTCCTTCGCGAATGACACCCGGAGGTCCCTGACGTCGAGGAGCATGGCGGCTAATCGAGCCGGAGAACCCGGTTTTCCTCGTCCTTGTTGAGGACTTCGATGAAGTATTTCTTGCCGCGGGCGAAGATGCCGTGGACGGCTGCGGCGCCTTCCGTCTTGATGACGTCTTCGATGAGTTCGATCATCGGGCGGGTGATGCGGAGCCCGGGCAGGAAGACCGGGATGCCCGGCGGGTAGGGGACGAGCATCTGGCCGCTGATGCGCCCTTCGCTTTCGGCGAGCGGGACGAGTTCGCCGTCGCAGAGGGCGGCGTCGCGCGGCAGCACGGCGGCCTGCTCGCTGATGGCGGCGGGGATGGAGGCGATGCGGAATTCCTCCTCGGGCCTGCCGATGCAGTCCGCCATCTGGCGGCACACGCGGTAGAGGTATTCGAAATGCTCCTCGACGGTGCCGACTGTGACGAGGAAGAGGATTGTCACGGGCGTGGACTTCTCCCACTGGATGTGCGATTTCTGGAGTTCCTTCTCGAACCGCGCGCAGGCCTTTTCGTTCTTGAACGAGAGGATCATCTTGAGCGGGTCGTGGAGGTAGCCGTCGGCATCCCACTTCCCGAAGTCGCCGGCGAGTGCGCCGAGCCCGGGGAAGCAGTCCTCCTCGGGCAGCTTGCAGAGGTCCGAGACGCGCTTCTTGAAGGCGGCGACCCAGTGGAGGCGCTCTTCGATGAGCTGGATGCCTTCGAGGCGCATCTGCACGTCGGCGATGTCGAGCGTGGCGAGCATCGGGTAGTGCGGCGAGGTGGAGTGCCAGTAGCGGAGAAACTCGTGGAGGTCGTGCGAGAACTTCTCGTACGAGCCGTGGTCCTTGATCCCGAAGCGGCGGCGCAGCCAGCGGAACTGCCTGGAGGTGTCCTCTTCGACCAGGCGCTTGAAACGCGTCGAGACATGGATCATCGAGGCCTGCGAGAAGGCCGAGAGCGCCTTGTGGGTCGATTGCACGGCGAAGTGCGCGCCGCGGATTTCGTTGACGGCGTTGTAGCGGACCTGCTCGCCCGTGGCGGTCGTGCGGGTGTAGTAGGGGTGGAAGTTGAGATAGGGGGCCCAGGCTTCGTCGGCGTAGAAGAGGATGCCCGCCTCCTCGCACAGGCGGCCGATCTCCCACGTGGGGTAGAGGACGCCCTCGTAGGTGCATGTGGTGATGATGAGCATGCGCGGCTTTTTCGCCGCCTCGTAGTTGCGCGTGATGGCCTCGCGGAGGTCTTCGAGCGGGATCGGGCCCCAGATGCCGTAGCGGCTGTTGTAGTGCGCGGGCAGGTAGTGCGGCACCGCGCCGGACATCACCACCGCGTGGTGGACCGACTTGTGGCAGTTGCGGTCGAGCAGGACGACTTCGCCGGGGCGGAGAAGCGTCATCAGCATCGCCTTGTTGGAGGTGCTGGTGCCGTTGGTGACGAAGCAGGTCTGCGCGGAGCCGAAAATCACCGAGGCGAGGCGCTGCGAGGCGGAAAGCGGGGTGTCGATTTCGGGCGACGAGAGGTCGCCGAGGCTTTCGACGGAGACCGAAAGGTCGGCGCGGAAAAGCAACGAGCCGAAGGCGTCGTGGAAGCCGTGGAGAAAGGGCGAGTATTCGAAGGAGTTGCCGCTGTTGTGCCCGGGGGTGTGCCAGTTGGTGCCGGCCTTGTTGCTGACGTATTCGTGGAGCGCCTTCCAGAAATGCGGCGCCCAGAAGTAGGTGAACATGCGGCCGATGCGGGCCTTGAAGCGGTCTGGCGCGTCGAAGACCGACTTGTGCTTGAAGATCCAGCGGCGCGAACAGATGTTGACCTTGCGGTGGCCGGGTTGCGTGAGGACGACCTTGGGGATGGCCGGGAAGTAGGTGAGGAACCATTGCTGGAGGGTGAGCCCGTCGAGCCTGAGCGCGTCAAGCGGGGTGGGGGTGCCATCCACGGTGATTTCATCGTCGAAGAGGAAGAGGCAGCAGTACTTGGCGTCGTCGGAGACGAAGTGCCTGTCGTTGTCGACGGCGAAGAGCAGTTGGTCGAGCTCCTTTGGGGTCGCCGCCGTGACGAGCTTGAGCCGCGGGTAGTCGAGGGGCTCGTCAAAGGAGAATATCTTGCGGCAGAAGCTCCGGAAGGTGTCGGAAAGGCCATATTCAACCTCCGGGAGCATGTCCCCGTCGTCGGCGGCGGGGGAGTGGAGGTAGACGACCGTCAAAGGCTGTATCATAGAGCCACGACAGGTTTTTGTGGGATTTTGCGAGGGGCGCGGCGCCTTAGGCGTTGAGCGTGCCCTGGTATTTGAAGCGGCGGACCTTCCCGGCGGAAGTGCGGACGAGCGGGTCCTTGTAGACGGCTACCTTGCGCGGGGTCTTGTATTCGGCCAGGTGCTCGCACTGCGCGGCGACGAGCTTGTGCATCGCGGATTCGACCATCTCCCAGGCGGGTTCCTTGCCGCCGTTCTCCTCCTTGAAGACGTCGAGGTTCGGGACGACGATTGCACCGACTTTTTCGCCGACTTCGCCGCCCTCGGTGTAGCCGACGACAACGACGTCGAGCACCTTTCGGTCGCGGCCGATGCAGAGCTCGACCTCCTCGGGGTAGATGTTCTTGCCTTCGCGGTTGACGATGAGCGACTTCTTGCGCCCGCAAATCGTGAGGAAACCGTCGGCGTCCTGCGAGGCGAGGTCGCCGGTGTGGAGCCAGCCCTCCTTGTCGAGGGTCTCGGCCGTCGCCTCGGGCTTGTTGAGGTAGCCCTTCATCACGATGGGGCCGCGCACGAGAAGCTCGCCGACGCCGTTTGCATTGACGTCCGCGAGCTTGACCTCGATGTTGGGGAGCGGAATGCCGATGGTGCCGACGTGCGTGTCGTTGAAGGGGCGGATCGAGACGATGGGCGAGGCCTCCGTGAGGCCATAGCCCTCGATAATCGGCATGCCGTAGGATCTCATCGCCTTGAGAAGCTTGGCAGAGCAGGGGGCGCCGCCGACGACGAGGAGCTTGAGCCTGCCGCCGAAATTCTGGCGGATGCGGGGAACGAGGAGCTTGCCGAGGCCGAGCTTCGTGATGAAAGTCGCGGCCTTGTTCTTGCGGATGCCGTCCTCGATCTTGCCGTACATCTTCTCGACGAGCAGCGGCACGGCCATCATCACCGAGGGTTTGAAGGCGCGCATGTCGTCGGCGATCGTGCGCAGGCTCGTGGTGAACTGGATGCCGGCGCCGAGTTTCATCGGCACGATGAAGTTGGTCGTGAAGGAGAATGAATGGAAGAGGGGGAGGACCACGAAGAACTCGTCTTCGCCCGAGAAAAAGGGGAACATCTCAAGTGCGCCGAGGGTGTCGGCGCAGAAGTTGGCGTTGGAGACGAGCGCGCCTTTCGGGTGGCCGGTGGTGCCCGACGTGTAGATGACGGAGGCGATGTCTTTGTCGTTGACCTTGGTCTTTTCGAAGGCAGAGTCCGGTCCCTCCGCGGCGGCAGCGGCTTCGCCCATGAGGGTTTCGAGGTCGTGGCAGGGACGGCCGTCGATTTCCGCGGGGGCTCCGTGTTCCTTGCCGTCCGTGAAGACGAAAGCCTTCACAAGGGGGAGGCCTGGGGCGATTTCCCTGAGGATGGGCAAGTGCCTGCAGTCGGTGTAGAGGACCGTGACGCCGGCGTCGTTCATCATGTAGGCGATTTCCTCGGGGCGCAGCTTGGGGTCGACCGGCACGACCGGCGTCGCAATGGCGTTGTGGCCGAGGTAGAGCTCGATCCAGGTGGCGCCGTTCTCGAGGATGATGGCGACGGGGTTTGCGCGGGGGACGACGCCGAGCTTGGTTGCGGCGAACTGCGAAATTCGCCGGACGCGCTCGCCGACCTCGGCGTAGGAGCGGCGGACAATGCCGCCCCCCTGCCTGAAGATGAACATGGCGCGACCGGGGTTGCGCGTGAGGTTTTCCTCGAAAAACGAACGAATGCTCATAAAGGGATTGGCGTCCTTTTTTGTGGTTGTTGGGGGCGTCGCCGCCAGTTAGAAGGCAAAACCGCAGGTGTCGGTCGTGAAGTTCCTGACCATTTCGGGCCAAAGGGCGATGTCGCGCCTGCCGTAGCCCATCTGCATGCCGTGGTGGCCGTGCGGGAAGATGTGGAGGTCGCACGGCCGCTTCGCGGCGCGCATTGCCTCGAAATAAAGGAGGGCGTTCTCGCAGGGGACGAGATTGTCCTCGATCGTCGACCAGAGGAATGTGGGCGGGGTCTTTTCCGTGACGTGGTTTTCAAGCGAGAAGAAGGCGATGTCTTCCGCCGACGGCTCGTGCCCGACCCAGTTGAGAACGGAGCCGCGATGCGCCTTTTCGCCGCCGGTGATGACGGGATAGGCGAGGGCGATTGCGTTGGGAACGGGGTCGATTGCGTCGAGCGCGTCGCCATCGGAGGCGTCGACCGTGTCCCAAAGCGTGCCGAGCGAGGCCGCGAGGTGGCCGCCCGCCGAAAAGCCGACGGCGGCGACCATCGCGGGATTGACGCGGAATTTCGCTGCGTTGCCGCGGATGTATTTCATGGCGCGGACGGCATCTTGGAGCGGCGCGGGGTAGGCGTGCGGTTTCACGCGGTAGGTGAGGATGAAGCAGCGGTAGCCAAGCTCGGTGAAACGGGCGGCGATGGGCGTGCCCTCCGAGGCCATGCACACGCAGCCGTATCCGCCGCCGGGGATGACGAGCATCGCGGGGGCCACCGGGGCGTAGGGCGCCATGTCGGGAAGCGTAAGTGTGGCGCCAACGGATTCGTCGCGCCAAAGGTTGATGATCTCTGCCATTATTGCCAAAAATCCTTTGCCCTTTATTATACCATACATGAGGGATGCATGCATCCTTGCCATTTGGTATAATAGAAGTACACGCAAGTTATGGCACACCCAGGCAACACGCTCAACATGACAAAGGGACCTCTTTTCAAGGAGGTCCTTCTTTATTCCTACCCGTTGATTCTCTCGGGGCTCCTCCAGTTGTGCTTCAACGCGGCGGACATGGTTGTCGTGGGTCGGTTTGCCTCGGCGTATTCAATGGGGGCCGTCGGCGCCACCGGTTCGTTCTGCAACCTGATCATCACCATTTTCCTCGGGCTTTCCGTCGGCGCCAACGTGCTGGTGGCCAACCGCTTTGGCGCCGGCGACCGCAAGGGCATGAGCCGGGCGGCCCATACGGCGGTTCTCGTCTCGTTCATCGGGGGCGTTGCGCTCACAATCGTCGGCCTTCTGATTTCCAGGCCCGTGCTCAGGCTGATCGCCGTGCCCGATGACGTGATCGACCTCTCGGCCCTCTACATGAAGGTCTTTTGCCTGGGCATCCCCTTCAACCTCGCCTACAACTTCGGCGCGGCGATCTTGAGGGCGGTCGGCGACACAAGGCGTCCGCTCTACTACCTCACCGCCGCCGGGGTGGTGAACGTCCTCCTGAATCTGCTTTTCGTCATTGCCTTCAAGATGGATGTCGCCGGCGTCGCCCTCGCCACGGTCGCGTCGCAAGGCATCTCCGCCGTGCTCGTCCTCCGCGCCCTTGCCCTCTCGCACGACGCCTGCCGCCTTCGCCTCAAGCTTCTCAGGATCAACGGCGAAATGCTGAGGGAACTCGTGCGGATCGGCCTTCCCGCCGGCCTCCAGAGCTCGATGTTCAGCCTGGCCAACATCATCATCCAGTCGGGCGTCAACTCCTTCGGGGCGCTGCCGCTCGCCGGCAACACGGCCGCCTCCAACATCGAGGGCTTCGTCTACGTCTCGACCAACGCCTACTACCACGCGGTCACGTCGATCGTGGGGCAGAACTTCGGCGCGCGCAAATACGGGCGCATTGTCAAAAGCTTCCTCTACTGCGTCGGTCTCGCGATCGGGCTCAACATCGTCCTGGGCGCGGTGGTCGTTGGCTTCGCCCCGCAGTTTGTCGCCTTCTACAACAGCGACCCCGTCGTCATTGCGAACGGCGTGAGCCGCCTCCGCTTCCTGGCGTTCGCCTACATCCTCTGCTCGCTCATGGATGTCATCACCGGCGCCCTGCGCGGCGTCGGCCACTCCATCTACCCGGCCGTCGTCACGCTGGGCGGCGCCTGCGGGCTGCGCGTCATCTGGGTGCTTTTCGTCTTCCCGCTGCACCGGACGCTGCCGTTCCTGCTCTTCTGCTTCCCGCTTTCCTGGATCGTCGTGTCGCTGGTCAACGGTACGCACCTGTGGCGTGTTTTCGCCGAAATGAAGGCGACGCACATGGGGAAGAGAGGAGTGGCGAAATTGCCGCCGGGCAATTTGAATTGATTAAAGCAAGGCAAAATAAAAAAGCGGACGGCACAAGCCGCCCGCTTTTTTTCAGCAGTGGAAAGACCGAAGGCTATTCCTTGTCGAGGCCCTTGCCCTTGAGGTAGTCGATCACGGCGCCGACAGTCGTGAGCTTCTCGGCGTCCTCATCGGGGATTTCCGCACCGAACTCTTCCTCGAAGGCCATGATGAGCTCGATGTTGTCGAGCGAGTCGGCCTGGAGGTCGTTGACAAAGGATGCTTCAGGGGTGACCTGGTCTGCGTTGACGCCGAGGCTGTCAACGATTACTGCTTTTACGCGTTCTTCAAGTTTGGTTGCCATTTTGGCTTCTCCTGTTGAATGGTTGTAAATATTATACCCAAAGAGGGCTTACATTGCAAGTCCGCCGTTCACGCTGAGCGTCTGCCCGGTGATGTACGATGCGTCGGGGGAGCAGAGGAAGGCGACGGCCTTGGCGATGTCGGCGGGTTCGCCGAAGCGTGCCGCGGGAATGTGGGCCAGCATGGCGCTTTTGGCCTCTTCGGGCAGGGCGTCCGTCATCTGGGAGACGATGAAGCCCGGGGCGACGGCGTTGACGCGGACGCCCCTTGAGGCGAGTTCCCTTGCCATTGACTTGGTGAGGGCGACAAGCCCGGCCTTGGAGGCCGCGTAGTTGCACTGGCCTGGGTTGCCGATGAGGCCGACGACCGAGGAGATGTTGACGATGGCCCCGGAGCGCTGCTTCATCATCGGCCTTGAGACGGCTTTTGAAAAGAGGAAGGCGCCCTTGAGGTTGGTGTCGAGGACGGCGTCCCACTCCTCCTCCGACATCCTCATGAGAAGATTGTCGCGGGTGACGCCGGCGTTGTTGACGAGGATGTCGACCTTGCCGAGGGCCTTGACGGCGTCCGCCACGAAAGCTTGCACGGCGTCGCCCTTGGTGACGTCAACCGAGGCCACGAAGGTCTTGCGGCCGAGTTTTGCGATTTCCGCGGCAGTTTCCTGGAGCGGTTCAATGCGCCGGGCGCAAATCGCCAGGTCGCAGCCGCGTGCCGCGAGGTCAAGCGCGATGGCCTTGCCGATGCCCGTGCCCGCGCCTGTGACGATGGCAACCTTGTCTTTCATGTCTTCCATGTTCGTTTCCCTGCGGTGTTTGCGTCATGGCGCGGGGGTGAAGGCGTCGAGCCCCGCCTTGTCCTGGATGTTGGCCACCGCGTTGGCGCGGTCGATGCGGCGCGCCAGGCCCGAGAGGACCTTGCCGGGCCCGAATTCGACGAAGGCGTGCGCACCCGAATCGAGGATGCAGTCGAGCCAGCGGACCGTGCCGGTGATTTGGTCGAGCATCGCCGCCTTGATGGCCGCGGGATCCTGGGCGTGGGGTTTGCCGGTCGCATTTGAGAAAACGGGCGCCTTGGGCGTGTTGAAGGTCATGCCGTCCAGCACCGGCTCAAGTTTTTCGCGCGCGGAAGCCATAAACGGCGAATGGAACGCCCCGGCGACATTGAGGACGATCGCCTTGCCGCCTGCGGCTTTTGCCGCTTCGGCCGCCAGGGCGACCTTGTCTTTGTCGCCCGAGACGTTGACTTGCGCCTGCGAGTTGATGTTGGAGATGTGAAGCCCACAGTCGGCGGCGATTTTTTCAACCGCCTCAAACGGGAGCGACATGATGCTGGCCATGCCCGAGGGCTTTTGGTCGCAGGCTTCCTGCATGAATTTGCCGCGCGCCTCAAGCACCTTGACGGTGCTCTCGAAGTCGAGAACGCCACCTGCCCAAAGGGCGGACCATTCGCCGAGGCTGAGGCCGGCGAAGCCGTCGAAGGCGTAGTTGGGGAACTTTTTCCGGAAGACCGTGTAGCAAGCCGCGCTGACGACAAAAATCGCCGGCTGGCAATGGTCGGAGCTCGTCAGGCTTTCAATCGGTCCCTCGAAACAGATTTTGGCGAGGTCGTAGCCGAGGACTTTTCCCGCCGTTTCGAAATACGAGGCGACGTCGGCGTCGTCCATGAGGTCCTGCCCCATGCCAACGAACTGCGCGCCCTGCCCCGCGAATAATGCTAGTTTTTTCATGCCTTTATTTTAGCAAATTGACGTTTGCGCACGCAACCGCCATCCGCTATAATGGTTTGCAAAGGAGAAGGCAAGGTGGGTGTCGTTACGGTAATTGGCCTGGTGGGCAGAAGCGTCTTCATGGAAGTGCCGCGATTTCACGTCGGGGGCGAGACGATCCATGCGCTGGGCATTCACGAGGAATGGGGCGGCAAGGGCTTCAACCAGGCGGTCGCCGCGGCGCGCCAGGGGGCTTCCGTTGCTTTTCTCGGCGCCTGCGCCGAAGCGGATGTCGCGTCGATTTCGGATTTTTGCCGCGGCGAGGGTATTGAACCCTTCTTGATCGGGAAGCCCGTCGACACAGCCTACGCGGCGATTCTCACCGATACCCGCGGCGAGACCCGCGTCACGGTTTATCCCGGCGCACGGCTCGATCTCGGCGATGTCGATGTCTTTGAGGCGTCCATCGTCCAGTCGGATTTCCTGCTTCTGAACAACGAAGTCCCTGAGGAGGTCAATGACCGCGCCGCCTTGCTGGCCGTGCGGCATGGGGCGGGGATTGTCTGCAATCCGGCGCCGGCGCGTCCGCTTTCGGCGACATTGAGGAAGACCGTCCGTATTTTCACCCCGAACGAGTTTGAGGAGGGAAAAATCGGGGAGGTCCCCGGCGAAGTCGTCACGACGCTTGGGGCGGGCGGATGCCGCATCCGCTCGACGGGGGAGGTCATTCCCGCTGTTGCGTGCGGCAAGGTCGTTGATACGACGGGCGCGGGCGACACCTTTAACGGCGTTTTGGCCGCGGGGCTTGCCGAAGGCCTGGACTTGCGTTCCGCCGCGATCCGTGCCAATGCCGCCGCCGGGCGCAGCGTCACGGTCCGGTATGTGATGCCCTCCATCCCCCGCCTTTGACATGGCGAGGGGCGGAGGGGACGGCCTCGAAACAGGAGGTTGTCCGCAAACCCCTCGACGCCCTGGAGGCAAGCCCCCGTCGCCCACTCCGAGCGCAAGGATGGACTCGGCGAAGTGCAACCTTGGACTCGGCGAAGTGCAACCTTGCGCTCGGCGAAGTGCAGCCTTGCACTCGGCGAAGTGCAGCCTTGCACTCAGAGAAGTGCTAACTTGCACTCGAGTCAGCCCATGGAGGGGTTTTCCGCAGCGACGGAAGCTGGGCAAAAAAGTTCAGAAAATCCTGAACAATTCGATGAAGTCGATGCGTACGCGCGTACCTCATTATAT
>JAZQOA010000154.1:0-3099 GCA_045627605.1 Kiritimatiellia bacterium | reverse complement strand
GGAACAGGCGTCAGACCCGGAGCTGAAGCCGTACTACGATGCGGCGCGACGCGAATGCAAGAAAGCCGAGGAGGCCCTGAGGGCGGGCCTGAAGGATGTTGCGCTTGATTTCTGGCGTGGGGCCGCGGCAAAGACCGCCGCGGCGGAAAAGATAATAACGGCCCGCGAGGAAGCGGCGGAACGCAAGGCGCGAGAGGAGGCGGAACGCAAGGCCCGGGTAGAGGGGAGTTTCGCCGGAGAGACACGGAGCATTGAGATTGCGCCGGGCGTGAAGATGGCGTTTGTCTGGGTCGCTCCCGGAAGCTTCCAGATGGGGTCGGACGACAGTGACGCGTGCGATAACGAAAAGCCCGTTCACGAGGTGACGCTGACGAAGGGGTACTGGCTGGGGAAGTACGAGGTGACGCAGAAGGAATGGCAGTCCGTTATGAAGTCGAGTCCGTCGCGTTTCGAAGGCGGCAGTTTGCCCGTGGAGAATGTTTCGTGGAATGACTGCAAGGCATTCGTCAGGAAGATCAACGATCGCCTCAAGGCGAAGGGCGAGGGACTTCGCGTCCGTTTGCCGACGGAGGCGGAATGGGAGTTTGCGGCGCGCGGCGGGACGAAGAGCAAAGGTTTCAAATACAGCGGAAGCGACAACATAGACGAGGTCGCGTGGTATTCAGGCAACAGCGGAGAGAGGATGCACGAGGTCGGGACGAAGGCGGCGAACGAGCTTGGCATCCACGACATGAGCGGAAATGTGTGGGAGTGGTGCGCGGACTGGTACGGAGGTTACTGGTCCGGCGCTGTCACTGACCCTCGCGGTCCGGTTTTGGGCGTCATCCGCGTGTACCGCGGCGGCTGCTGGTTCAGCTCCGCCAGGATCTGCCGTTCGGCTGGCCGCATCAGGTTCGGGCCGGACGTCCGCCTCAGCTTCCTCGGCGTCCGCCTGGCCTCAGGACAATAATCCCCCTCTCTCAGGCGGCGGGGAAGGCGAGCGAATGCGAACACGGCCCGTGCCGGCCCGCGGAGCGGGCGCGCGGATGCGCGAGGCAGGGCCGTGGAGCGCATGAGCGAGCGCGCAGGGTTGTGGAGTTTGAGGGTGCGGCACCAGCTTAGCCGCTTTGAACCAAGTGCAAAACCGCCTTTCCCGCATTTTCTTGAACCTTCTTGCCTTGCGTTGCGTTAATATTTAGGCAATGAAGGTATGCAACGGCAAAAAAAAGGGGTTCACCTTGATCGAACTGGGGGTTGTCGTGCTTGTTTTGGCACTGCTCTCCTCCCTTGCCGCGCAACGTTTTGCCCATGCGAGGCGCAACGCCGAAATCACCGTGGCGGAAGCCGACATGGCGGCTATCCGCGACGCTTTTGTCGGCACGGCTTCCACCCCCGGCTACCTTGACGACATGCGCAACATCCCGGGGTTCACCCCGGGGTACCTTCGCGTGGCGAACTTGCTTGTCGCCACCAATCTCTACGCTTTCGAGGAGAAGCGCGTCGATCTTGACGGTGTCGACGGCATCGCCCCGCCCGCGGCCTTTACCAACTGGAGCGACGCGGGGCGGCGTGGCTGGCGCGGCCCTTACATCAGCATGTCCTCCGCCCGCAGCATGGGGGCGCGCTTCCCCGCCCGGGACGAGGGCGATTCCTCCTTCTTCCCCTCGGGGTTGGGGGCGCTTTCTCTTCCCCGCGAATACGCGCCGGGCTATGTCTATGGCTTCCCCGGCGAACCGTCCCTGTCCGACCCCTGGGGCAACCCCTACATCCTCCAGATTCCCCCCGCGCAGGCTTTCGCCGGTGATTCCGGCAGCTACGAGGGCGTGACGGACGAGCAGCGCTTCCTTTTCGCCCGCATCGTTTCCGCCGGTCCCGATGGCGTGGTTTCGACCCCGTGCTTCTTCGGCAACACCAACGCCACGGGGTCGTCGTGGTCCGCGCCGGCCAAACGCGACTCCAAATACGCCGGCCACGCCGGCGACCGCGGCGACGACCTCGTCCTTTTTCTCAACCGCGCCGATTTCTACGAGGAGGACGAGCGGTGATGAACAGGGGATTCACGTTGATCGAGCTTGCCATCGCGCTTTTCATCATCGCGCTGATGACCCATCTGGCCGTCCGCGAAGCCGGCAAAATCCGCGACTCGAAGCAGACCTCCGCCGCCGAACGCCAGTTCGACGAGATTGCCGCGGCCGTTTACGACGAGGCCGGGGGCGAACCTTCGGGTTTCCTCGCGGACATGGGGCGTCTGCCGCGTTCCGCCGCGCAAAACGCCGATGCCCCGGAGGTTTTTTCACCCTGCGAGCTTTGGCTCCGGGGCGACTTGCCGCCGTTCCGCCTCCGCGAGGCGAGTGGCGACGGCTACTGCGGCGAGGCTCCGGAAGATCCCGCCGTCAAAATACCGTGCGGCTGGCGCGGACCCTACCTGAGGTTCCCGGCCGGAGGCGACACGCTCCGCGATCCGTGGGGCAATCCCTTCGTCTCGAAGGATGCCGCCGGTTTTTGCCGTATCCTTGATTGCGGGGGAGGCGAGATTGCCGAGGCCGGCGTCGCCCTTGGCGCCCTTCGGCATTTTGGCTCCGACGGCCTCCCCGACAACCGGAAACGTCCGGCACGTTTCGACCAGGCAGACAGGACCTTCGCCATCGCCCCGTCGAATGCCGCAACATGTGTCGTCCAGGTGCTTTTTACCGATGCCGACGGCATGTATGCCGCGGGGGTTGTCTCCCGGCTCGACCGCTATTTCATTTGCGAAGGCCTTGTGACCGGGGCGGTAGCCGAGGTTTCGGGTTTCGGCTGCGTGGTCACGAATCCCGCGCCGGGCGTCTGCTGCTTTCGCGCGGAGACGCCTTCCGGCGTGCGCTACAGGCGTCTCACCCTTCGCCCTGGAACAAACCCCGATTTCCTCTTCCGCATCGAGTAGTCCATGAAGACCAAGGGAAAATTTGATTGCATCGTCGCGCTTTCCGCTTCCGGGGCGTCGTTCTACGGCGTTGCGGACGACCGCTATGAACCGTCGGCCGCGTCGCGCGGGAGTTCGTCCTCCGCCACGTTGCTTTCCGCCCTGCGGGGCGCGGGGTGCAAACGCGGGTGCCGGGTGCTGGTGCTCCTTGACGGCGT
>JAZQOA010000153.1:0-10629 GCA_045627605.1 Kiritimatiellia bacterium | reverse complement strand
GTGCGGGGCGTTATGGCATGTGATTGTGCGGGGCGTTATGGCATGTGATTGGAAGAAAAGAGCGGGGGGCAGTCCTTCAAGAAGCAAGTGTACCGAGGGTGAAAAGAGCCTTGCTCAAAAGTTTCGCAAAACTTGTTCTTTTCCTTCTTTCCCGTTCTTTTTGCTTGCGTAAATAAAGAGATTTGGCATAATATAAAGAGGTATTTTTAAGGGTGTACTTATGAACGACGAAGAGAATAACGACGCCGCGCAAGGCGCGGCCGACCTTGGCAACCTCGCCGACTTCTTCGCGCCGAGCTGGGCGAAGGAAGGGCAGGAGGGCAATGTCAGGCTTGTTTCGGGCGGGGATGGCCGCAGTCCGCGTAGATCGGACTTTGACCGCGAGGATCGTCCGCGCCGCGACCGCGACGGCGAACGCCGCGACAGGCCACCGCGTCGCGAGGGCCAAGGTTTCGAGCGTCGTGACAGGCCGCCGCGCCGCGAGGGCGAGGACTTTGAACGCCGAGATTTCCGCCGCGACCGCGAAGGTGGCGAAGGTCGCCGCGACTTCAATCGCCGCGGGCCGCGTCCTGAGCGTCCGGCCCCCGAGGCGCCGCTTGCCCTTGCCGTGCGGTTCCTTCCCGAAGGCAAGGCGCTCGACGCGATCATCCGCCGCATTCAGGCGACGCGCAAGGCGTATCCTTTCCGCGACATTGTCCGCCTTTTCCAAAAGGACGACGCCAGCCTCTCCGTCCGCATCGAGGCGGACAAGTCCGCCAATCCCGATGGCAAGGTCTTCCAGTGCCGCCTGTGCGGCATGCCCGCCCTTTCCGAGGCGGAGGTCGCCGAGCATCTGTTTTCGAAACACATGGCCGACTACTTCGACGTTGAAACCGTCGAGGGTGAAGCACCCGCCGGCAACTTCCCGTGCGTGGCCCGTTGTGGTCTCTCGGGCGAGTTGCTTGGCCCGCCCAACCACCACAGCTACGCGCAGCGCGTCGCCGAGGTGCTGCACGACCGCTTCCCCGGGATGTCGAGGGAGGAATATGGCCGCCACATCGAGATGGTGCGCGACCCTGAAGTCGTCGAGCAATGGCGCGAAGCCGCGAAGAAGCGCACGCTTTTCTTCCGCAAGCAGGAGGTTGCCGCCGCGCCCGCCGAAGAGCAACCTAAGGCCGAGGGGGCTGCGGAACCCGCTGCCGAGTCTGCTTCTGGCGAGGAGTCCAAGGCCGAAGCCGCGTCCGAGCGCATCGGCATCCCGCGCGCCGAGGCCGAGATGATTTTCCGCCGCGACATTATGCCGGGGCAGATTGGATGCGCCCCGCATGTCGTTTGCGCCGCCACGACGCTCAAGGACATGCCGAACCGCCGTCTCGCCGCCTTCCTTAACCGCGAGTTCTCGCATGACGACGCGCTCCGCTCGCAGGGGTCGCTTTCAAAGGCCCTCCATGCGGCTTTCCACCACCGCAAGCTCCACTTCTTCCACGCCAACGACGAGCATGGGCAGGAGTTCGTGACCTTTGGCCCGCCCGTCAAGCTCGACACCGAGAACGTGACGGACGAGATTCGTTCGATTGCCGCCTTCATCGAGGCCAATCCCTCGTGCCCGCAGAAGACGCTCGTCGAGGCCATGGTTCCCGACGGCAACGAGGAATCCGTGAAAAAGGTTGTCTCCAGCATCCGCTGGTTGATCGAGAAGGGACACCTTGTCGAGTTTTTCAATGGGTTCATCTCGCCCGCCGCCGCGCATCCGGTTTTCTCAACCGCGAAGAAGAAGGTTGCGAAACCGGCGTCTGCCGCCGCGGAGACTTCTGCGGACGACCGCGTTGCGGAGTCCGGTGTCACCGTGCCGGAAGCCCAGCCTGTGGAATCCGCAGCCGAGGTCGCGGCCGAAGCCCAGCCTGCTGCAGACGTCCCTGCGGAGGCGGTACCGGCGGAAGTCGCCGAACCTGTCGCCGAAGTTGCGTCTGCCGAGGTGAAAGCCGAAGCGGCGCCGGCAGAAGTCGCCGAACCCAAAGTTGAAATCCAGGAGGAGAAAAAAGATGAAGTTCAGTAAGCTTGCGCTCGCGGCCGCTGCCGCAGTTCTGGTTGCGTTTTCCGCGAACACCGCGATGGCCGGGTTTGAACTCGGCCTTGGCGCCAACTACTGGTATTCGCTCAAGGACGCCGCCAACGAGAAGTTCGACGAGGATGGCCTCGGCTGGATGATTTCGTCGCGCTGGATGTGGACGGACTACATCGGCCTCGGTCTCGAACTTGAGCGGTCGCCCGAGAATTTCGTCGCCCTTGACGAATCGATGTATGCGCCCTCGGCGCACCTCATCGTTGGCAAGGGCCTCTACATCGGCTGCGGCGTCGGCTGCTACTATTATGACGGCGACTTCTATGGCGACGCCTGGTACAACCTCCGCCTTGGCGTCAAGGCCGTTGTCATCGACCCCGTCGTCATCGACGTCAACCTCAACTACCGGGCGGACTCCTTCGAGGAACTCGAGGACGTCAAAGACGCCGATGGCGAGACGCTGACGGTTGGCGCGGCGCTTCGCATCGATTTCTAAATCCGTTTATCCAGGAGGTCGGCCATGCTTCACCCTGTGAAAATTGTCGCGGCGCTTGTTTTCGCCGCCGGCATTGCCTTCGCCCAGGTGGCGACTGTCGCGGTGAAGGGCGCGGAAGTCGGCAAGTGGACGCAGGATTATGACGCCGCCGTGAAACTCGCCGCCGAGAAGAAACTCCCGCTCTTCGTGAACTTTACCGGCAGCGACTGGTGTGGCTGGTGCAAGCTGATGGACCGCGAGGTTTTCTCCAAGGACGAATGGAAGAACTGGGCGACAAACAAGATCGTGCTCGCCTATGTCAACTTCCCGAACAACGAGAAGCTCGTGCCAAAGGAGTATGTGAAGCGCAACCAGGCCCTCCAGTCGGAATTTGGCGTCCGCGGCTACCCGACTTACGTGGTCCTCTATTTCGACGGCCGAACCGAATGGGGACGGCTGGGCGCATCGCGCGACGCCACTCCCGCGAAGTTCATCAAGGAACTCGAGGCCCTTCTGGCCGAACCCCCGAAGTTCGGTCCCCGCGCAAAATAGGCGCGTCCTGAGGCATGGCGGAATTCCGTCTGCATTCGAAATACAGTCCGACCGGGGACCAGCCGCAGGCGATTGACGCTCTTGTCCGCGGGCTGGGGAGGGGAATGCGCCGGCAGACCCTCCAGGGCGGGACGGGCTCCGGCAAGACCTTCACGATGGCGAATGTCATCGCCCGCGTCGGCAAGCCGGCTCTTGTGATCTCGCACAACAAGACGCTCGCGGCCCAGCTTTATTCCGAGTTCAAGGAGTTCTTCCCCGAGAACGCCGTCGAGTACTTCATCACCTACTACGACTACTACCAGCCCGAAGCCTACATCCCGCAGACCGACACTTACATCGAGAAAGACGCGATGGTCAACGAGGAGATCGAGCGGCTGAGGCTTTCCGCGACCAATTCGCTCCTCTCGCGCGACGACGTCGTTGTCGTGGCCAGTGTCTCCTGCATCTACGGCCTGGGCGACCCGGTCGACTACTCCGGCATGATCATCCACCTCGCCGCCGGCGAGGAGTACGGCCGCGAGAAACTGCTCGCCAAACTCGTCGAACTTCAGTACCAGCGCAACGACATTGAGAGCGCCCAGGGCACTTTCCGCGTCCGCGGCGACATTGTCGATGTCTTTCCCGCATACCGCGAGGATGGCCTCCGCATCGAGTTCTTCGGCGACACAGTCGACACCTTGCGCCGCTTCGAGCCGCTCACAATGAAGCTTTGCGAAAGAGTCGAGCGGGCGATCATCTCGCCGGCCAAGCAGTTCGTGATGCCGCACGACAAGCTCCTTGACGCCATCCCCGCCATCGAGGAGGAACTCGCCGGGCGGCTTGCCTTTTTCAAGGGCGAGGGGAAACTGCTCGAACTCCAGCGCCTTGACCAGCGCACGCACTTCGACCTCGACATGCTTCGCGAGCTGGGCTACTGCAGCGGCATCGAGAACTACTCCCGCCACCTTGGCGGACGCGCCGCCGGGACGCCGCCCCCATGCCTGATCGACTACTTCCAGGAAGACTTCATCACCTTCATCGACGAGTCGCACGTTTCGCTCCCCCAGCTCCGGGCAATGTTCAACGGCGACCAGGCCCGCAAGAAGACGCTCATCGAGCACGGCTTCCGCCTGCCTTCGGCGGCGGATAACCGTCCGCTGAACTTCAACGAGTTCGAGGGCAAGGTCGGCGATGTGATTTTCGTCTCGGCGACACCGGGCGCCTACGAGCTTGCCGAAAGCCGCCAGGTGGTCGAGCAGGTGATACGCCCCACGGGGCTTCTCGACCCGCCCGTGGAGGTTCGCCCGCTCAAGGGGCAGATCGACGACGTGATGGAGGAAATCCGCCTTGCCGCTGCCGCCGGCGACCGCACGCTCGTCACGACACTTACGAAGCGCACGGCCGAGGATCTTACGCAGTATCTTTCCGAAGCCGGGTTGCGCGTCGAATATCTGCATTCCGACATCGACGCCCTTGAGCGCGTCGAAATTTTGAAGCGGCTTCGCCTTCGCGAATTCGACTGCCTTATCGGCATCAACCTCCTGCGTGAAGGACTTGACCTTCCGGAGGTCGCGCTTGTCGCCGTGCTCGACGCCGACAAGGAGGGCTTCCTCCGCTCCGACACTTCGTTGATCCAGACCGCGGGCCGTGCCGCCCGCCACGTCAACGGGCGCGTGATCCTCTACGCCGACGTCGTCACCGACTCGATGAAGCGGATGATGGACGTCACCGCCGACCGCCGCGCCCGCCAAATGGCCTACAACGAGTCGCACGGCATCACGCCCCGCGGTGTCGTAAGCGAGATCAAGGGACCTCTTGTCGCAGGCGGGGACGCCTCTGCGAAGAGTGCCCGCGCCGCCGTCGAGGACGACGACCTCGACATACAGGCGGTGCTCTCGGAGCTCCAGTCGAAAATGCTCGAGGCCGCCGAGGCGCTTGACTTCGAGACGGCGGCGGCCCTTCGCGACCAGATCCGCGAAATCGAAGGCAGCCACGGCCTCCCGTCGTCGTTTGGGAAGACCAAGCCGTCCAAGCCCCCCGCGAAAAAATCAGGACGCAAACCGGCGCGTCGTTGACGCGCAGTTGGCATGGCATTTGCCACCGGGCATGTCCTGCATGTACCCTGTGCCCGGCTCCTCGTTGCAAAAGCGCGTGCGCAATGGTAGAATGGCAGGCAAATCTTCTCACTCCCCGAAAGGATTCGACTATGAAGTGCGGTCTTTGCGATTCCCTCGAATGGCTCTATCCCGACTCAAAGGTGGCGGACAAGCCGGCGCTTGAATTGGCCTGCGACTGTCCCGCCAATGGCGTCGCCGACGTCAATGTGCTTTTCAACGGTCTTGACACCGGGAGACCGCTCCAATTCTCGGCATCCATCGAGGCGGTTGACCAGGGCGTTTCCGAATATGACTGCCGGTTCTTCCGCCTTGTCGACGTCCCCGTCGAGAAGAACACGGGCCCCGGCAACTTCGCCGAGGTCGATGGCGGGCCGAAGAACGAGTTCGTGACGCGCCGTGCGCCGTTCCGCGTTTACGACGCGATGGAGCCTCTTGAGGGCGATTCCGTCCTTCCCGCCGCCAAGACGATGGCGCTGCGGTTCCGCGCGGTCTTCAGCGAGGCCGGAACCTATCGGGCGACCCTGAAGTTTTCGCAGGGCAAGTCGGTCAAGACATTGGCCTTTGAAACCAGCGTCCATGAAGTCTTCCTCCCCGAGGTCGGCCGCGAAAGCTTCCCCTACACCAACTGGATCAGCTACGGCAACATCGCGAAACGCCATGGCATCGAGCCCTGGAGCGAGCGCCACTACCGGATGATCGCGCAATACGCCAGGCTGATGGCGTCCGGCCGCCAGAACACCTTCATCATCCCCCTCGGTTGCATTTTCGAGGTCGAGGACGGCCTGCCGCTTCTCAACGAAATGCGCCTTGAGCGGCTCGTCAAGATCTTCACCGACGCCGGCCTCCACTACATTGAGGGCGGCCATTTCGGCTCGCGCTCCGACGGGCGCTGGAATTGCCCGACCTTTTCGACGGTGGTCGTCAAGGAGCTCGCGACATCGCCCGCGGGTTGCCGCGTAATCGCGTCGATCGCGGGGCAGCTGATGGGGGCGATCCGCAAAAACGGCTGGCAGGACCGCTGGATCCAGCACGTGGCGGACGAACCCATTCCGGACAATGCCGCCGACTACAGGATGTTCTGCGGGATTGTCCGCCGCTACATGCCCGGCATCCCGCTTATGGACGCCACGCAGGATCCGGATATGGCCGGCGCCGTTGACGCATGGTGCCCGCTCGTCGACCATTTCGAGGCTGCCCGCGAAAAGTTCGACGACGCCAGGAAGGCGCGCGGCGACAAGGTCTGGTACTACACCTGCTGCTGCCCTGGCGGCCGCTTTATGAACCGCCTCCTCGACAACGAGCTGCTGCGCCCGCTTTACCTGGGCTGGGCCGGCGCGCTCTACGGGCTCGACGGCTTCCTCCACTGGGGGCTCAACCAATACCCCGACAGCGAATGCCCCTTCAACAGGAGCGTGATCCCCAACTGGGGCGGCGGGACGAACGCCCTGCCGCCGGGCGACACCCACGTTGTCTATCCGGGGCCGAAGGGACCGTGGCCGAGCGTCCGCTTCGAAGCGATGCGCCAGGGCTTTGAGGACGGCGACCTGCTCAGGAGGCTCCGCCGTTGCAACGCCGCGAAGGCGGATGAACTTATCGGGAAGCTTGTGCGTGGCTTCGGCGACTACACGCCGGATGTCGCGCTCTACCGGTCCGTGAGGCGCGAGCTCTTCAAGGCCGTCATGGCGGCCTACCATACCGATGCCATGCCCTTTTAGGCGGCGCCTGCGATGACTTTTGCCGAGACCTTGACGGATGCTGAACGCGGCTTTGGCCGGCGTTCCACGATTTATTCGGCGCTTTGCGGGTGTATCGCGGAAATGGCGCTCGACACGGGCGCCATCATCGTCGTTTACATCGCGATGCTGGGCGGCGACGACGCGACGAAGATGCTGGCGACCGGCTTCACCCCCGTCGCGACTGTCTTCTTCGGCCTCTTCTTCGGCGGCATCTGCGACCGGTTTGGTTTGCGCCGCGCGATGTCAACCTCGTGCATCGGGGCGTTTGCGGCCTTCGTGATGATGGCTGCCGCCCCGATGATGGGCGCGGCCAAGCTTGGGTTCTTCCTTGGCGCGTGCTTCCTCTATTGCCTGACGCGCCCGCTCTACACGGCGTGTTGGTACCCGATCCTCGACAACTTCCTCAGGCCTTGCGACCGCGGCCGCTTTTTCGCGACAATGCGCTTCTGCTACTCGACGCTCAACGCCTGCCTGATGTTTGCGCTCGGGAGGCTGATGGCGTCGATGGGCGGCCATCCGCCGCTTTGGCTTATGCAGTCGATCATCCTTCTCTGCGGGTTTGGAAATCTCGGCCGCATGTACTTCGCCAACCGGGCGCCGCTCGCGCCCGAGTTCCGCAACCCGCCGCTTTCGGCCGCGCTCCGCTCGCACGGCCAGAAGTACAGTCTGAAGGAAGGCCTCCGGATTTCCTTTAGAAACGCGCCGCTTGTGGGTTTCTGCGTCTATTTCTGCCTCTACAACGTGGTTGTCACGTCCTACATCCCGCTGACGGTCGTCTACATGAAAAGCGACGTCTTCAACGCGGAGCCCTCGTCCATCATGTTCGCCGCTTCGCTGTCGCTTGCAGGCAGCCTTGTCGGCTACCTCCTGTCGAACCGCATTCTCAAGGCGCTGGGCACGAAGAAGACGATCCTCTTCTGCCATGTCGCGGGCGTGCTGCTGCCCGCCGCGCTCTTCCTGTGCGAACCGACGAACCCGCATCGCCTCCTCCTTGTCGACGCGGTCCAGTTTCTCGCGGCTTTCGTCGGCGCGGAGATGATGGTGGTGAATTCCGTCGAGTCGCTTGCCCTGGCGCGGCCCGGCAACAAGACGATTGCACTCGCGCTGTGCCAGGTCTTCTGCGCCGTCGGCACCGCCGTGGGGCGCTTCGGCGTGACCGGGGCGCTGGCCTGCGGCCTGCTGGCGCCGGCCTGGGTCGCCCGCGGGTTCACCGTGACGAAGTTCCAGTCGATTTTCGCGGTCGACGCCGTGATGATGGTTTTCTTCCTCGTGCTTTTGGTGCTGCTGCCGGCTTTCGTGCCGAAACACGAGGACTACTACGAGCCATAATGGAGAAATGCGATGAAATACACCTACAGGGGCATGCGCCCGACAGATGACAACGGACGCGACGGACTCGCCAACCCGGAGCGTGGCTTCCGCTTCGAGATTGGCGTCGGGCGCCTCGCTGAGGACCCCGTCAAGTTCACGCACGTCACGGACCAATGGCCCTTCCCGCGGTTCGTCCGCGACGGCGTGACGGTTGCGCAGGCCTACTGCTATCTCACGCAGTTCCATTCCTCCTCCATTTCGCAGGAGAAACTCGACGCGCTGCAGGCGGATTTCGACCGCGCCCGCGCCGACGGCGTGAAATTCCTGTTTCGGTTCGCCTATGAATTTGACGGGGTCGGGGAAGGGCCGACCACCGAGCGCATCCTCTCCCACATCGCCCAGCTTACGCCCATCGTGCGCAGGAACATCGACGTCATCTACTGCCTCCAGACCGGCTGGGTCGGCCTTTGGGGCGAGTTCCACACCTCGGTGCATGGCGTCGAGAAAGATCCCGCCGCCGTCGCGGAAATCGTGAAGGCCACGCTCGAGATGCTACCGTTCGACCGGACGACGATGATGCGGCGCATCGCCTACAAGGAGGTCGCGCTGAAGGGAATGGGCGCCGAAGGTGAGGCGACGGCGGAAAACGCATGGACGGATGCGCCGGCGGCGCGCATCGGCTTCTTCAATGACGGGACGCTCGCCAACTGGTGGGATGGCGGCACGTTTACCGAAGAGCCTTATGCGGACGGCGACAACCGCGAGTACGAGCGTGTCCATCGCGAGGGGCTCTACACGCCCGTCGACGGCGAGCTCTTCTGGACGGGACAGTATTCGCATCCCGTCTTTGCGGACGGCTATCGCGCGATCGACCGCTTCTCGTACCAGCACTACACGACATTCTCCCTCGTGCACGGCCATTCACTCCTCGACCAGTCGACGAAGCCCTGGACAATCGACGGCTGGAAGGTGACGCCGGTCACCGCCGAGGCGCTCAAGTTCTTCGGCATCGACTATGATCCCGCCTACTTCGAGGGCGTGCCGTACCGCACGGCCTACGAATTCATCCGCGACCATCTTGGCTACAGGTTGGCGGTCTCCGATGCCGAGTTCTCCGGGGTGCCCGATGCCGCAAGTGTCTTCACGGCGTCCGCGACGCTGCGGAACTACGGTTTTTCGGCGCCGGTCAACAGGCGCAAGGCCGAGTTCGTCATCTTGGGCGTCGATGGCTCGGTCCTGGAAATTCCCACGGACTTCGACTGCCGCCTCCTCCAGCCCTGCGGTCCGGGTGCCGACGGCAAGTCCGCCCACAAAGTTTCAGTCTCGATCAAGTTGCCCGCCAACTTTCAGATGGGCAAATGCCGCGTGGCCATTTGGTTGCCCGACGCCTCGCCGTCGCTCCGCTACCGCCCCGACTACGCGGTACGGCTCGCCTCGGCCGTGCCGGTCGAAATTGTCGGCGGCCGCCTCCTCAACGTTCTCGCCGAGTTTTAGGGCGATGTCGTTAAGATGCGGTTGCGGTCTGGGAGCAGCGTCCGCAATGTCGGGGAAATACAGTCTCTGCAGCTCCGGGACGTAGCGGAGGCCCTGGTCGAGCTCCGACTCTTTCTGCGACTGGCCGAAGGCGCAGGTCGCGGCGCAGACGAGCGCCGCGACCGCAATGTGCGCCGGCAAAAGCTTGTCCTCGGTCAAAGATGGCGCGTTCGTAGCCAAAGAGCAACCGTTTGGCCATAACAGGCGGAGATTTCCACAGGCGGAGATTTCCGTTTCCCCTGCTCACGCGCCCCTGCTTTCATGTTGCCAAAAGCAGATTCAACGACCCACCTCAAACATCTCGTAATATTCCGCAAAATCTCATTGACAATAAAATCTCGTTGTGTTAGATTTGTCGCATGTAATTTAACGAACCATGCTCCGGGAGTTCAAAACGATGCGAAAGAAGACCAGGGGGACAACGCGAAAACTCGTCGCCAGCGACGCCGCCCGGCCCCGCCGGCGGCTGAGCGGCAAGACGCGCCGCCGGCTCGCGGGCGACAATCCGTATGCCGCGCCGCACTACGGGCCGACGGACTCGTTCCAGCACATGGAGGAGGAGATGGTGGACATCTACCGCGCGCTCTTCGGCCTCGTCACCTGCGCGGCGCTGATCCCGTTCGTCCTCGTCTACATGGCCACCGACGAGATCGCGCGGCGGAAGCGCCGCCGCGCCTACTACGAGCGCGAGAAGGAGAGGCGGATCGAGCTGGCGAACAAGAAGCGCATGAAGCGCGGCGAGTTCGCGAAACCCGGGGACATCGCGGAGGGCCGCGACGGGAGGTACTACGTCTACGACCGCGAAGAGTTCGCGCGGCGCGTGGCGCTCGAGTCCGAGCGCCGGCGCATACGGAGGCACGAAACCACGAACAAGTGCCCGACAAG
>JAZQOA010000152.1:0-20136 GCA_045627605.1 Kiritimatiellia bacterium | reverse complement strand
CGTCTCGGGGCTCCACAAGAGCGGGGAGGCGACCGCGAGGCTCGCGGACGCCCCGTCGCCCCAGCCTTCCGCGACGACGGCGCCGCCGCGCGAGAGCACCGCATGCGTCTTGACCGCGGCGCCGCCGGGGTTTTGAAGTTCGAGCGCGGCGTTGAGCGTCGCGTTGCCGTCCGCGCCAATCGCCGTGCGCGCGCAAAGCCCGCAGTAGGCGATGTGGAGGGGGTCGAGCACGACGAGCCGGACGTCGCGGAAAAGCCCCGCGCCCGAATAGTAGCGCGTCGATCTTGGCGGCGTCGCCAGGCGGCCTTCGAGCTCGTTGGGGGTTCCGGGCGGGTTCAGCGCGGGGGTCAGGTCGACCGCGTAGGAAATGTAGCCGTAGGGGCGCGTCGGCGAGACTTCGCGTCCGTTGAGCCAGACGGAGGAGTGGTTCATCGCGCCGTCGATTTCGAGGCGGACGCATTTGCCCGCGGACGCCGCCGGGAGCGTGAACGACTTGCGGTAGACGCCGTTGCCCGGGTAGGGCAGGCGGCCGGCGTTGCCGCGCACCTCGGTGGTGAACGGGTAGTCGACGGCCCAGTCGTGGGGGAGGTCGACCTTCCGGAAGGGTTCGCCGTCCTTCGAGAAGAGCCAGCCGGGGTTGACGCAGAGGGTTGTGCGTCCCTCGGCGCAGATTTCAAGCGTGTTTTCCATGGTTATCCGCGGGGGTAGATTTCGGGGTTGGTGACGGAGGGGTTCTGCTCCGCGACGACGCCGCAGTCGGCGTAGTCCGCGACGCCGGCGTCCCACCCCGTCTGGCGCCAGTGGTCGGTGAAGTTGCGCGAATCCACCTCGCCGTCGCCCCACGCGGCGCAGGCGCAGGCGACGAACTGCCGCTGCATCTCCATCTTGTAGAGGTGGTGCCATGTCGTCCCGAGGAGGCCGAAGAGCCCCAGGTCGCGCGCGGCCTTGCCTTGCGCGGCGGTGCCGTCCCAGCTCTCCCAGGGGGAGGTCACGACGTCGAAGCCCGCGCGCTTGAAATGGGCGAAGGTCGGGTAGCCCTCGGGTGCGACGCCCTCGTTGTAGAACCAGTCGCAGATCACCGTCTGTTTCGGCAGGCGGCGGAGGAGCTTCTCCTCGCCGTGGGCGGCGTTGGCGTAGAAGCGCCCCCACTCGCCCTTCTTCAGGAGCATGTCGTGCCACATCATCGGTCGCGCCCCGCGCTTTTCAAGCAGCGCCGAAACCTCGCGGATGTTGTCGCCGATGAGCTTGACGTAGTCGCGGGCGCGGCACGCCGGGCAGCTCGGCGCATCGGCCTCGTCGCAGCCGATGTGGAAGAAGGGCGGGTTGCCGAACGCCTCGTGGATTTCCGCGACGAGTTCGTCGATGACCTTGTGCGCCGCGGGGTTGGAGAGGCACCAGTTCCAGCCGTGGTGCGGTTCGAAAAGCGGCTGGTATTCGGGGTGGAGGTCGAGGGCCGCGTGCTTGCCGCTCTTCGACCGGCTCATTGACGCATGGCCGAAGATGTTCATCTGCGGGACGAGCGTGACGCCCAGGTCGGCGGCGATTCCGCGGAGGCGGACGAGTTCGGCCTTGGTCATCGAACCGTCGGGCCAGCCCCACCAGGGGTGCCTCTCGCTGCGGAACGTGCCCCATGTCTCGATCACGACGTGGTTGAACTTGTAGGAGGCCGCCAGCCGCAATGCGTGTTCGATGAGCAGCGGCTGCGTCTCCGGAAACCAGCAGAGGTGCATGCCGCGGAAAGCCATCGCCGGGGCGTCCTCGATCTCGGCCCCGGGGACGATCCAGCCCTCGGTCTTCAAGGTGCCGCGCTTCGGCATTGCCATTTGGCGCAGCGTGAAGAAGGCCAGGCGGACGCCCGCAACGCCATGCGCGGCGATTTCAAGTGCCGCCGGGCGCGCCTTGAGCGAATATGCTTCGGGGGCCATTTCGCCGGTCTTGGCGGACGCCCCCCGCGCAATGCGGCAGTCAAATCCAAAGGCATCGCGGAGATGCCGCTTCAGCCAGTCGGCCGCCGCGGGGAAGTCCTCGGCGCAGGAAAGCCTGACTTTCAGCCCGGGGCCAAGTTCGACGCACGTGTCCAGCGCCCAGCGGGCCTTGGTGGGGGACGGGACGAGCCCGGGTTTCTCGAAACAGTATCCCGCCGTTTGGGCGGAGGTCGTTTTTTTCATTTCAAGGTCGGCTTGTTGTTGGTTGGGGACAAGGCATTCGGCAATGCCATTCATTAGCCTATCATTTCACCCGCTCCTCGTCAACCCGTATGAGGGAGTTGAAAGTTAAGTGATGTCTAAATCGGCTAAAGCCAAAATTATAAACCGTACGCATTAAGGGACTGTCCCTCTATCCATCCCAGACAATGGAACATGGCGGCAGCCATTTGGTTTGCCGATTTGTTTTTACCATGGACGAAAAGACTTCACCGGCACTCCAACCGCCTGTCGCGTCGTCGGCCTGGCAGGGGCTCTTCGCCGTCCTCCCGTTCTGCGTGCTGCTTGCATCGGGCGGTGCGCCGCGTCTGGAGGGGCATTGTCGGCGGCCGGACTTTTGGCCTCGTTTCTTCTTGAAGGGGAACGATGATTGCACTGGAGACTGTGACGGAGCTTAGAACGCTGCGCGGCAGACATTCCGCAGGTATTTTCTGTTGCGTCCTCTTTCGCAACTTACATTATTTTGTTATAATCGCTATCACGATACTATAGTTTACATTTCAGGATCGGCAGCTTCAGCTTAACACAATAAAGGAGTTCTCCCCATGGGCGGTATCAGTCTCGATTCATTCAGGGCAATGGCAGGTGGAAAGTACAATTACGGTTCTGTCGTGCTAAAGACCGATGCGGCAACGGGCGAGCAGACGCTTGCCAAGGTCAATAATTCGCTGAGAAAACGGGATGTCGCTGTACTCCCCGCCGAAAGCGAGGCTGCCCGCAATCTTTTGTTTTCGCTGATGTCTGCCAATCTCCGGGAGACCTTTGGCCGAAACCTCGACGGGCTTCCCGAATTCATGGCGGATCTGGCCAAAGTTCTTCTCGGCGATAACGCGAAACAGAAGCTTAACCGCGCGGCCGACGGAGACCTCGCCAAGGCATTCAACCTCTTCGACTCGTTTATGGCCAAGAAGCTGACGGAACGCCGTATCGAGACCAGGGTCGCAAAAGCGGAGAGCAAGCTTACAAAGATACTGGCGAGCAGGGGCGCTGAGAAGTCGAACAACTTGCAAGCGGCTAAACAGAACCTGAATGCGTTGAAGAGCCGCATGGGCCGCGAGGCGTCGAGCGGGGTGGACATGGCCCGGCAGAGGATCGACGAGTTCAAAGAGGCGAAGAAGAGTTTCCTCGCCAATGAAGTTGATGCGAAGAAGAATGCACTGGACAGTTTCAAGGGGAAAATCAAAAAGGATGTCGACTTTCACCTTCTTCAGAGGAAGTTCAACGAACTGGAGTCGACGGAGAAAAAGCTGAAAGACGATGTCGCCACGTCGGAGTTGGCGATGAAACTCCCCCTCTCCGATGAGATTCTCGTGCTTGAATGCCCCGAGGCGAAACAGGCGTATGATGAACTGGCCAATCCGGCGACCAGGCGGAAGCTGGAGGAAGACGTCGCGGCGGCCGAGAGGGAATTGTCTCAGCCCATAACCGATGAGGTTCTTTTGGCCGAATGCCCGGAATGTGCCGAGGCGAAACGGGCGTATGATGAACTTGCCAATTCGCCAACCGCCGAGAAGGATCAGATCGACCAGGCCAAGGCCGTCTTCATGGCCCGCATGGATGCGGCCAGGGAGATTCAGGTTCCCTTCGCGCGCGAAGCCCGCTTGGACGAGGCAAGGGCCAGGCTTGCGGATTACCCCAAAGAGGTTGCCAGGGCCAAGTCCGAGCTTGAGGCTCAGATGAATGCGGCCAGGGCCAGGATTCCGGGCGAGCGCGAGGCGAAACTGAAGGAGGCCAGATCTAAACTGGATGACTTCATGAAGCAGCAGACCCGGGACAAGGACCAGCTTGATGCCGAGCGGATCCAGCTGAAAGTGATGCAGGACAAGGCGAAGATTTGGAATGAACTTCTGAATTCGGTCGCAGCCGACGGGGAGCCGGTGGCGGGACGGAATGGAGAGGCCGCTGCTGAGTATGCGAAGTGGAAAGATGACGTTGCCAAAGAACTGAAGAGGCTGGAAGCGGAATACGCCGATGCCTCGGCCTGTTTGGATATGCTGAACGAGACCCTTGAAAACGGGGTGGAGTGGATGAGCCGGGAGCGTTTCGGGGCGTTGAAGGAGAATGACCCCGGTGTTGTCGCCGGGAAACTGAAGGCTTACACCAAGGATGACTTGTCGCAGGAACATCGTGCGTTTTTGACCGCTGTCGCCGAGGGTCTCCGCAAGGAGGAGGCTGCCCTCAAAGACGCTGAGTTGAAGGCGGGTGTCTGGAAGGAAATTTCGGTATCCCCGAATGAGAAGCTTACCAAGCTTAAGGAAGAGGTCGCGGCGGCCGAGAGGGATTTGGAACGCCCCATCCCCGACGAGATGTTGTCCGAGTTCCCGGCTTGCGCCGATGCGAAGCGGGTGTATGAGGAACTGGCCGATCCGGCGACCAAGCGGAAGCTGGAAGAGGAGGTCGCGGCGGCCGAAGCGGATTTGGCAAGTCCCGTAACTGATGAGATGATTTTGAAGGAAATCCCGGAATGCGCCAAGGCGAAACGGGAATATGACGAGCTGGCCGCGCCGGAGACGAAGCGGAAGCTCGAGGATGACGTCGCCGCGGCCAGGCGGAAGCTGGAGGAGATGACGACGCAGGTAGGCGAGGCCGGAACGAAGGCCCGAAAAGAGCTTGGCGATGCGTTCGATTTCCTTAAAGTGAGCTTAAAGGCGCAGCCGGAAAGAAAACTCGATGCCAAGAATTTCAACTCCTCGGCCTTCAAGAAGCTTTGCAAGGCCTGGGGCGTCGAAATCAGCGAAAAAAGCTTTATCCGCGTTTTCAGCAATCGGGCCGATGATGTGATGAAGGTCGCGGTTGTCCTTCGCGCCCGGGATGAGAATCTGACCGTCATTGGCGCGATCATGAAGGCCATCGGGGAACTTCGCGCCGAAGAGCGCGTCGCTGAAAAGGCCCGTGCGGGAGAAGCACGGCCCGGCAGGTGGAGTTCCACGGTTCAGAAACCCTGGAAGGATTTTGTCCCCGCCAGTTTGCTGACGGCGAAGGACGCGGCACAAACCAAACTGGCGGAGGCGATGAAGCGCCTGGAAGACTACCCCCGTCGGCTGCAGGAGGCCAAGGCCGCCTTCGAGGGACAGATGGAAGCGGCCAGGGACATTAAGATTCCGCACATGCGCGAAGTCCGGCTGGAAAATGCCAAGGCCCGGCTTGCGGACTATCCCAAGGATGTCGCCCAGGCCAAGTTCGAGTTTGAGACCCAGATGAAGTTGGCGCGCGAGGCGAGGCTGAATGAGGCCAAGGCCAAACTGGAAGACTTTACGAAGCAGCGGGAAGAGGCCCGGAACCAGCATGAGGAACCTGCGCAGGACAAGGTGAGGGCCTCCGACGCCTTGAATGTCAAGTTTGGTGACATGAAGAGCGTGCAGACTGCGTTGGATAGCCTTCAGGCCAAGCTCGACAATGCCGAAGGCGCACAGGAGCGCTGGCAAGGCATTCGTAAAGATGTTGTGGAGGGCAAAAATGTCGTCGTTCCCGAAAAGGTTGATGGGGAAAACTGGGAGCAGACCGCATCTCGCGAGTTGAAGGAGGCTAAAGCCGACGTCGATCAGGCGAGGGCCCTGCAGGCGAAGGAGCGCGCGGCCTACGCGAAGAGGGAGGCGGATGTCGCCCGCGCGTTTGAACAGATCGACGTGGCCCTGAGGCAGTCGGGGCGCTCCCGCTCAACCGTTCTCAAGTCACTCTGCAAGGAGGCGGGCATCAAGATCGGCGAAAGAAGCTTTAATCGTATCTTTGACTCACGTTCCGACGCCGTCAGGCAGACGGCGCTGGCGCTGATGTCCGGTTCCGGCGGAGCCCTGTCCGCGCGGAATGCGGTTGTGAAGGCCGTGCGTAATCTGCGCGATCTTGAGAAAGCCGCCAAGGTCGGCAGGGAAAAGCCCGCGTCGCTGGACAAGACCGACAAGGCACTCGTCGCGTTCTTCACGACGGTGAGGAGCGCAGACGCGGCGAAGACCTTTTTGCTTCAGAATCCATCCGTCAGGGGCGGCATCGAGAACGACCTTCTTGGCAACCTTGAGCTGCTTGGAATCGAGCCGAACACAGACAGGACCCTCGCCTTTACAGTTTCCCTTTCCGACGATGGCAAGAAAAGAGGCGCAATCACCCTTTCCCAGGCGGCGGACAACAGCTTGACTGTCGGCTACAAGGGCCATACCTTCAAGCTGAACGACGTGGACGCAAAGGCGCTCTACAATTGGATTAACGGCGCGAGGCGTGTCGAGCCTTACACGCTGGACAGCTACAAAAACTACAACCCCGAGACAGGCGCCGACGCGGAGCACACCAGGGAGGTTCACCAGAATTGGAACGCCAACCTGTTCGTCCCCCATAGGGAAGTTGATGTGCGTAGTGCCGACAATGCGCTGATAGACCAGGGAAAACTTGTGTCGAAGGTTGATGACATCATTAAAACGCTGTGGGAGGAGAACAACGAGCGGCCTGGCGTTTACGGATGCTCCCCGCATTTCGGCAACCAGATGCCGCTCCTCGATTCGCAGGGGTCGCGCATCGTCCATTTCAAGATACTCCCGAATTCCTGGTACGAAGGGCGGACGGAGAATTTCCTGCGGACGTACTACAACAACCAGATTGCCAAGAGCAACCCTCTCTGGGGCGGCATCTGCAAGCTGGCGGCCTGGTGGCTTGATGTCCCGCTGACAACCGGCGACGGCGCCGATACGTCGAAGGGCACGGTCTTTGAAAAGGCAGCCCGCTACCTTCATGGCCTCCGGCTTTTCGCGCAGAACGCGAACTACATCCTTTCTCAGCTCAACACGAATCGTGAAGGGGAGGCCTGCCAGCCCGCCTGCATCGAGTTCAACCGCATTACGCAGTTTACGGTTCATCCAACGTATTCAGGCTTTAGCTATAGGGCCCAGGATGTTGCTGACTCTATTCTCGAATCTCTTTTGCAGCATCTCGCCGCCTTTGATGAGGCGAAGAACAGCGGCCAGCTCGACAAATTCTTCAAGATCATTGCGTCCGGCAACTGCTTTAACGACTGTATGTCCAATATGGCGGAGTTCGTTACAGAGCTTGGTATCGATCCTAATGACCCGAGGCTTGCATACGATGATATCTATTTGCCGGCCGGCGCGAACGCCCAGCCGGTGCCGGAACAGCCTCAGGTGCAGGCAAACGCTGCCGCGCCCGTCAATGGCCCGCGTCCGGCGAACGCCAACGCGCCCGTCAATGGCCCGCGTCCGGCGAACGCCAACGCGCCCGCCAATGGCCCGCGTCCGGCGAACGCCAACGCGCCCGTCAATGGCCCGCGTCCGGCGAACGTGAACATGCCCGTCAATGGTCCGCGTCCGGCGAACGCCAATGCGCCCGCGCAAGGGACGAACGATGTTGCCGCGCGGGAGAAGGCCCTTCGTGAGTTTGAGGAGAAAAAGGCAAATGGCGAACTTGTGATTCACCCCGATATTGCGAAGAGTCTGCACAAGGAAAACGAAGGTCTCCTGAAATTCTTCTGGAGCGAAGTCGATGCGCTGAACCGCACATTAAACCCCGAGGGAACGCCTGTGGAGCAGTTGCGTGATTTCTCCTGGGAGAAAGTTAAGCCCTTCCTGCAGTCGCGTCTGGAACAAGTCATTGCCGGAAGAGCCGGAGATGTGGCCAGGGACAGGAGAAGTTTGATGAACTTCCAGCGCTTTCTCCGGATTGCCGCGAACAAGGAGTATGAACAGAGGGCACGTGATTTCGCCGCAAAGCCGTTGAATGAGCGTCAGGCGGAATGGAAGGCGATGAGCAAGGGCGGGGCAAAGGCGAATGAGGAATTTTCCTTGTGGATGACGACTTTCTTCGATCCGAGAAAGAACGAGATTAATAAAGCCTACATCCCGCAGTGGATAGCACAAACCGAGGCGCGGGGTGAGTCTATGAAGGCCATCATTCAATCGAATACGTCGCTCGGATATGTGAACGAAGAGGGAAGTTATGTCTCGATTGGATTCGACGACCGGAACTTCTGGAATGTCGTTGAAGACATCCTGAAGAAAAATGGCGTCATCAAGGCCGACGGCATGTTGAATGTCCTGCACGGAGATGAGGTTTCCTTGCCGCAAGCGTCGGACGCTGTGGTTCTCCCGGACGAAAACGGCCTCATTCAGGAGTTCGAGTCTCGGAAGAGCGCGAACAAACCCGCCATCAATCCGACTTTGGACATACATGTCTCTGACACGACGATGAGTTCGTATTTCAGGAGCGAAATTAGTGCGGCATACAAAAACGCCTCCCCGGTTCATGGCAACGAGCCGAAGGTCTTTTCCTGGAAAGACGACTTCAAGCCTTTCATTAAGGAGCGCATGGATCGGATCAATTTGCAAAAGCGGAAAGCGGCCGCCGACGAGGCACGTAGTGAACTCCTTGCCAGGCCGGCTGAACTTGCCAAGAGCATCCCTGCAGAACAGGACAAGCTCGACAATCTGCTCATGATTCAGGAGCGCGGGATGAAGTACATTCGGAAATTCGCCGATTGCAGGGACGATGCCGGGCGCAAAGCCTTGTTCGGCAATATTGCCAGGGAGGATCCGGTTCTGCCTTGGGTGTGCCGTTTCGTGGATAAGCAGACGGGCAAAATCAGGAAGAATTTCGTTGAAGCGGCCGCAGATGAGCGTGAGAAGTGGCTGGAAAGGTTCTACCAGACGCCGGATGACGCCCGGATGAAGCTGGTCGAGGAGCTGGAGTCGAAGAACGATCCAATGCTGTCCTATGTGATGGAGTTCATCGAGGTCAAGACGGTCAGAGACACAGACACCGGTAAGGAGGTGAAGGTCGCTGACTTCAAGGGCGAGTTCATGAAAAACGGTATTGCCGACATGACTGGCCGTGTGGCAATGAAGCAGGGGGCGCTCAAGCGAGAAGGCATTGTCAAGGATCTCTTCGCTGAAGTGAAGAAGGCCTTCGACGCGGAAATCGCCGAGCAACGGAGAATCGTCGATGAAAATAAGGCTGAGTTGAAGGGACTTTCAGATCCGGAGTACCTGAAGAAAAGAATAGAGAAGGCCCAGCTTGAAAGTGAGCTGACGTTGGCTTGCCCGGAAGACACGGTCAAAAAACTGGAGCAGGCTGGAGTAAAACTGAGTTACAAGGCATCGGCACTGGATGGGTATGTTGAAGTCAGAAGCTATTCGAGTGAAGGCTTCTGGGATTTGGCTGAACAGCTCCTGCGCGACGAGAAAGTCATTAAGGGGGACAATGAACCTGAGTTTGTTCGCGGCACCGTTCTCCCGACCTTGAGGGAGATGTCGGAGAAGAACCCGGCAGATTACACGAAAATCAAGGAAGTCACGGCTTCGAAACAGGGCGGCAACGCATTCGTTCCATACGATCCCCTTGTTCATGGCGATGTGACGAATTTCCTGAAGGCCGTGGACGAAAGTGGAAACTCCGTGTGGCGGACGCTTGATGGACGCTATGAAATCCTTGGCAGCGTAATGAAGCTCAACAAAAAGTACGCCTCGCTGGAGGGTGACACCATGTACAAGGAGGGCGATGTCATCATACCGGAAGACGAAATCTAGTGTTCCGTGCGAGTGCGCGTCCGAGGACGCGCACTCGATGTTTTTTCGGGCGGGTGCGAAGAGCCAGCGGTAAATGCGGGAGATTGCCCTGCCTGTGGCGGACGCAGCAACCGCGCGGGACGCGCCGTCCCCATTGAGGCGCCGCAAGTGTGCGACAAAAAATCCCGTTTAAGGTTCTATTGCTCCGGCGATGAATTATTGTGAGTCGGGTAGGTTGTTTTCTCGTTCAAATTCAAAGGGTCCCGGCGGAAGCCGCGCTGTTCATTTCAGACTCAGCCGGTTGTTTTCGAGGACGAAGGGAAACGACGACAACGCATCGGCAATGGCCTTCGCCGCGGTGGCGGCCGTCGGACGCATGGCCCCTTCCGCGACGGCGACGGGGGCCTGCGCCACGATTGTCCCGCCCGTGACACCTCCCTCCGGCGACTCCACGGTGAAGACGATTTCGGCGGAGAAGGCCCAGGCGTCGCCGAACTTTTCGAGCCTGAACTTCTCGATCCAGGCCTCGACCGTGGTGCGGCGTCCGCCATGCGGCGCGACCGAGGCGTCGCATACGAGCGCGGCGGGGAAGCGTCCCGTCAGGTTCGCGCGGATTGCCGACTTGAGAATCGCCTCGGGCGACTGGGCAAGTTCGCCGTCGCGGAGACGCCAGGCGCGGCCAGTCTCAAGGTCGACAACGCGGAGCGCCGTGCCCACGGCGTCATCCGCCGCGCGGACGCGCCCCACGACAAGGAGCAGCCCCTCGCCCGCGCGGGAATCGGGCGGAGGCACTGCGGCGGGCGAAAGCTCGACCGAGTATTTCGGCACCATGGGCGGGGGCTTGGGCAGAACCGAGACGCATCCTGCAAGCAACAGCGCGGCGGCAATCGGTACGGGGAAAACTACTGCTTTCATGGCGCGTCCTCCTTTGAGGATGGGTTGAGAAAACGTCCGGAGTTGTTCTTCACGGACTGGATGGTTTCGGAAACTTCTTTCGCCACGCGCGAAGCTTCGGCGGCGAAATCCTGCACGGGGAGGCGGATGTCGCGCAAGGTGGCGTCCGCTTCGGCAATCAGGTTCGAGGAGCTTTGCGCAAGGGCTTCGGCGCCGGACTTTGTCGACGCCAGGAACGCGGAGGCTTCCCCCACGAGGTTTGTGGCGCCGGCGATGAGCGCGGGCAGGTCGGCGGCGTCTGTGCGCGCCTCGCGGACGAGGGACGTCGCCTCCGCCACCATGTTGGAGACGCCGGCGAGAACGCCGGGCAGGGGGGTGAACGCCGCGTCAACTGAAAGCAGCGCCTTGTCGGCGTTGTCGAGGAGATGGCCGATGCGCACGGCGACATTGGTGATTTCGCCGCCCTTTTCGGCGAGGCCGTGGATTTCCTGCACGACGCCCTGCATGACGTCCGTCAGCGTCTTCACCAGCGAGGGGGCCGCCGGGATGTACTTGTATTCCGGTTCCCATGGCACGGGGAGCTGCCCGCCGCCGGGTTCGTCGAAATTCAAGTCGATGTAGACGAGGCCCGTAATGCCCTGGCTCTTGAGGTGCGCCCGGAGCCCGAGGGAGATCAGTTCGTCGATGATGTCGCTGAAATGGTCGGCGTTTGGCACCTTGTCGGCGTCGATGGCGAAGACGATCCGCGCATAACGCGAGGCCCTTGCGTAGTCCGGCGACGTCCTGTCGGGCCGGTACTTCGCGATGGCGAACGAAACCGACCTCACCGAGCCGATCGGAATCCCGCGGAATTTGACGTCGGCTCCTTCCGAGACGCCCTGCACCGTTTCTTCGAGATAGGTCTCGAAAAGCAAGGCCTTGTTGCGGTGCGCGGGGGCGCCCATGAGTATCGCCGCCGCGACGGCCAGCAGCAGCGCCGCGCAGACGAAGGCGCCAATTTTCGCGTATGACGATTTTCGCATGGGCTAAATCCTGTCTTCGGGGGTTCGGTTGAAAAACGCCCTCACCGCCTGGTGGGGGCTGTTGTCGCGGAGGTCGGCGGGCGCGCCGCAGGCGATTGCCGTGCGCGTCTCGCGGTCGAGGAAAAGGGCTCTGTCTGCGACCGCGAAAATGCTGGGCAGTTCGTGCGACACGAGCACAATCGATGTGCCGCGCCGTTCGCGGATATCGAGGATGAGGCGGTCGAGCCCGGCGGATGTCACGGGGTCGAGCCCTGCCGAAGGCTCGTCGAGGAAGAGGACGGCGGGGTCGAGGACGAGTGCCCGGGCAATGGCGGCGCGTTTCCGCATGCCGCCGGAAATCTCGGACGGCATGAAATCGGCGAAGTCCGCAAGTCCGACGTCGGCGAGTTTTTCGCGTGAGACCTTTTCGATCTCCTCGGGCGTCCGCGATGTCAGCGCCTCCTGGGGCAGTGCGCAGTTTTCAAGGAGCGTCTTCGATCCGAAGAGCGCGCCATTCTGGAACATCACGCCAAGATGGCGTAGGAGGGCGGGCCTTTCATCAGGTTCCCGGCCGGCCTCGGCGAAAAGCTGGCCGAGCAGGGTCACGCGCCCGGCGACAGGGGGGACGAGCCCGACAAGCGTCCGCATCACCGTGCTCTTCCCGCAGCCGGAACCGCCCAGAATGGCGAAGATTTCGGCGCGGCGGATGCGCAGGTCGAGTCCCTGCTGGACGATCCTGTCGCCATATCCCACGGCGAGGTTTTCGGTTGCAATGGCAAACTGTTCGACGCCGTCCATCGCCTATGCCCCGGTTGCACTTAGGATGAGGGCGAAAAGGCCGTCCACCGCGATGAACAGCACGATGGCGCTCACGACGGCGGAAGTCGTCGCCTTGCCGACGGCGTCGGCGCCCTGCCCGGTTTCAAGTCCGCGCTGGCAGCCCACGCCTGCGATGAGCGCCCCGAAAACCACGCCCTTGCCGAGGCTTGCCAGGAGATCGCCAACGCCGCAGAAGGAGAAGGCATTGGCAAGGAAGACTCTGGCCGTGTAGCCGTAAAGCGCAAGCGTTACGCCACCGCCGGCAAGCCCCGCGAGGATGGCGAAAAGGGCGAGGAGCGGCAAGGCCAGCGCACCGGCGGCGATGCGCGGCGCGGCCAGGTAGGCCACGGGGTCGATTCCCATTGTTTTCATGGCGGCGATTTCGTCGTTGACGACCATTGCCCCCAGTTCCGCCGCAAATGCCGAGGCGGAGCGGGAGGCCAGCACGATGGCGGCCACGATTGTGCCCAGCTCGCGGACAAGCGCGACGCCCACGAGGTTCGCCACGTAGATTTCCGCGCCGAACTTGCCGAGCATGACGGCCGACATGTAGGCGATGATGAAGCCCAGCAGGAAGCCGACGAGAAGCGTCACGGGGACGGCCTCCGCGCCGGCGCGGGAAAAGACGACGCCAAAGTCGGCCAGCCTGAAGGAACCGGGCTTGGCCAGGCCCCTTGCAAAGGCGGCGAGGACCCTGCCGAGAAACTCCATTGTTTCACACAGGTTTCGCGCCGCGCCAGCAACGCCGCGACCAAATGATTCGAAAAAAGACTGTGAATTCCCCTGGCTCAACACACACCTCGGTTCGCCGCGATGCTCGGAAAGCCCCTTGAAATGGACTGCCGAAAAGCAACTTCCCTTTTAGCCTATCATTTCACTTGCCCCGCGTCAACTTGCGGGGCGAAGACGCATAAACTCACGAAAAGTCAAAACATATGCAACCTATTTGTAACAAACATTGAAACTACTATGAATAAAGGGACTGTCCCTCTATTCGGGGTTAAGGGGCTTGACGGACACCATGCCATAATAGTACATTTTTAAACATGAACAACGACAACTATGCCATTCGTCTGGAAAAGAAGGAAGACTACCGGGAGGTCGAGAACCTGGTGAGGGAGTCTTTCTGGAATGTCTATCGGCCGGGATGCAGCGAGCATTACGTGATACACGTGCTCAGGGACGACCCGGCTTTCGTGAGGGAACTTGATTTCGTCATGGAGCAGAACGGCCGGCTAATCGGCCAGAACATGTTCATGAAGACGGTTGTCGACGCCGACGACGGGCGGAAGGTTTCCGTCCTGACGATGGGGCCGATTTGCATTGCGCCGGAGCTGAAGCGCAGGGGCTTGGGCAAGAAACTGCTGGACTATTCCCTGCAAAAAGCCACGGACTTGGGCTTTGGCGCAGTCCTTTTCGAAGGAAACATCGCCTTCTACGGCAAAAGTGGATTCGATTACGCCAGTAAGTTCGGCATACGCTACCACGATTTGCCCGAAGGAGCCGACTCCTCCTTCTTCCTCTGCAAGGAGCTTGCCCCCGGTTTTCTCAACGGCGTTACCGGCGTCTACCAGACCCCTGCGGGCTACTACGTGGATGCCGCCGCCGTGGAGGAGTTCGACAGGGGCTTCCCCGCGAAGACGAAACTTAAACTTCCCGGACAGCTGTTCAACGCATGACAAAGACTTTCCATGTTGATTTCAAGGCCACGGGCGCGGGAGACGGTTCCGCGGCGAAACCCTGGCGTTCGATTCCCGTCGCGCAAAAGGCGCTGAGGAAACTGCGTTCCGAGGGCAAACTCGACGGGGTGGACGTCCGCGTCCTCGTCAGACCGGGCGTCTGCCGCGTTGAAAAGCCGATTGTCTTCACGCCGGCCGACGGAGCCCCCGCCGGAAGCGGCAACACCGTGACGTGGACGGCCGAGGGCGGTCGCGCCGTCATTTCCGGTTCGCGCCGCATTACCAATTTCAAGCCGGGCGAAATCAACGGCGTTCCCTGTTGGCGCGCGGAACTTCCCGCCGTCCGCGACGGCTGGAAGTTCACCCAGCTCTTCGTGAACAACCGCCGCCGCCTTCGCGCGGGGCTCCCGGCCGGCGGCGGTTTTTACCGTTTTACGGGTGTGCCGGAAGCCGAGGCCAAGAAGGATCAGGGCGTATTCTTCCACGGCGCCATGTCCGCCTGCTTCAAGCCCGGCGATGTCTTTAAATTCAAGAACCTCGAAGATGTCGAATTCGTCGTTCCCGACCACTGGTATGAAAACCACCTGCGCGTGAAGTCAATCGACGTCAAGAAGAATGTCGTCAAATTCATCACGCGTGGGTTCAGCCGTTTTTCGCGTGACGAGACCGGGTTGACCGCCCGCTACCGCGTCAACAACGTCCGCGAGGCCTGCCGTGAAGCCGGCGACTGGTACCTTGACCGCAAGGAGGCCGCCCTCTACTACATTCCGCGCCCCGGCGAGACGATGGGAAACGCAATCGTCGAGGCGCCGGTTGCGGACTGCCTGCTTAAGCTCGATGGCGACATGCTTGATGACCGCAAGCACATTCACGGCCTTCGCTTCGAGCATTTCGAGTTCCGCCATGGCGAATGGGAGCTTCCGCCGGAGAGCCCGGGCGTAAGGCAGGCCGACATCCAGGCTCCCGGCGCGATTCGCTTTACAGGCGCGGAGGATTGCGCGCTGTACGGATGCGAAGTGCATGGCGTCGCCGGATACGGCGTCGACATCATGCGCGGATGCCACGGGTGCCGTGTCATCGCCTGCTCGATTCACGATCTCGGCGCCGGCGGCGTGAAGGTCGGCCCGGAGCAGGGACTCGCGCCGGTATGGCAGAAGGAGCTTATTGCGGCGGGAGTCGATCCCGAGCACAACGAATACGGTCCGGTTTTCTCCGGCCGCAAGGACGGCCGCAAGTCCGCCACAACCGTTGCCGACTGCACGATCCACGACGGCGGCATCCTCTTCTATTCGGCGATTGGCGTGTGGGTGGGCGACGCGGGCGGCAACCGCATCGTCCACAACGACATCTTCGGTTTCAACTATTCGGGAATTTCATGCGGCTGGACATGGGGGTTCGCCCCGGCGCAGACGCGCGACAACCGCATTGAATGGAACCGCATTCACGATATCGGCCGCTATCTCATCTCCGACATGGGCGCGGTTTACACGCTCGGCCGCCAACCAGGCACCACGGTCTCGCACAACTTCATCTACGGCGTCCACAGCTACGGCTACGGTGGCTGGGGGCTTTATACCGACGAAGGTTCGTCATGGGTTCGCCTGGAGGGCAATGTCGTGCTTGACACGAAGTGCTCCAGTTTCCACCAGCATTACGGGCGGGAAAACACGCTGTGCCGCAATCTCCTTGTCGAGGCCAACCTCGAGGAATCTTGCAGGCTTAGCCGCGCCATGACGCCGCGGCCCATTGTTTTCGAACGTAACGTCTGCATGTTTCCCGGCGAGGGGGACGTAACGTCGCTTTGGCAGAGCGGCCACGGCTATGAGAGGGCGGTTCTCGACCGCAATGCGTATGTGGCGCGACCTGGCAACGAACCTGTCTTCAGGCACAATGGGAAATTGTTCAGTTTCGAAGAATGGCGGAAATTCGGCTTTGACAGGCACGGCATGACTTGCGAAGGATGCGTTTCCGATGCGCTTGGCGGAAACCCCGCGATCCGAATTCCGAAGGCGGCGCAGAAGTTGACGGGCGTCACGGACAAGATGGTCGCCAAGGTCGTTTCCGAGACGGGGCCGCGCTACAGGGGGGCGCTCCCCGAATCGATCGATGCGGTCCAGCCCGAGCCTGAATGCAAGCGTCCTCTTGTCGAGGCTTTGCTCTGGCCGTGGGAAGTCGAATGGCCCGAAGACCTCGAACGGAACAAGGGACTCGACAAAGGAACCGTGAATTTCGCAAGGGTTCCCGAATACGGCCAGCCCGAACTTGGCGGAGGGGCGTCGTCGCCTGTTTCGCTCACCGTTGAAAACCGGGGCGACGCGCCTTTGAAGGGACGTTACCGCTTCCGGGTCGTGCCTGCTGGCGCGGCGGCAAAACTGGAAGGCGAAAAGACGCTCGATGTCACCCTCGGCCCTGGCGAACGCCTTGCCTGGCGGGGGCGCCTGGCGGCAAAAGGCGCACAGGGCCATTTCGGCGTCGAGGCTGTCTCGGACAATCCCGACATGCCGACCGTCGCCACGTTTTTCTTCGGCCCCGAAAAGAAGTAGGGGCGTTCTTCGTCGGCTGCCCGGCGAAGTCCCCGGTTACATGTCCAGGTATTTTCGCAGCGTGTTGGGCGAAATGCCCAGCGCGGCGGCGGCCTTGCCTGTGACATGGCCGTATTTCTCGAAGACGCGGCGGACATGCCGCGCGGTGGCGGCGTCGAGGTTGTCGGGCAGGTCGTTTCCGCTGTCGCGCTTCCCCGCCGCGGGGAGCATTTTCGCCCGTTCCCCTTCGACGAGTTTCGAGAAGTCCTCGCCGAGGACATGCGCCCGCTCGACGAGGTTCATCAGTTCGCGGACGTTACCTGGCCAGTCGTAGCTTGAAAGCGCCTCGACCTGGGCGTCCGTGAGCGGGCCGTGCCCCAGCTTCCGCCAGCGGCTTTCCGCGATCTTGCCGATGTCTTCCCTGCGGTCGCGGAGCGAGGGGCTGGTGAGTTCAATGACCGAAAGCCTGAAATAGAGATCCTCGCGGAAGGTGCCGTCCGCGACCATTTTCACGAGGTCGCGGTTCGTCGCCGAAATGACGCGCACATCGACCTTGACCTCCTCCTTGCCGCTCATGCGGTAGAAGCGCCCTTCCTCAAGGATGCGCAGGAGGACGCCTTGCGCCGCCAGCGGCAGTTCGCCGACCTCGTCCAGGAAAAGCGTCCCTCCATCCGCCAGCTCGAAGATGCCCGGCTTGCATTCGTTCGCGCCGGTGAAGGCGCCTTTTTCGTAGCCCAGGAAGCGGCTTTCGAGAAGCTCGGGGGAGACGCTTGCGCAGTTGAAGGGAATCATCGGCTCCGTGTTTCGCGGCGAGAGCTGGTGAATCTGCAGGGCGATGGTTTCCTTGCCGGTTCCGCTTTCGCCAAGGATCAGGACGCGGGTGTCCTTGAAGGGGGCGATTTTCCTGATGCGTTCCTTCAGTTTTGTGATCGCGGCGCTCTTGCCGCTGAGCTCTCGTGCGCCGTGCTGCCGGTAGAATTCGAGATTTCGGTTTTCCCCGTCGGTCCACAGGCTTTTCGCGTCTGACGCCGCCATGTGGCGGACGACACTGTGGTAGGGTTCGCTGTCGCCGTAGTTGCGGTAGGCGTATTGCGAGGCCTCGAAAAGATCCCTGTAGTCCTTCGGCAGTTTGCCGATGAATGCCGCGTCGGCGCCGAGGGCGTCCGCGACGACCTTGAACAGTTCCGCGCCGACATCGACTTTCGCCTCCAGGTTGTCCGTGACGGCGGCGGGCAGATTGTCGGGCAAGGGCCTTTTGCTGAACCAGGTGACGCGTGTCCCGCGTTTTGCAAGTTCCGCGAGCGCCGCGCCGAGCTCATTCGGCGCGGCGGAGAGCCCGATGCCGAGGATCTGAATTGCGGCGGGCGGGGTCTTGTCCGCCGCGCATTCGGCCATCCGCCCCGGCAGCCGCGCCGCGCTCGTGCAGGTGAGTTGCGCCGGCGTGCGGCACGCCTTGAGGGCCACGGCGGCGGCCTGGGCGAAATCGTAGACGCCAAGGCCCATCATGACCAGCGTCTTGCCGGGCTTTGCGCCGGCTGGCGTTCCATTTCCCATGGGGATGCCTTATGCGCGGTTGACGAGCTTGTCGCGGATGGCGGCCTTCATTTCGGGAAGGTCCGTGTATTTCAGCACGCCGGGAATCATGCACGAAAGCGGAAGCAGCGAGGCCGGGTTGCGGACTTCGGCGTCGAACGACGCGATGCAGCCCGAGAGGCTGAGCGTGGCGACCTTGTCGGAAAGCACCGCCGCGACGAGCGCCGGGATGGCGCCGAGGCCGTTGCCTTCGAGGTGGATTTTCCGCGCTCCCTTTGAGGCGAGGAGTTCGACGGCGGCGAGGACGTCGCGGACTTTCCCGCCGAGGATTGGCTCGGCAAACATTTGCCCGAGCGAGGCGTAGTGGTAGTCGAACTGGTAGGGCGAGAAGAAGTCGCGGTTTTCGGGCTGGTCCGTGCCGCTGGGCATGACCTCGCCGATGCCGCGGACGTCGAGCCCGTAGACGGCCTCGCCCTTGCGTCGGGGGTGCGCCAGGAGCTCCGTGCGGGCGTCGGCGTCCGCGACGAGCAGGGTGGCTTTCGTTTCGGCATCGCCGAGGTGGAAGACGCACTCGGGGTAGAGGCGCATCAGGATGGCCATGGGCCGTCCCGGTTCCGTTTCAAGCGCGAACCGGGCGAGACTTGCGCCGTCGCGGTCGATTGTGCGGAGCACGCGGTAGTGGGGGGCCGCCTCCCTGCCGCCGAGGGCCAGCAGTTCGCGGAGCCTGCGGCGGAGCGCCGGCAGGGCGAGGGGCTTGCGCGCGGCTTTGAGCGCGTCGGCCTTTTCCGCGATGAGGTCGCGGACGTTCCGCGCGCCCTCCAGCGTGAAGACGTCGCCGTCCGCGGCGTAGGTCTCCGCCTCCGAGGGAAGCTTGACCGGCGGTTCCTTCGCGCTTCCGCGGAGGCCTGCCGCCTTGAGGAAGAAGCCGTACATGGCCTCGCGGTTGTGCACCGTGAAGCCGTGCGAGGTGGGGCCGACAAAGCAGTCGGTGCGGCCGCCCAGCAGCGCGTTGATTCGTTTCACTTCGGCGAATGTCTCGCGGACGCCCCGGGCGTCGAAGAAGTCGTTCTCCTGCCCGAGGATCAGGATGTCGCGCGGCGCCTGCGCCAGCAGCAGGTCGCCCATCTCCAAGCCGTCGGCAAGGATGCCGGGGGGCATTTGCTCGATGTCGGCGGGAAGCTCGTTCTCGATGTTGTGCAGCCAGGAGGTGACGTAGCAGCTTGGCGCGACGGCGATGGGGCGGGGGTCCGCCGCGGCGACCCAGGTGGTGAGCGTGCCGCCGCCGGAGTTGCCCGTGACCATGAGGCGGGCGGAGTCGACTTCCTCGCGTGACTCGAGGTAGTCGAGCCCGCGGACGGCGTCGTAGGCGCGCCATGCGCCCAGCCATTCCCCTTCGAGCGACATTTGCTTGCCCATCATGTTGTGGTTGGCGCAGAGGCCGCCGCGGGGGTTTTCAACGCCGCGGTACTGGCGCCTCTCGCCTTGTTCGACGGGATCCACGATGAGCACGGCGAAACCCTTGGCCGCAAGGCCGGCCGCCGCGCTGGCGTAGGTTTCGCAGGCCTTGCCCTCGTAGGCGTGGCCGCAGACGATGAGTGCGCCGGGCACCTTCCCCTTGCGGTTGTCGGGCAGGTAGAAGTTGGCGGTGACGGGATAGCCCGGGCGGCTGAAATAGTAGAGCTTCTCGATGGTGTAGCCGTCGCGGCGGACGGCGCCCGTGACGACGGCGCCGAGCGGCGTCCGCTTCTTGGGGAAGGCGAAGATTTTCGCGACTTTCCCGCGGAGCTCCGCAACGTATTTTTCGGCGTCGGCCCTGGTTTTGATGGCGGCGAGCCGAGCCGCGCGCGCGGCGTCGGCGGCGCGTACCTTGTCCACGTAGTATTCGTTGACTGAATTTCCGAAAAGCATTTTGCCTCCTGTCGTGCCTATTATACCAAAACGGACCGACGCCCCTGCTCCCGCCCGGGCGGCGCGCGGCTGGGGGG
>JAZQOA010000151.1:0-2765 GCA_045627605.1 Kiritimatiellia bacterium | reverse complement strand
TGTCGAATTCGACAACGGGGAAAAAGGCGTCATGGACTGTACGCGCTATCTCAACCGCCCCTATTGGAAGCGGCTGAACGATAAGGACTTTTTCCGTCAGGCGTTTGTCAGTTATGGCACGGTCGTCTGGCCGGAAGAGATCGACATCGGTCCTGAGGACCTTTGGGAATTTGCCGTTCGGCACAGTTGACTTGTTTTTCCTTCCGCGGCCATTTGCAAATGGCGTGGAATAGGCCGAGTGGAAATGGGGAAGCGGTCTCCCGACCGCTTCAGAAGCGGAAAGGATTCCGCTTCTCCGTTAAGGGTGCGATTGCCGGGGCGGTGGTCATCATTGGTGCGGCGGTTGCCGCGTGGTGGCTGTGGCCAGAGGGAGAGACGCGGCAAGATGCCGCGTCTACGAAGCGAGGACTAATCAAGGAAGTGACGCCCGCAAAGGCGAAACAGGAGGCGGCGAAGACCGCGGAGGAGAAGGATCCGTGGAAGCATTTCAAGACCTACACGGACACCAACGGCGTTCTGCGCTACGAGGGCGGGATGGTCGTGCGCAAGCCGCCGGTGAGGACGGTCAAGGTCGGCGACCATACGCCGTCCATCTTCAAGCATGTCGCCGAGATGCAGATCGCCAGCCTGCTGCAGGTGCAGCCGGGGGAGATGCTTGCCGGGACGATGGACTACAGGGGCTTTGCGAAGAGCCTGAAGGAGAGCTTTGAGGACGAGATCGTCATCAATCCCGAGGATGACGAGCGCACGCGCGAACTGAAGCAGGCGGTCATCGACACGAAGAAGGACTTGCGGGCTCGCATGGAAAAAGGCGAGGACGTGGGCAAGCTGATGAGCGATACGCGCGCCGACTTCCAGCGGCTCGGGACGTACAAGATGGAACTTGCGAACGAGGTGCGCAGGATCCTGGACGAGAAGGCCGCGAACGAAGCGCTGTCCGATCAGGATGTCAGGGAGTGCTACGAGGCGGCGAACCTGATGCTGGAGGAAAAGGGGCTCCGGAAACTCCGCATGCCCGGAAGGATATTCGTGCGCTCATTGCGCGAAGCGGCGCTTGAGCAGAAGAGGAAACTCGAAGCGGAACAGAAAGGGAAAGGAAGGGAGAAATGAAGAAATCGATTTTGGCCGCGGGGCTGGCGCTTGCGGTCCTGGCGGGCGTTCAGGCCGACGATGCGGCCGACAAAGAGGCGCGGCGTGCCAAGATGCGCGAGCGCCGCGCGAGGATGTACGCGCTGACCGGAGGCCGTCTGGACAAGCCGGGTTCGCGCCAGGGGGCGATCCGGTTCGTGACGTCGGTCAAGGAGGTGGACGCGACCGTGCTCTCCGCGCAGTATGCGAGGTTCGCCAAGGCTTACCCCTACGACATTGCCGCGGTCGTCGGCGAGGCGGTGACGGTCGAGTCGGCGGCGGCGGCAAAGGCGAAGGCAGGCGCGGCGATCGCCGTGTTCATCGTCGACTCGGCGCATTCCGCGCCGATGATCGCCGCGCCGGAGGAGGGATGGGCGATTGTCAACAGCCGCGCTTGCGGCACTCCCGAGCGGACGGCGAAGGAGGCGGTCAAGGCGTTTGCGACGATTGCCGGGGCGGTGAACGGCAACTACGGGATGACGTTCCTTTCCTCGACGCGGCCGCAGGAACTCGACTCGGTCGCGACAATCGACGTTCCCGTCGACGTCTCGGAGCGCATCAAGAAGCAGCTTGCGCTTCTCGGCGTCTCGCCCCTGATTCGCACGACTTACCGCCAGGCCTGCGAGGAAGGCTGGGCTCCTTCCCCGACGAACGATGTTGAAAAGGCGATTTGGAGCGAAGTTCATGCCGTTCCGCAGAAGCCCATCAAGATCGAGTACAACGAGAAGCGCGACAAGGGGAAATAGTGCCTAGTGCTTGGTGCCTAGTGCTTAGTGCGGAAATTGAGACAACAGGTCGGACCTCTTGTCTCAATTTTTGAGACAAAATCTGATGAAGTTCACTTGCGCATACAAGACGAGCGATGGCGTGCGGCATTCCTTGTCTTTGATATAATAAAGGGCAAGGAGGTCTGCGTATGATGTTCCCAAAGAAGGTTAGGATTGTTGAGTTGGAGAATGCACCCTTCAAGTGTGCAAAGGATGCCGAGGCGTATGCGATTGGACATGGCATTGTCGGAGTCATGAGCAATGTCGATACGGGAGAGAAGGGCGAGGTCTTCATATCCATTCACTCCTTGAACAAGATGCTTTCGGGTTCCGCTGTCCAGAAGAGTGTCACGCCGGCTATTCATTACTCGGCTTTGATGCGGTTGCGCGATATCATTCGCGAATCATTTATTGGCGAAGTTCATCCTGACTATAAAAAGGGGAAAGACAACAAGCGAAGTCCGAAGAATGGCGTCAATCCAAATGTTGAAATCGCAGTATTGTACGGATGTGTGGAAATGGGAGGAATTCCGTTTCGGGCTCGGACGACGCTTAAACTTCACAAAGACCCAAGGGCCAAGGACAACCAGCCGACAAAGGCCTATTCCTATGAAATAAACAACATCGAGGTCTTGAAGGGAAACTGCCGAACCTCGGTCCGACCCAACAACAAGACCCCCATGATTGATACCAATATTCTACTAAACGGCGTCTGTGATGTCAACGGGGTGCCGCTGCTGAAGAAGTGAAGTTCACTTACGCATACAAGACGAGCGATGGCGTGCGGCACGAGGCGGCGATGGACGCCGAGAGCCGCGAGGCCGTCTTTGCCGCGTTGCGTCAGCAGGGCATCAAGGCCATCAAGGTCGT
>JAZQOA010000150.1:0-2853 GCA_045627605.1 Kiritimatiellia bacterium | reverse complement strand
CGGCGTGGCCTTCGGCTCCCGGGCGTTCGTCGACGCGGTCTTCGAAAGCCACCGCGGCCATTTCGGCGCGAAGCGCAGGACCGGCGCCCGCGCCGTCGGCTGGTGCCTGGACTGGGGCGGCGAACCCCTCTGCGCCGCGCGAGACCTCAGGAAGTCCCCGGTCTCAATTTCCGCGTAGAAAGGCAATTGCTAATGTGTTGCATGCGCAAGACTAAGGGACTGTCCCTCTATGAAAGGATGAAATGAAAGCATCAAACGAGGAGAAGTGGTTTTTTGCCATTCGCTACTTCCAGGATGACCAGGATGTCGCGGACATTTCCAACCTGGTGGTCCGCGCCGCACGTGCGGGCTACACGGCCCTCGCGCTTGTCTCCGGACGCGACTACACGGGAAACTGGTGGGACACTGGGCGTCCGCGAGACCTGGAACCTGAATTCCGCGCCGCCCACGCGGCGGCCGACTCGTGGTGGGTGATGTCGCCCGACCGCCAACGCCGCGTGAGGGCGGTGAAGCGCGTATGCGACCAATACGGCATTGAACTCGTCCCGATGGTTTGGTCCGTCGGTTACAATTCCATGCGTTTCGCCGAGCCAGACATTTCCGCTTCGGTTCCTTGTGGCGATGGCGTCGCGGAGCACGGTGTGCGGCGGCTCGATCTTGACGGTGCCTTTGCGGGGAAGGGCGTTTCCGAGACAAAATCAGTATCGGTCGCGGTGCGTCCGCAGGCGATGTACCGCGTCAATGGCCTTGTGAAGACCAGTCATCTGCACTGGGCGGAATTTGGTGGCTTCGGTTGTGGGGCGCGGTGCGTCGTCTCGGATCCTGACGACGGGGGAAAGGTCATTGCTTCGGTCTCCGCCAAGGGCGCGGCGACTCGCGACTGGACACCTTTCAGCGTTGATTTCGCCACATCGGGCCTTTCAACGGCGAAGATTGAAGTTGGGCGCTGGTGGGACGATTCGGGTAGTTGTTCTTTCCGTGACGTGACTTTGGAGGAAATCCCTTGCGACGACTGGGTCTCACGCGCGGGCGAGCGCATGGCCCGCAAGTGGTTTGCCGACCGTCAGTCCTCCGCTTGCATGTCCGACCCGCGTCTGGCCGCCTATTTCAGGCGTTCGGCCGAGGTGCTTCAAAACGAACTCGCACCGAAGAAGTGGTTTTTGTCAATGGATGAGATTCGGGTCGATTGCGAGTGCCCACTCTGCCGCGGGATGTCTTTTGGCGAACGCCTCGGACGTTGTCTCCGGGCGGAGTACGATGCCATTAAGGCTGTCTCGCCAGAGGCGACGATCTACGTGTGGAGCGACATGCTCGACCCCGGGCACAACTGCAGGGACGGCGATCCGCTGGGGTGCCTTCCCCAAGACACGGTGATAGCGCTTTGGGACGGCCGCCGCGTCAAGGCATCGATGGACTACTTCACGGGGCGCGGATACCGTGTTTTTGGCGCGGCCTACTACGACTTGCAGGACGAGGCGTCCGTGAGGGAAAACTATGCGACCTGGAAGAAGCTCCTTGACGCCAGCGGCCGATCCATGGGCCTGATGTACACCACGTGGGCGGGCTTCAAAGGATGCACCGAAGGGGATTATCGTTTCCTCGAGGCATTTGGGGAATAGTCGTGAATGGTGGAGAGGCAAACAGAAACGGAAAAATTGCGAAATGCTGTTGCAAAAATTAGCAAAAACCATTATTCTGAATACAGAATGTCGTATGTGGCAGGGACGAGGGGCTGGCCTTTTTGAACGGTATGGAATCTACTTCCTTCCACTTCCTTCGCAAGGAGCATAAAATGGGAACCCGAATGAAAACAGTCTTGTCGTCGGCGATGGTTCTGTCGTTGTCGTTTCTTGGGGGGGCGGCGGAACTCAATGAGTATGTTCAGACGGATCTCGTCGCGATGTGGGACGGCTACCGCAACATGGGTGCGGACAAGCCGCACGACATGCTTTCGCGGACGTGGTACGACACGACGGGGCAATACGGCTTCCAGCTGAACGACGCGGCGCAGATGGGCGACATCTGCTGCAAGTTCGCCTGCCGCAGCAGCTACTACGGCTACGGGACGCTCTCCGCCGACGATACAGCGGCGACGTTTGAGCTGGCCAAGAACGGCACGATGGAGATCGTGTTCCTCAGCATCTACGATGCCAATGCCGTGCTGCTCCAGTCGTCCACGGCGAGCGGCATCGCGTTTGGACGCGTGAGCGCCACTTCGCTGGTGACGAGCAACGCCTCGGGATCGCCGAAACCCGTCTACTCGATCCTCAACAAGTACAGCACTGTAGCCGTCAACTACGAGAACGGCAAGTCCGTCGCGGCATACGCGAACGGCACGGCGCTGGAGACGTCGGGCGCGGACTACTACGGCACGCCAACGACCGAGACCTTCATCGGCAACCGCGCGAACAAGGGAAGTCCATTCATAGGCTACATTTTCGCGATTCGCCTTTATTCGCGGCAGCTGACGCCGGCGGAAATCGCGCAGAACGCCGCCGTTGACCATGAGCGCTACTTCAACCGCAAGCTGGAGGCGAGCTCGTCCTATCCGGCGGTGGACTACATGGAGGGCGTTACGGCAACTCGGGTCTTCGAGGTTGGCAATGAACTGACGGTCAATGCTGCGCACACGGCGGCGACCGAGTATCTCACGGCGAATCCTGGCGAGACGGCGGCGGTGAAGATTCCGGCGGGCACCTACTTCCTTACGGAGCCGATTACGCTTGCCGCAGGCGAGAAGCTGGTCGGCGCGGGACGCGACAAAACCTTCCTCGACGCTTCGGACGACGCGGTTGACGACGGCACGCACGTCATCCGCCTGAATGCGGATGACAATCTCGTGCGCGGCGTCAC
>JAZQOA010000149.1:0-2482 GCA_045627605.1 Kiritimatiellia bacterium | reverse complement strand
CGATGACGTGGAAGTGGAAGACGCTCGCGGCGAGCAGCACCGTCGCACCGGCCTCCGCGGCCTGGGCGAGGTGCTCCATCGTGCCCGCGCCGCCCGAGGCGACGACATCGACCTCTTCGCGCGCGATCTTGCGGATCTTCTCGATGAGCGGCAGGTCATAGCCCGTGCGCACGCCGTCCGTCGACTTGGAGGTCGGCAGGATGCACTTGACGCCGTAGCCGTCCACCTCCTTCGCCCATTCGATCGCGTCCTTCCCGGTCGCGGTACGTCCGCCGTCAATGAACACCTCGTAGCCCGAGGACATCGTCGAATTCTGGGCGACGTCGATGGCGACGGTCACCTTGTCGGGACCAAACTCCTTCACCATGTCGGCGATCATCTTCGGGCTGCGGAAGACGGCCGAAGAGGTCGAGAACTTGTCCGCCCCCGCCGCCAGCACCTCCGCGGCCGCCGCGACGGACGAAATGCCCCCGCCCATCGTGAACGGCACGGTCACGGCCTCGGCGGCCTTGCGCGTCACCTCGACCAGGGTCTTGCGGCCTTCGACGGTCGCGGTGATGTCCAGCATGGCGAGTTCGTCCGCTCCCGCGGCGCAGTACGCCTTGCAGCATTCGACGGGATCGCCCGCATCCTTGATGTCAACGAAATTGACGCCCTTCACGACGCGACCGGCGCGCATGTCGAGGCACGGCATAATCACAAGTGGTTTGCTCATTGAAGCACCTTCTTTCTTAAAGGAGATATTATACCAAAATTCAGAGGCCGTTGACGACGCTCTCGCAAAGAAATTTGCGACCGGGGCGACAGAGGACAGACAGGGGGAGTCAACCATAAATTTTGAATTTCCACTGCGCGTCAGCGCAGGAAGAAGATAGCAAAAGAGATAGGGGTGCGGGGGGAAGGGAGAAGGAAAGAGGAAACCGCCGCAAAATCCAATAGAACCGCTTGAAGCTGCAAACATGCGAAAGACCTGTCGAGAGTATGACATGACGTCACCGTGGAAACACGGTGTCGACAGGGTGCGTTTCTGCCGAGAACGCTTACGCCGTCTTACGAGGCCGTCCGCGACCGCGCTCGGGAAGCGCCGCGCTGGCGACGTCCTTCGGATCCTGGGCCGGCTTGAAGTCGGGGTACTTGGCGATGTAGTTCAGCACGATGGCGATGTGACGAGCAATGGCCGTGAGCGCGACCTTCCTCGGTTTGCCGTTGGCGACCAGCCGCTGGTAGATCACGCGAAGGACGTGGTTGCTCTTGCTGGCGGACACTGCCGCCATGTAGAGCGCCTTGTTGAGATCCGTCCTGCCGCGCTGTGGCTTCGCCTTCTTCACTATCGTGCAGCTCTTGTGTTCCAGCGGGGCGTCTCCGCACAGCTTCGCGATGCTCTTCTCGTTGAACTCGCCGATGTCGGGGCAGTACGCCAGCACGGCGCGAGACGTACAAGGCCCGACGCCCTTGACTTCCTGGAACCTGACAAACAAGTTGCCCATGCGATCGTCGCTCATGATTGCCGCGTTGCATTCGGCTTCGAGCTTCTCGATCTGCTTGTCGAGCTTGGCAAGCGTTCGGTTGAGGCATCCGCGCATTTCGGCGTCTGGATTGTTCTCGAACTGGTTGTAGATGATGGCTGCCGCCTTCATCAGGTTCTTGCGCATGGACATCGCCTTCCTCAGCTTTTTATAGCCCTCGGAACGCTCCTTGATGTAGTGGAGCTTCTTGTCCTTGAGCGACATCGCGTAGTCGCGGATTATCTCGCAGTCGATCTCGTCCGTTTTTTCGAGCAACCCCTGGGACTTCGCGTAGCACCGCGTCCCCCAAGCGTCCAGGCGCACGGCCTTGACTCCCCTCGCAAGGCATTCTTCGGCAAGCTGCTCCTCGTATGGGCCCGTAGCCTCGAAGCTGATTATCGCGCCAAGCTTTGCAGCGCGCTTGATGAGTTTTGTCCTGCAGGACTTGATGTTCTTGATTTTTTCCTTGTAACCGTCGGGATAGCAGACGTCGAGCCATTCTTTGCCGACGTCGACCCCGATGTGCACTCTGGCCGGATTCATGATATACTTTCCTTGTCTTCGAGCTATAGGGACTTGTATCCCGGGTGCTCTTTCAACCATGCAGCATTGGCTCATGACGAATGGCGGTGCTCTGACTCCCCCGCGATGTACGTGCATCTGGGGGGCAACGAGCTAACCGCCATGGCCCAGGGGCGATGGCCATCGCTTCCTGGGCATTCTTTTCGCTTCGATTTTGAATCTCCGCTATCCCGGCACACACCGGGTAGGAACGGGGAGGGATTGTAACACAAACGGATTAGACAGGGGGGGTTCTCGCCCGAGGCCAAGGTTGCTCTGGCCGAACTGCGGCAGACACTGGCGAGTTGCTAAACGTGCGCAGGGGCGTCATGCGAATGCGTATGCTTTTAGAATGGTGACGTGAGGCGGACAGGGGACTGCCCCGACTCGGTTTAGTTGGTGTACAACGTTTTGCA
>JAZQOA010000148.1:0-26871 GCA_045627605.1 Kiritimatiellia bacterium | reverse complement strand
TTCAGGTGTTGCGGGCGATTCCAGACGGATGTGATTGCGCAGCTCGACTTGAGGCTCGCCCCGGAGTTCGCCCCCTCCGGATGGTCCGTGAAGTCCGTGGCGGAGACGGCCCCTGCATAACGCGCACCGTCCGTGTTGACGGAATCCGCCGTGGCCGGTACGTGAGGAAAAATCCACACACTCAAAGGAGACTGATTAATTATGAGATACGGTAATCTCGGTTTTTGGACAACGGTTCTGTTTGCTGTTTTCGCCACCCAGGTATCTGATGCTGCGACTATCCGCCATGCGCTGGCCGTGCGTGAGGGCAGGCCGCTTGAATTGCCCGCTGATTTTTCCCCGCAGGAAGTGGAGTTGCACTGGGTGCCACCATGCGATGGCCCGGCCTTTGAGAATGCCTTCAATTTCGCCGGCGGCAACTGGACGGATGGACGGCTTGACCTTGCCAAGACCACGGGAACTCCATTTAACGGCAATTCCAATTTTTACATGGCGTCGCAACCGGGCGGTGGCTTTACCGCTAAAAACACCTACTTTCTCGCGCTTCGCTACCACCTTGAAGGAGGGGCCACGCTAACCCCCGCTGTCGCCACATTCATCGCGCCGGATTGTCCGTCCTACCCGCTGACGGGTTCCGGCTGGCTTTACCTGAGGATTACGCCGACAAACCAATATGGCAGCTGGTGGAAATTTGACGCAAACGGCGGTAGCGGCTTCATTGACCGCGCCTACGCCATCAACCTTTCCGCGATGGCGGCGTCCGGTGTCTTTACCGACCCGTCGCTTGGCAAATGCGTGGTGCTTTTCGGCGGCCGCGACCTTGTCCCCGGGCAAAATGGCGAAGCCGTTGCGCATCCCAAAAAGGGTGGAGAATTTGTCCAGACGCTTGCCATAGCCCCCGTTGAAGGCAAGACCTTGCATGTCTCACACGTGGCGGACGGCAGTTCCGTCGCCAAGGTGTCTCTGAAGGCGGGGGACAAGCTTTCCATCGACAGCGGCGCAGCGGTGTTCCAGGCGGAGACACAGCCAGGTCCAAATGCCGCGGCCGGGGACTGGTCGCCCTATCTCTGGGTGGTTTGCGGCGATTCGCTTTCCGATCCGACGCTCAACCCGGTCGGAGGCAAGTACTACGACATCCTGCATGCATCCACGGGCATCCGCACGATGGTCACGGGCAAGGGGTCGTCCGGGAACTGGGCGCTCCATGGCGATGGCGTCTGCTTCCACCAGCGTTTGGAGGCGATTCCGCCGGATGCCGATATCGTCACGCTTTTCGGTTCGGTTAACGACTGGAAATGGTACCAGCGCGGACAATGCCCCATAGGCGAGGCGACCGATTCTCTTGCGGAAAAAGAGTCCGTTGCCGCCTTTGTGAACGAATCCTTGAAGGTTGTCCGTGAAAAGGCGCCCGTCGCGAAGATCGTGATGATCACGGGACTCTACTACTACGGCGTGAACCAGGGGAAAATCGAGCAGGTTTACGCGGTGATGAAGGAGATCGCCGCACGCAACCCCGACGTCCGTTTTGTCGACTGGTACGCCGGGCAGAACGCCCAGGGCTATGACTTCCCCAATGCCGGCGCCTATGGATTCGAGCAAATCAACAGGGATAAGTTCGGCGCGGCATTCGCGTCGAAATACACGCGAGATTTTTCCGCCACGGCCTCAGCCTACGGGCATCCAAGCGCGGCCTACAACGCCGAATGGCTGGCGTCGGCCTTTAGCAACGAACTCGCCCGCGTGATATCGGTTTTGCGAAAGTAAGGAAAATGCGGCGGTTGTCCGCCGCGCAAAAAAGGAGAACAGACATGACATATCCGGGTTTCCGCACATTGGGATTCGCAACGGGGTTTGCACGGGCAAGCGGCCTCTGCGCCGCGATTTTGCTTGCCGCGCCGTTGGTGCCGTCCGTCCTTTTCGCGGCACCGCCGCCCGAGGGCTCGGGCGGAATAGCCAAGTTCTGGGACGTCCCGCGCAACTGCGAGGCACTCACCCGCGAATACAAGCCCTTCCCGGGTTTCATCGACTGGGACTCGCCTGACGCCGAGGAGATCGGCCCCGGAACGAAGATGCTCGTCTACGAAACCACGACGAACAGCGCCGCGCCCGTCGGCAACCTCAACAAATGGTGGTTCGTCCGCGTCGACCTCACGACGCCTGGCCTTATGATGGCGGGGCCGGGGCGCTGCAACATCTGGGGGCAGCCGATGACGGACGTCGACACTCCTGCCAAGGCCTACACGCTCCGCGAGCGGACCACGGACTTCATGGCGAGGCAGCGCGGCGCCGCAGCCGACGGCGGGCTCAACCGCGAGCTTTTCCTCGCCTTCAACAGCGAGGCGTGGGGACCCTGGTCGACGGAAAATGACATGAAGTCCGTCTATGGCAACCCAAACAACCCGCTCTACAGCGACGGCATCCAGATTTCGGCCTCCGGCACCGCGACGGTTGACAACGGCATCTTCGTCTTCTTCAAGGACGGCACGGCGGACTTCGTCCAGGCAATCGACGACACGAACAGGGATATTGTCTGGCATTCGCTCCGGTCATTCGTCTACCGGCTTGTCCGCGATGGCGAGGTCGTGCCCAACGGCGATGGTTCGCAGGCGCAGCGCAATTCAATCGGGCTTTCGCGGGACCGCAAGACGCTCTATCTCGTCACGGCCGACGGACGCCAGAAAAACACCTGGTCCGCCGGCCCTACTTTCACCGAGCTCGCCTTCATGCAGCGGGCGGCGGGGGCGTGGGACGCCATGAACCTCGATGGCGGTGGCTCGACATCGCTGGTGTACTGGGATGCCAAGGGCGGCAAGATCACGACGGCCAACAGGAACGGCGGCATACGCCGCAACGGGTGCAACTCCGGCTTCTACATCTACGCCGTGCGCGTGGGGACTGCGCAGTACCGGAGTGTCGGCGACTACCTTGCCGTCGCGGCCGACGGAGACGAAGTGCGGATTGTCCGCGACGTCGTCCTTGACCAGGCCTCATTTCCGCATAGCTGCAGGGTGACGGCTGCGGCGGGGGCGTCGATCGGGTGGGCGGAAGACGTCAGGCCGACAGTCGCGTCGGGGACGCGCATCGAATTCGCGGACATCGCCTTCGCCCCTTCGTCGCGGACGCTCTTCGTCGCGGACGGCGGCACGGCGGCGGTTTCGGGCGATTGTCTCGACAAGGTGTGCGCGGCCACGGCAAACGGTTTTGAACTCTCCGGTGCAATTTCACGCGAACTTGCCGTCGAATGCGCCGGCGCCGACAAGCCCGGCGCAGTCTTCGGCTTCACGCGGCTTCCGCGCGCGGTAGCCGAACAGAGCCTCCCGTTCCTTAGGAATCCGGCGTCTGTCAAGTTGTCCGCGACGCTCGTCCCCGCCGACAACGGTTTTTCGCTTGTGTGGCGGTAGACGTTGAACTCGGAGACCCGGCGTTCCCGAACTTCAATCCCGCCCCCTCACTTTTCGGCGATTACTCTTCATCGTAAATAAAATCGCCCCGCGGTTCCATACCTTGGAAACGCCGCGCCAATCTTGACCATGTCGTGCCGATTTGGCATAATACACGTTTTGTCGGCGCACCAAGGGGTGCGCGTTTCCCTTACGTTGCTCCGCCTGTTGGAAAAGAGTTGCCATTATGCTTGTAGGTGCTGACCTCTCATTGTCTGACTTCCCCCGCCTCGATGGCGAAACGGACGATTCCCCGCGTCTTGCTCGCGCCGTTGCGAAATGCCCGTCCGGCGTGCTTTACGTGCCGGCCGGCGTCTACGAGATCGCGTCGCCGGTTGTCGTCGACAACCTCTGCTCGCTGCTGCTGCACAAGTCGGCGATTCTCCGCGCCGTGAAGGAAATGGACTTCGTCCTCACCGTCGACAACCGCCGGCAGTGGGACAAGACCCTGCGCGCACCGGGCATGCCAGAGGACTACAACCTCTTCCTGCGCGGCGGGCAGATCGACGGCAACGGCCTTGCCTCGTGCCTCGTCATCTGCGCCTACCACCACTTCACCTTTGCCGACATGACGATTCTCAACGGCCGGAAGTACGGCGTGAAAATCGACGACGGCGGGCGCTACGGCTACGAGATGATCGCCAACAACATCTACTGCAAGACCGTCCTTCCGGGGCTCGCCGGCAATATCGCCATGTGCATCCTCGGCGGCGACAGCCACTACACCGACATCGTCGTCGTCGACTACACGGTCGGCTTCCAGCTCCTCGAACATGGCTGGGCGAACCGCCTGACGCGCTGCCACGTGTGGGGCGGCCCCATTCCGCCCGCGAAAGCCGGCGAACCGCCGGAAATGCTCAAGGACTCCGTCAACTTCGAGATCCGCGTGGGCGGCAACATCCTGCGCGACTGCTATGCCGACACCGGGAAGACCGGCTTCCTCATCGCGGCCGAGACGCGCCTCGACGGCTGCTCCTATTTCAGCAACCCCGTCTTCAAGCTCGACGGCATCACGTGCATCGCCCACGAATGCGGCAATCTCACCGTCGCCCACTCGTCCTTCACCAAGACCGCGCCAAATGTGAAGATCTACGATGGGTGCGGCGAGGTCAGCTGGCGCGATTGCAAGACAAGCGGCTTCGAGCCCGGTGAAATTCCGTTTGGCGCGGCGGGCGCGGCCAAAGATGCGCAGAGGCTCGCCTGATGCCCGGCGGTTTCCAAGGACAAGACGGCCCCGCGATTGAAATCAAAGGCCTGGGCAAGACCTACCTCGACTTCTGGCGACGCCCGACCGTCGAGGCGCTCAAGGGCCTCGACCTTTCCGTCGGCAGGGGCGACGTCTTCGGTCTGCTCGGCCCCAACGGCTCCGGCAAGAGCACCACGATCAAGCTTGTCCTCGGGCTCGTCACGCCCACCTCCGGTTCGGTCAAGGTCTTCGGACGCGACCCGTCGTCGACGGACGTCAAGCGCCGTCTCGGCTACCTGCCTGAACTCACGAACCTCCACCGTTTCCTTACGCCGCGCGAGACCCTGCGCTACTACGCCGGAATCTTCGGCCTCGACGACGCCACGGCGCGGCGCCGCATCGGCGAACTCCTTGAGATGGTCGGCCTTGCCAAGGCCGCCGACCGGGAGATCGGCGGCTTCTCGAAGGGCATGGCCCGCCGCGTCGGCGTCGCCCAGGCGCTCATCAACAATCCCGACCTCATCATCCTTGACGAGCCGACATCCGGGCTCGACCCCGTCGGTTCGAACTCGGTCAAGGAATGGATCGGCGAGCTCGCCAAGGCCGGCAAGACGGTCTTCATGACCTCGCATCTCCTGGCGGACGTCGAGGATGTCGCCACGCATGTGGCAATCCTGTGCGGCGGCGAAAAACGCGCCGACGGCGGCATCGGGGAGCTGCTGCCTGGTCGCGGCGCGGCGCGTGGGGCCGTCCGCCTGGAGTCCTTCTTCCTCGACGTGGTCAAGGGCGAGAAAACCCCTCCGCTTGCGCCATTCCTGCTTGAACCCCGCGACCGGCAGGGCTAACCGTGGCGGTCGAATTCCCGCAATGCGAAAAATCCTCTCCATCACCGCGCTGACCTTCCGCGAGGCAATCCGCTCCCGCATGGCCGTTGCCGTCGCGGTCCTCCTGGCGCTTGTCGTCGTCGGCTTTCCCGAGGCGATGAAAGGCGACGGCACCGAGGCGGGGCTTGCGCACACCATCCTCTACTACACGCTTGGGCTTTCCTTCGCGCTGCTCTCCGTTGCCGCCCTTTGCGCCTCCTCGGCGGCGATTTCCTCCGAATCCCGTGCGCGCACCCTCCAGCTGGCGCGTGTGAAGCCCGTCGCCATGTGGCAGTTCTGGCTTGGCAAGTGGATCGGCCTTGTCGCTGTCTTCGGACTGCTCCTCGCCCTGGCCGTCGCCGGCGTCTGGCCCCGCGTGCGCGGCGTGGCGGACTTCGCGAAAGCCTGCGAGAAAATCCCGCCCGAACTGCCGTCCGTCAGGGAACAGGTTGACCGGATTCTCGCGGAGGCGGCGAAGCAGGGGACCGATGCCGCCACGCTCCGCGATTTGCGTCGCCAGGCCCTGGACCAGGTGCCTTTCGCGACGATTTCGCTTGAACCTGGCAAAAGCTGGGTCTGGCGCTTTGCCCTTGGCTGCGCCCTTGACGCGGCGCAGCCCGTCGGCTTGCTCTTCAACATCCGTGACGACTCGTTTTCGGCCCCGGCGCAGGCCTCGTGCTACTTGCGCGACACGGACGCCCCCGAAGGGACGCCCCCGCTTGTCTTCGAGCTCTCCGACTTCGGCGGCAGCGAAAAGCGACTCTTCTTCCCCGCCGGGAATTTCAACGGCGCCCGCATGCTTGAACTCGGCATTCGCCATTCGGGATCTGAAAAGTCCGGGCCGCTCATGCTGCGTCCGCGACAGGACCTCTTCCTTCTCCGGCCCGTCTGTCCGCTCGGGGAAAACATGCTGCGCGCCTATCTCGTCATGCTCCCCGTCCTCGCGCTCGTCGTGGCGCTGGGCCTTTCGCTGGGGGCGTTCTTTTCGTTGCCTGTCGCCGTCTTCTGCGCGGCGAGCCTCCTCGTCTCTGTCTTCGCCGCCGACTATGCAGCCGGCGACCCCGATGTCCTCGATTTTTCCGGCGAGGGGAACCCCGGGGTGATGCGCGTTGTCAACGAACGGATCGCGGTCGCCACCACGCGCTTCCTCCAGGCGGTCTCGTCCCCGGCCCTGGAGCCCGAGCCTATCGCGCGCCTCTCCAGCGCCGAACTCGTCCCCGCGGACGAAATCGCCTCGTCCGTGATTTGGAACGGCCTGGCGATCCCCGCCGTGCTGATGGTTCTCTCGGCGCTTGCCCTGCGCAGGAAGGAGCTGCCCGAATGAGCCGCGGGAAACTCCTTTTGCCGATCGTCCTCGCCGCCGCCGGACTCGCGGCGATGGCGCCGCTGGGCGACGCGCTTCTCCGCGCCCGCGCCGCCTCGCACGAAGCCGCGGGCCATGCCACGCCGTGGGTGCGCTACGTCATGGTGGGGCTGGGCGGATTCCGCGGCGTCATCTCCGAGGTGTTGTGGATGCGCGCCGCGCGCCTCCAGGAGCAGGGACGCTACTTCGAGCTCGTGCAGCTTTCGGACTGGATCAACGCGCTTGATCCGAAGTCGGCGGATGCCTGGGCCTTCAGCGCCTGGAACCTCGCCTACAACATCGGCGCCATGCTGCCCGATCCCCGCGCCAAGCTCAAGTGGGTGTGGGCGGGGGTGTCGCTTCTCCGCGACCGTGCGCTGCCGGCGAATCCCGAGGCGCCGTCGCTCTACCGCGAACTGGGCTGGCTCTACCAGAACAAGATCGGCTCAAGCGACGACTCCGCCCACCTGGTCTACAAGCTCGCCCTCGCCGCCGAAACCGAGGCGGATCTTTCCGGCGCAAAGGTCGCGGCGCCGCTCGACCGCGCCGTCATGGCCGAAGTCGAGGCGCGTTTCGGCAAGATCGACTGGCGGTTGCCGCAGGCGCACGCCATCTACTGGGCGTGGAAGGGGCTTGCGCTCAAGCCCGCCGGGTTCGAGGAGGAGGCGTTGCGCCGGATGGTGCAGCAAAACCTCGTCGTCCTCGTTGGCGCGGGCAAGTTCACCGGAAGCACCGCGAAAGGCGAATGGGGCACGGCGCCGGATTTCGACTTGCTGCCCGCCCTGATGTCGTACTATGAGGAACGCGCCGCCACGGAACCCGGCGAACGCCGCGTCTACTGCGTCTTCCTCGACAACGTCGCCCGCCAGCTCGACGAGGCCGGCCGCGCCGACCTCGCCAAGATCGCCCGTGCCCGCCTTGCGGAACTCACACCGCAACTTTGACTGTCCCCTTATGCGCCATGCGAAACGCGCATAACGCATAAATATGCTGTTGCATATTTCAATAAGGTGTGGTATATTCATCGCCTATGAGAACAACGATTGACATTCCCGACGAACTTTATCGTGAAGTACGGGCCAAAAGCGCGATGAGCGGGGTTACCCTGCGGGCCGTGACAATTACCCTGTACACCGACTGGCTGGCGGCCCGCGCACCGCAGTGTCGCGCAAAGCCAAAGGACAGCTCCATGCCGAGTTGGGCGGGGCTTTGCGCGAAACACGCGGCGTCCGATCAAAGCCGGAAATGCGACATGGAATCCATCCGCGACTCAATCGGTCGCGGCATTGCGAGAGAGCGGGCATGAAATACGCCTTGGACACGTCGGTTCTCGTGCGCGTATTGGTCAAGGATCCCGAACCTCTGGCCACGGATGTGATCCTGAAGTTGGATGCCATGCGCACGGAGGGCCATGTTTTCGTCATTTCCAATCTCGTGCTTGCCGAGGCCTACTACGCCGTCTGCTATCATTACCGCGTTGACAAGAAAATCGTCCTTGAGGCCTTGAGACGGCTTTCGCAGGAAAAGGGCTTTGAGTTTACGCCCGAAGCCGTGGCAACGCTCGCGCTTGAAAATCTTGACCGGGCAAATCCGGGATTCGTGGATCGGCTGATACACGGCGAACAGCATTCAAGGGGCATACCCGTCCTCTCCTGCGAGAAGACCTTTAGAAAACTTCCCGACGCGCAAATCGTCCCTTAGTCAATTCGCTCTGCCGAGGCTCGAAAACCGTAACCATGCAATTTAGGGACTTGTTCATCCAGATTGCCGGGCGAAAGAGGGTCAGTTGGTCTTTCACGGGAGAGAGTTCGTGTTTTGTCGGTAGTTTTTGTACAGCTAAATCACAAAACGAGGATTAGTTGTACATAAAGTACGCTTTCGGCATTGACTTTGTGTTCAGATTATCGTAAAATATGCTCCGTACAGTAGGGGAGGGACGTATGTTTGTCGGCAGAGAGAGAGAACTTGAGCTACTATCGTCGCTTTGGGACAAGTCAACGGCATCACTTGTGTCATGCCGGGGGCGGCGTCGCATCGGCAAGAGCTCGCTGATTGAGGAGTTCGCCAAACGGACGGCCGACAGGTTGATTGTTCTTGAAGGACTGGCTCCGCGCAAAGGTCTTTCTGACAGGCGGCAGCGGGCGCATTTTTGCGAGACGGTTTCGTCGCTCCTCGGACGACGGATCCGTGCGGCAACATGGGCGGTGGCGTTTCAGGCCTTGGACGAGGCGATTCCGGAGGACGGACGAACGGTGCTTTTGCTGGATGAGATATCCTGGATGGGAGCATACAATCCGGATTTCGCAGGATATCTGAAGGTCGCATGGGATCGTCTCTTCAGCAAACACGACCGGCTGATTGTCGTTCTCTGCGGTTCGGTCTCGTCCTGGATTGCCGAGAACATCCTCAACAGCACGGGTTTTGTCGGCCGCAATTCCCTTGATCTGGAAGTCGGCGAGCTGCCGTTTGACAAGTGCATCGAGCTTTGGGGCGCGACAGGTCGGCGATTGTCGGCCAGGGAGCGGATAGACTTTCTGTCGATCACCGGAGGTGTGCCGAAATACCTGCTTGAACTACGTCCCGCCGAGACGTTGGAGGAAAACGTGCGGCGGATGTGCCTTCAGCCGAACGGCTTGCTCTTCCGCGAATTCGAGGAGACTTTCGCGAGTGTCTTCGGACGACACGCGGCCACTCGTCGGAAGGCCCTGCAACATCTTGCGGAGCGTCCGCTGTCCGTGACCGAGTTGGCGGCGGCCGAAAAGTGCACGGCCAGCGGTCGGCTGACGCAGACGCTTCAGGATCTTCGCCATGCCGGTTTCGTCAGCAAGGACTGCGGGCTCAACCCCGAGACCGGAGAACCCCTGCGCCAGGAGCGGTATCGAATTTGCGACTGCTACACGCGGTTTTACCTGAAATGCATCGAACCGAACCGCGCCATCATCGAACGAGGCCTCTTTCATCTCGACCCGCACGCGCTCTTGCCGAACTGGGAAGGCATTCTGGGGCTCCAGTTCGAGAATCTCGTCGTCGGACATGTTGCCGAGCTTTTGCCGCATCTGGGACTCGACCGTACGCTTGTCGAATCGGCAGCCCCGTACATTCGCCGGGGCAAGAAGGGGGAGGGCTTCCAGATCGATCTTCTGATTCAGACGAAGCGCACGGCCATTGTCGTCGAGGTGAAGCGTTGCCGAAAAATCCCTTATGCGATTGTCGATGAAGTGCAGGAGAAGGTTCGTCGGCTGAAAGTCCGTCCGGCGCTCTCCGTGCGGACGGTGCTGGTTTACGATGGCGAACTTGACATGCGCATTGAGGCCGAGCATGCCTTTGATTTCGTCATCCCGTCGTCTCTTTTGGTTACATGATTAGGGGCCATTGTCCCCAAATGCATTCGCAAAACAAGGTTGCGCGGGGCTGTTTGCCCTCATTTTTGCCCGTTGGCTGTTTCCTGCCTTACCTCCCTTGGGGTTTTGCCGGTTCTCGTGCGGATGTATGTTGACAGGTAGTTCCGCCCGCGCATCCCCAGGCGCATCCCGATGATGTGGAACGGGACTTTTGTTTTCTGTATGTAGTGCATCGCCCGTTTGAAACGAAGTTCTTCGCGGTATTCCCTCGGAGTCATGCCATATTCGCGTTTGAAGGCGTCGCGCAGGTGGGTGACGGAGTGCTTCAGCTCCTTTGCCATTTCGGCGAGGTTCTTTTGCTGTGCGATATCTGCCTCGATGTATGCGCGGAGACGTTCGACGGGGGCGAGAATGCCGTAATAGTGCTTCGCGCCGGTGATAAACAACCTTGTAAGAAGATAGGGGAAGGCCCAGGTCGCGGCGATCCTGTCGCCTTCGTTGCCGTAGGTGCTTTCCCAAATGGTCTGCACCACGGGGCGCAATGTCATGACTTCGTCGGCGTTGAGGGGCTGCCAGGTCGACAGGTATTGCCTCGTGCCTTCCGCCAGGGGAATTGACGCATGTCCGTAGGCTTCGCCGAATGCGAGGGAGGCATGCCTGAAATGGAAAAAGACCACTTCCGTTTCATTTTGCCTGAACACAAGCCTGACTCTCGCCTTGGGCGGGGTGAGCAAAAGCATGCTGGCGGCTTTGTTTTTTGAAAACTCGAAAAACGGCGACCCGTCTTCGAGCGTGACGTTTCCTTCCTTGAGGCCCCCGGCAATGAAAACGAGCATGGCATCCTCCGGGCATGTTTCCGGTGGCGGTGAGACTCTGAAATAGACTTTGCAGAAACGCAGTTCTGGAGTTTTTACGTTGCCCATGGCTGGATTAATTCTACCATGGTTAAGTTTCGGGCGCAAATTAATATCTTTTTGCGATTTCGTGAAACCTTGTTTCTTACGGTGAACATTGACTTCTAAGTATTGAAATGATATTATTCATCAACATTTTCGAAAGGATTGCCAAAATGGAGAAGACACACGTGTCCGTTCTTTCTGCCGCGATTTCCGCCGCGCTGTTTGCGGTGGCCTTGCTGGTCTGTCCGGCGGAGGCGGAGACTGTCTCGCTGCCGGCGGGCGGCGATCTGGCGGCGGCGGTTGCCGCGGCAAATGAAGGCGATGTCATCGAGCTTGCCGCAGGGACGTATACGCCGACGTCGGTGATTGTCATCGACAAGGAAATTACCGTTCGTGGCGCAGGGCGGGACAAGACCTTCATCTCCGGAACCGCGCTGTCATTGTCGGTGTTCAAGATTACCGATGCGCAGGCGCGTCTCGAATCCCTGACGGTGTGCAACTGCAACTTGTCATCGGCGGTCGGATACGACATTGGGAAGGCCGGCGTGATCAACATGACCGGTGGAACACTCTCGGATCTTGTCGTGTCCAACAACTGGACTGCCGTTGGCAATGTCTACGGCGTGGGCGTGACGATGACGGGTGCGGGAACCATCACCAACTGCCTGTTCCAGAACAACCGCATGACGAATGGCGGTGGCGGCGGATATGGTGCGGGCGTCTACATGACGGCGGGCGCAGTTGTCGGCTGCCAGTTCATCGACAACACGATGAGCCATTACGGTTCGCACGGCGGCGGCATTTACGCCAAGGGAGGCTCGATCACCGATTGCTACTTCAAGGGGAACGGTGCAGGCAGCGGCCAGTATAGCGACGTCCATGGCACGGGCGGTTGCGGTTTCTACCTCGATGGCAATGTCATTGCCGACCGTTGCATGGTCGTCTCGAATCGGCTGAGTGGCGTATATGTCAATGGAGGTACGCTGAAGAACTCGGTGATCACGGGGCACAAGACCGGCAACTACGAATCGACCTGGCCGGCGGGCGTCTACATTAAGAACGGTACGATGCTCAACTGCACGATTTACGGCAATGCGTCGTCTTGCGAGGGGGCGGGGCTGCAGATGGCGGCCGGTACGGCGGTCAACAACATCATCTACGGGAACGGTAGCGTTGCCAATGCGACGGTCGCCTCGGGTTGTACGTTTAACACCAACATCGTCAACGTCCTGCCTGCGGTTGGCGTTGGAAATCTGGGGGTCAACCCGCTGCTGAAAGATCCCGAGGCGCTGGATTTCAGCCTGCAATCGTCCTCGCCAGCCGTCAACAAGGGCGCGACGCTCGATGACGTGCCGGTCGACGTTCTGGGCGTTGCGCGTCCGCAAGGTGTCGCGTATGACATTGGCGCCTATGAGCTCGAGCTGAAGGCGGGTGAAATCGTCTGCTCGATCATGGTGACGAAGGAGGACTGGCCGTACCGCTCGACGCCGTTCGCAACGGCGCAGGTCATCGGCGCACCCGACGGCGCTTCGCTTGCGTACAAGTGGTACCTGGGGCAGGAGGAGCTGGTCGGGGAGACCGGATCCGTCGTCGAGTTCCCCGGACTTGCCTGCGGTACGTATGATGTGAAGCTGATCGTTTCGGTCAACGGCGCCGAGCAGACGCCGGTTGTCAAGGAGGCGGCCTTCAATGTCCGCCCGACCGAGGTGTTCGTGGCTGCGGACGGCGGGAATGTCCCGCCCTATGAGACGGAGGCCAAGGCCGCGCGGTCCCTGGACGACGCCATGGCGACGGTATGGATGGCCGCTGATGTGACGGCCATCGTCCATGTCGCAAGGGGAACCTACGCCCTGACCCAGCCCATCCGTCTGACGAATCCGTGCGAACTTCTGGGCGCGGGCAGGGACCTGACGAGGCTTGACGCATCCAACGTCAAGGTCGTTGCTGCCGGCATAACGGTTGGCGAAGGCTCCGTCGTGCGCGGATTGACGTACTTCGGACGTGACGGCGCCTTTTCCGCGCCGGTTGGCGCCGATGTCCTGGGCGGGCTGGTGGACGACGTATGTTTCAGCAATCTCACGCAGAGGACAAGTGGAGCGACCAAGAAGATCGGCGTTTGCGCTTCCGTTAGTGGCGGGACGATTACCAATTCGCTGTTTTGCAACAGTGCGTTGAGCATTGGCGGCGGCACGGGATATGGCGGCGGAATCTATATGGACAAGGGCCTGGTGACGGACTGCCAGTTCCGGAACATTCGCAGCGCCCGTTACGGATTTCTGGGCGGGGGCGTCTACATGGTCGGTGGAACGGTCCGGCGGTGCGATATCCGCGGGTGCGGCTGCACGGACTGGCGGTATGGCAATGTGGGGGGCTGCGGCGGTGCTGCGCTTTACATCAATGGCGCCGGCGCAATCGCCGAGAACTGCACAATGGTCTCCAATGTCGCCAGCGCGGTTTATCTGGCGAGCGGCACGTTGCGCAATTCGCTGGTCTGCGGGACCACCACCAAGGATGTCTCGCATGGCGAGGACGTGACAAAGGATGCGGCCGGGGGCGTGTATCTTTGCGGCGGGAACATGTACAACTGTACGGTCGCGGGGAATACGAACACGCAGGTGGCGGCGATTTCCGATCTCAACATGACCAAGGGCGTTGCCCGGAACTGCATCGCGCCCATTGCGACGGTGACGGGCGGGACGGAGGATCACAACTGCTTCAACGAGGACGTGGCCTTCAGGAATGCAGCCAAAGGCGACTACCATCTGACGTCGCAGGCCAGGAACTGCATTGACAAGGGCGATCCGCTTGATTACGCGGAGGCGTCGGTTGACCTTGACGGGAATCCGCGCGTCTTTCGTTTTGGCGCAAAGAGCGCCGCGCCGGATTGTGGCTGCTTCGAATCTGAATTCGGCAAAAAAGGCCTTGTTTTCATTTTGAAGTAGCGCGGTAATGATAGCCGCCGGTGTAATAGGCCTTGAATAAGGCCCTGATACAAGGGAAATCGTCTTCCGCGGCTGGACTCTCCAAGTCCTTGCCCTCGCTTGGCATGGGAAAAAGTGGCAAAAACAAACAATCGTCCATGAAAAAGTGGCAAAAATCGATCGTTTCTTCTTGAAAAGTGGCAAAATTATGATAAAATGCAATTGTAGCTGAACGGGGAGTTGTCCGAACAGCATTCAAGGGGCATCCCCGTCCTCTCCTGCGAGAAGACCTTCGGAAAACTTCCCGACGCGCAAATCGTCCCTTAGTCCATCTTTAGCTCGTAATTCGTGCTCCGTCCACCGGCGGCAGCCTTGACGAGGATTCCGCGATCAAGCAGGTTCCTGATGTCGCTTAGCGCGGTATCGGAAGAGACCTTGCAGATCTTCGCCCATTTTCCCGATGTCAGTTTCCCGTCAAAACCCTCAAAGAGCATATTCACGATCTTACGCTGCCGTTCGTTGAAATTCGCGTCGGCATACCGGTTCCAAAAACGGGTTTTCCGCAATGTCGCTTCAAGTGCGCATTCCGCGGTCTTGAGTCCCGCTTCGATGCGGCCGACAAACCATTCGACCCACTCCGTGATATCGCCATCGGAATGGCCGAGGGATTCAAGCAGGGAATAATAGCGCTTCCGCTCCTGCATGATCGCGTTCGAGACACTGTAAAATTTGACGCCGGGACCATCGCTGCGCGCAATCAGCTTATCGGAAATTGCCCGCGAAAGCCGGCCATTGCCGTCGTCGAATGGGTGAATCATCACAAACCACACGTGAGCCATGGCCGCCTTCACATACGGATCCATCCCGTCCGCGGCATTGTACCATGCAAGGAAATCACGCATTAGCCCGGGCACAAGAGCGGGGGATGGCGCACGGTAATGCACCTTTTCGCGCCCGAATCCACCGGATACCACCTGCATTTCATCCTCGCGATACCTTCCTGTCGCGATTTTGAAAAGACCACTGTACCCCGTCGGGAACAACGACGCATGCCATCCGAACAGGTGCTCCTCCGTCAACTCGGCCTCGGCATTCAGGACGGTGTCGAGAACCACTGAAACCGCGCCGTCAACCTGACGGGGAATGGCCTTGCCGTTGTCCGGGAAATCAAGCCCGAGTCTGCGGCAAAGAGAAGACCGGACATGTTCAGGATCAAACACTTCGCCTTCAATCTCCGCGGATTTGGAGACATCTTCGGCAAATGCCTCCACGGACGCCCTGTTCGACGCCACCGTCTCGGAGGTTGCAAAGAGAGACAAAACCCGTCCCTGGTGATGGCGAACCGCCGCCAACAAAGGACAGATTCGCTCGTAATCGATTTTGAAGTCCGTCCAGTTTTCTTTTTCGTGCAGATACATTGGAGTAGTGTATCATACAAACGGCGATTAAATCAAGTATTCGCCGCAAATGTTCGGCGAATATCGGGATTGTTCGCCGCGTGAGGCGCAGGTTGTTCCTTTTTCGGCCGCCGCCCGCACCCGCCTTGCGGAATTCACCCCGCCTCCCGCCGAGTGAGTTCGATCGCTGAACGCTGCAAACGAAAAGTCAATATCGATTCATTATTATGCACGCAAGCATTTTGAAGGTAATGAATTAAGGGACTGTCCCTTTATGCGTCAGCGTGAGCACAGCCAATCCGCGTTATCCGTGGTGGAAGATAACCACGGATTGCACGGATGAGTCTCGCTGACGCTCGCCTTGGGAATGGGGCAAGCGTGAGCGCAGCCAATCCGCGTTATCCGTGGTGGAAGATAACCACGGATTGCACGGATGAGTCTCGCTGACGCTCGACATTGGAATGCGGCAAGCGTGAGCACAGCCGATCCGCGTTATCCGTGGTGGAAGATAACCACGGATTGCACGGATGAGTCTCGCTGACGCTCGACTTTGGAAAGCGGCAAGCGTGAGCGCAGCCGATCCGCGTTATCCGTGGTGGAAGATAACCGCGGATTGCACGGCTGAGTCTCGCTGACGCTCGACTTTGGAATGCGGCATAAAATCCGCAACAATCTTGACTTCCCTTCTTTTTTCCCGTATGATTTTATTGTGTCTGCTTTTTGCGGGCACGGAGTTCTTTTGCAATGGCGGGTCTCGACCCCGCCTACAGACACCGGGGGAAGATGTAGATCACAACGCCCCGGTGAAATCCCCGGCCAAAGCCGGGGGACGTACGCAGCTGCGTATTTTGCCTTATCTGAAACGGCCAATTTCAAAATCGAAGCAAGATACGAAAGTTGCGTCACGTGATGCAGTCACGTGGCGTGCTTTCATGATTATGTTTCGATTTAGGCGCTTGGCCGTGCCTTGGATAAGACATGAATTGAAGGCACGCCACTCTTTTTTTCGCGCCGGAGCGGCGGGCCTCGACAAGGTAGGCGCGGAAAAAGGAGAGAGATGAAGTACCTCATTCAATTTCATCACAGGAAGACGGAGTTCAGGGTAAGTCTGCATGCCTGCCCCAGACTTGATTCGGGAAGCGAAACTTTCCTTGTCGGGTGGCGAGAGGCGAATGTGTGCGGAGAAGGCAACTTGTGCGGAATGCATTGCCGCCGCTTGGTTGTCGGCAATGGGGCGTATGTTACCGATTTGGGAACAGCGCAAAAACTGGGGATGCTCGCCTTTTGGACGGAATGGGAGGCGGAGACGGAAGCCGTTGCGATTCCCAAATCCGACAGAAAGTCTGCTGCTGATGCCCGTTGGGAGCATAAGGTCGTCAATCCGATTCGGGCGACGGCCGGTGACTCCAATGCGCTGTTGATGAACACGGATCCCTGCGTTTTCGGGTCGTCATTCAAATACTCAAATTGCCGACAGTCAAATGGCGGGATATTGAGAAATTTGGACGTTGGGTCGTTGATTGTTTTCGGTTCCTTTTCGGAGTCGGCATCCTACCTCGACACCGTTTTTGTTGTCGCAGGCGAAGGCGTGTCTTTCAATCCGCACCGCCTTGCCGCCGGGGTTCCGGAAGTGTCGGAGGAGTACAGGCGTCTGACGCTCTTGCCCTTGCAAAATGAGGACAGGGTGTTTTCCTTTTACCGCGGGGCAACGATCCGCTCCCCTGTTGACGGCATGTTTTCTTTCGCACCTGCCAAACTTAGGTCCACTGCGGACTACGGGCGGAGATGCGAGATCGATTTGGAGGCGTTGAACGAAAAGCTCAGCATGTCGGAGGACAAGTTGTTCAACGCCACATGTTACCGGAACTTCAAGACCATCTCCCAGAATGCTTCAGTCATCCGCGCCGTCTGGGAGGAACTCAGGCGTCAGGTTCTTGCCAATGGGTTTGTCCTTGGCGTCCACTTTGACTGGCCCAGCAGGTAGCGTCTTTACCTGCAAGCAAAAGGAGAAAGCAACTATGAACAGGAGAACAGTACTCAATTCACTCGCGGCGACGCTGATTGCCGCGGCGGTGATAATTGGCGGCACCGGATGCTCGGGAAGCGGCGATTCCAGCAAAACGGTCAGCCTTGAGGAATTTCTTTCAAATCCGATTAAGAACCTTTCGAAGACAATGGTTCCGATTCCCGGGAAGGACTACAGCGTTTGCAAGTACGAGGTGACGCAGGCGCTGTGGGAAGCCGTGATGGGGGAGAATCCGTCTGAATTCAAAGATGCGGACCATCCTGTGGATAACGTGTCTTGGGATGACTGCCAGGAGTTCCTGAAGAAGCTTAACGCGAGGCCTGAAGTCGCGAAGTCGGGCGTTGTGTACCGTTTGCCGACGGCGGATGAGTGGGAGTACGCCTGCCGTGCGGGCGGCACGGGCAAGTACGGATTGCTCGCGGACGGCACCGAGGGAACGCTTGACGAGATGGGGTGGTATAAAGACAATAGCGGGAACAAGACGCATCCCGTCGGGCAGAAGAAGGCGAATGCCTTTGGTCTCTACGACATGCACGGCAACGTGTGTGAGTGGACCTCCACCGCCGTTGGCGTCCTCCGGGTCAATTGCGGCGGCGGCTGGGGCAGCAACGCCGGGTGCTGCGAGTCCGACCGCTGCGGCGGGATCAACCTCGACGACCGCTACTACGGCCTTGGCTTCCGCCTCGCTTTAGGCAGGGCCGCACAAGCTGAGACGGAAAATCCCGAAGCTACACAAGCCGAGGCGGCCGTTCGGCAGGCGATTCCAAGGCTGCCCACCAATATGGTTCCGATTCCCGGAAAGAATTACAGCATTTGCAAATACGAGGTGACGCAGGCGCTGTGGGAAGCCGTGATGGGGGGCAATCCATCTAGATTCGAAGGTGCGGACTTCCCTGTGGAGCGCGTGTCTTGGAACGACTGCCAGGAATTCATCGAGAACCTCAACGCGCTTCCAGAAGTGAAGGCGTCTGGCGTTGTTTACCGCTTGCCGACGGCGGACGAGTGGGAGTACGCCTGCCGAGCGGGCAGCCCGGGCAAGTACGGATTGCTCGCGGACGGTACCGAGGGAACGCTTGACGAGATGGGGTGGTATCTTGGCAACAGCGGCCACGAGACGCACCCCGTCGGGCAGAAGAAGCCCAACGCCTTCGGTCTCTACGACATGCATGGCAATGTGCTGGAGTGGACCTCCACCGCCGATGGCGACATCCGGGACTTTTGCGGCGGCGGCTGGGACTACGGCGCCGTGTGGTGCGAGGCGGACTACCGCGCTGGGGTCACCCCCTCTCCCTACTACCGCGACCCCAGCCTCGGCTTCCGCCTCGCCTCCGTCAGTGCTGCACAAGCCGCGGCGGCAGAACGAGAGGCCGCGGCGGCAGAGGCTGCGAGACAAGAGGCGCTATCCAGTCTGCCCACCGATATGGTTCCGGTTCCCGGGAAGGACTACGGCATCTGTAAGTACGAGGTGACACAGGCACTGTGGGAAGCCGTGATGGGGGGCAATCCATCTAGATTCGAAGGTGCGGACCTCCCTGTGGAGCAGGTTTCTTGGGATGATTGCCAGGAATTCATCGAGAAGCTCAACGCGCTTCCAGAAGTGAAGGCGTCTGGCGTTGTGTACCGATTGCCGACGGCGAATGAGTGGGATTACGCCTGCCTTGCGGGCGGCACGGGCAAGTACGGATTGCTCGCGGACGGCACCGAGGGAACGCTTGACGAGATGGGGTGGTATGAAGACAACAGCGGCGGCGAGACGCATCCCGTCGGGCAGAAGAAGGCGAATGCCTTCGGTCTCTACGACATGCACGGCAACGTGTGGGAGTGGACCTCGACCGCCGATGGCGGCGACCGGGTCAATTGCGGCGGCAGCTGGAACGACGGCACCGGGAGCTGCGAGGCGGACTACCGCAACAGGTCCCTCTCCGACTCCCGCAACTACAACCTCGGCTTCCGCCTCGCATCCGTCAGTGTTGCACAAGCCGAGGCGGCAAAACAAGAGGCCGTTCGGCAAGCGGTTCCAAATCTGCCCACCAATATGGTTCCGATTTCCGGGAAGGACTACAGCATCTGCAAGTACGAGGTGACACAGGCGCTGTGGGAAGCGGTGATGGGGGGCAATCCGTCGGAGTTCAAAGGTGCGGACCGTCCCGTGGAGAACGTTTCTTGGGATGACTGCCAGGAATTCATCGAGAAGCTCAACGCGCTTCCAGAAGTGAAGGCGTCTGGCGTTGTGTACCGATTGCCGACGAAGTACGAGTGGGGGTACGCCTGCCGTGCGGGAAGCACGGGCAAGTACGGATTGCTTGCAAATGGCAAGGAGGGAACTCTCGACGAGATGGGATGGTATGACGGCAACAGCGGGGGCAAGACGCACCCCGTCGGGCAGAAGAAGCCCAACGCCTTTGGTCTATACGACATGCACGGCAACGTGAGGGAGTGGACCTCCACCGCCGCCGTTGGCTACGACCGGGTCGATTGCGGCGGCAGCTGGGGCGACGGCGCCGGGTACTGCGAGGCGGGCAACCGCGACGGGAGCTACCTCGGCATCCGCCGCAACAACTTCGGCTTCCGCCTCGCGTCCGTCAGTGCTGCACAAGCCGCGGCGGCAAAACGAGAGGCCGAGGCTGCGAGACAAGAGGCGCTATCCAGTCTGCCCACCAATATGGTTCCGATTCCCGGAAAGAATTACAGCATCTGCAAATACGAGGTGACGCAGGCGCTGTGGGAAGCGGTGATGGGGTATAATCCATCTGGATTCGAAGGTGCGGACCTCCCCCGGAACCCGTCCGCACCCCCGTACAAGTATAATCCATCTGGATTCGAAGGTGCGGACCTCCCTGTGGAGAATGTCACTTGGGATGACTGCCAGGAATTCATCGAGAAGCTCAACGCGCTTCCAGAAGTGAAGGCGTCTGGCGTTGTTTACCGATTGCCGACGGCGGGCGAGTGGGAGTACGCCTGCCGTGCGGGCGGCACGGGCAAGTACGGATTGCTCGCGGACGGCACCGAGGGAACGCTTGACGAGATGGGGTGGTATGGAGACAACAGCGGGCTCAAGACGCACCCCGTTGGGAAGAAGAAGCCGAATGCCTTTGGTCTCTACGACATGCACGGCAATGTGTGGGAGTGGACCTCCACCGCCGTTGACTACGACCTGGTCCATTGCGGCGGCAGCTGGATCAGCGACGCACGGGACTGCGAGGCGGACGACCGCACCGGGGACTTCTCCTACTTCCACAACCCCAGCCTTGGCTTCCGCCTCGCGTCCCGCAGGGCTGCAAAAGAAGAATAGAAGGAAGTAAAGTCCGCTTTTCAAAGGTGCGCCGCTCTTTTCGCGTCGGAGCGGCGTGCCTTGACAAGGTTGGCGCGAAGGAGAAGGAATACAAAAATGTGTGCAAGTGACGATCTGCAGGTGGTGCATTTTCCGCATCCCGGCGGGGAATTTCATGTTGAAGGGGCGACGGCGACCAGGCACGTTGATGTGCGATGGAATACCAGTGGAAGGCATTTTCGCCGTCTTGTCGGGCATGATGGGGCGTATGTCGATGCCGCTGGCAAGGTGAAGCACGGCAAGCTTGTTTTTTGGACGGAATGGGAAGCGGCAACATCCGCGATTGCGCTGGATGGGGCACATGACGACTTTTCGGCGCGGTTCCTCCATGAGGTCAAAAACCCCGTCACCTACCCGTTGAAGTGTCGTGCGTGGGGATGCTGCACAAACACAGATCCCTGTGTTTTCGGTTCGACATTCAAGTATTCTAACTGCAGACAGTACCGCAACAGGGGCCTTCTCAGTCTCCGCAGCGGGTCGCTCATCATCTTCGGTTCGCGCCTGAAGGGCGAGTTCGTTCTTGACACCGTTTTCGTCGTGGACGGGGACGGAAAGGAGTATTCGGCATCCTGTGAACTTGACGTTTCCGAAGAATACCGCTCTTTAACCCTTTCTCGCATCGGGGGAGACCTGAAGGCTGACCCATTTGTCTTCTATCGAGGCGCCAAGCCCGTCGAGAGGCGAGGACGGCCCTTTTCCTTCACGTCCGCGCGGATATGCAGCTCATCGGATACAGATCTTGGCAGACGGTGTGTCATTGACGTAGAGGCCCTGAACAGCGTGGCCGGTGCCACAGTTCTCAATATCAATAATACCCGGGCCGCGGCGGTACGCAGTTTCAGCGGCACGGTCGTCGAAAAAATCTGGGGCGAGCTGAAGCGTCAGGTTCTTGCCAATGGGTTTGTCCTTGGCGTCCACTTTGACTGGCCCAGCAGGTAGCGTCTTTACCTGCAAGCAAAAGGAGAAAGCAACTATGAACAGGAGAACAATACTCAATTCACTCGCGGCGGTGCTGGTTGCTGTTGCTGTGACAATCAGCGGAACCGCTTTCGCGGGAAGCGACGATTCCGGCAAGACAGTCAGTTCGGATGATTTTCTTGCCAATCCAATTGAAAATCTTGCAAAGACAATGGTTCCGATTCCCGGAAAGAATTACTGCGTTTGCAAGTACGAGGTGACGCAGGCGCTGTGGGAAGCGGTGATGGGGGGCAATCCGTCGGAGTTCAAAGGTGCGGACCTCCCTGTGGAGAATGTCTCTTGGAATGACTGCCAAGAGTTCATCAAGCGTTTGAATGCCCAGCCGAAGGTTAAGAAGTCTGGTATCGTCTATCGTTTGCCGACGGAGGACGAGTGGGAGTACGCCTGCCGCGCTGGAAGCAAGGGCAAGTACGGGGTGCTGGCGGATGGCACCGAAGGCAAGCTCGACGAGATGGGGTGGTATCGAGGCAACAGCGGCGACAAGACGCACCCCGTCGGTCAGAAGAAGCCGAACGCCTTCGGGCTATACGACATGCACGGCAATGTGCAGGAGTTGACTCTCTCCTGTGCCCGTTGCGGCGGGGGCTGGAACTACCCTGCCGGAGGCTGCGGGTCCATCGACCGCGGCTGGGTCTCGGGGTGGGACCACTGCGGCGACCTCGGCCTTCGCCTCGTTTCCGACAAGGTTGCAAAAGAGGAAAAATCAGAAGCCGCTCTCCCTTCAATCCCCGTGCTCAGTGAAAAAGACTTTACGCCCGACTTTGTCCAGAAATGCAAGGCGCGGGCAGAAGCCGGAGACGCCGAAGGACAGGCGCTATATGGTCGTGCGCTTCTCAATGGTTGGGGAGTTGAAAAGAATGAAACACTAGGCGTGGAATGGTCCAGAAAATCCGCCGACAGTGGGAACGCAATAGGCCAGTGCAACCTCGGCTGGTGCTACTTCTTCGGCGAAGGCGTAGCGAAGGATGCGTCGAAGGCGGTTGAGTGGTACAGGAAGTCCGCCGAACAGGGGGATGCCAGAGCCCAGTGGAACCTCGGCTGGTGCTATGAGAATGGGCGAGGCGTAGAGAAGGATGCTACGAAGGCGGTTGAGTGGTACCGGAAGTCCGCCGAGCAGGGGAATGCCAAGGCCCAGTACAACCTTGGCTGTTGCTACTACAAGGGCGAAGGCGTAGCGAAGGATGCGATGAAGGCGGTTGAGTGGTACAGGAAGTCCGCCGAGCAGGGGGATGCCGTTGCCCAGTTATTCCTTGGCTTGTGCTACGGCATCGGCGAAGGCGTAGCGAAGGATGCGATGAAGGCGGTTGAGTGGTTGCGGAAATCCGCCGAGCAGGGGAATGCCAAGGCCCAGTACAACCTTGGCTTGTGCTACGGCTTCGGCGAAGGCGTAGCGAAGGATGCGATGAAGGCGGTTGAGTGGTACAGGAAGTCCGCCGAGCAGGGGGAGGCCAGTGCCCAGTATAGCCTTGGCTTGTGCTATATGAAGGGGCAGGGCGTATCCAAGGATGAGGGCATGGCAAAGTCTTGGTTGGAAAAAGCCGCGGCGCAAGGTCTCAAGGAAGCCATTGAGAAACTAGAAGAATTGGAGACCTCTGTGCGGGTGATTTCAAGTCTGGCCACCAATATGGTTCCGATTCCCGGAAAGAATTACAGCGTTTGCAAGTACGAGGCGACGCAGGCGCTGTGGGAAGCCGTGATGGGGAACAATCCATCTAGATTCGAAGGTGCGGACCTTCCCGTGGAGAAAGTTTCTTGGGATGACTGCAAGGAGTTTCTGGAGAAGCTTAACGCCATGCCGGAAGTTGTGAAGTCGGGTGTTGTGTATCGTTTGCCGACGGCGGAGGAGTGGGAGTACGCCTGCCGTGCGGGCAGCACGGGCAAGTACGGGCTGCTTGCGGACGGCAAGGAGGGAACGCTCGACGAGATGGGGTGGTATCTGCAGAATAGCGATGGCAAGACGCACCCCGTCGGTCAGAAGAAGCCGAATGCCTTTGGTCTCTACGACATGCACGGCAACGTGTGGGAGTGGACCGCCACCATCGCCGATGGCTTCTTCCGGGTCCGTTGCGGCGGCAGCTGGTACAACTTCGGCGCCGGGGACTGCGGGGCGGACTCCCGCCGCAGGGACGACCCCTACTACCCCGACGACCGCAGCCCCTACCTCGGCTTCCGCCTCGCCTCCGTCAGTGCTGCACAAGCCGCGGCGGCAGAACGAGAGGCCGAGGCTGCGAGACAAGAGGCACTCTCCAGTCTGCCCACCAATATGGTTCCGATTCCCGGAAAGTATTACAGCGTTTGCAAGTACGAGGTGACGCAGGCGCTGTGGGAAGCCGTGATGGGGGAGAATCCGTCTAGATTCGAAGGTGCGGACCTTCCCGTGGAGGAAGTTTCTTGGGATGACTGCAAGGAGTTCCTGAAGAAGCTGAACGCCATGCCGGAAGTTGTGAAGTCGGGTGTTGTTTACCGTTTTCCGACGGCGGACGAGTGGGAGTACGCCTGCCGTGCGGGCAGCACGGGCAAGTACGGGCTGCTTGCGGACGGCAAGGAGGGAACGCTCGACGAGATGGGGTGGTATGGAGACAACAGCGGTGGGAAGACGCATCCCGTCGGGCAGAAGAAGGCGAATGCCTTTGGTCTCTACGACATGCACGGCAACGTGTGGGAGTGGACTTCCACCGCCGCCGATGGCGTCAACCGGGTCTATTGCGGCGGCAGCTGGTTCAACTACTTCGCCGGGGACTGCGAGGCGGACTCCCGCAGCAGGGGCGACCCCGGCATCCGCCTCAACTTCCTCGGCATCCGCCTCGCATCCGGCAGGGCTGCAAAAGAAGGGGAGTAGCAGGAAGACCCGAATAGCGAGGCCGTGCGGCCGTCCCGCGCGGATGCGCGGGTGAGCGGAGCGAAAGGCGCACGGCCGAGCGAGGCGTTGGAACATGAGCCAGTACAAGACATTTGTTCTGCCGTTTGTCCCCGACGAGGCTGCGGAGGAAGAGTTGAATGCCTTCCTCCGCTCCCATCGCGTGATTGCCGTGGAGCGCGTCCGGGAGGCAATTGGCTGGTGCTTTTGCGTGGAGTGGCTGGAGGGCCGCCCTGGGGAATCGCCGTCGGGGCGTGGCCTGAGGTATGCCGAGAAAGTCGACTACATGAAAGTCCTCGACCCACCAACGTTTGCCGTCTTCTCGAAGCTTCGCGCCAGGCGCAAGGAGATGGCGCGTGAGGCTGGATTGCCCGCCTTTTCGGGGCGCGTCGCTGATTTTCCCTTCGGGCACCCTTTCCCCAGGCTTTTGTCGCATTTCCTCGCACGCGGATTTCACGGATGAGTCTCGCTGACGCTCGCCTTGGGAATGGGGCAAGCGTGAGCGCAGCCAATCCGCGTTATCCGTGGTGAAAAACAACCACGGATTGAACGGATGAGTCTCGCTGACGCTCGACATTGGAAAGCGGTAAGCGTGAGCGCAGCCGATCCGCGTTATCCGTGGTGGAAGATAACCACGGATTGCACGGATGAGTCTCGCTGACGCTCGACATTGGGAATGGGGCAAGCGTGAGCGCAGCCAATCCGCGTTATCCGTGGTGGAAGATAACCACGGATTGCACGGCTTTTAGTTTTTCCTTACGATCGCCTGGGCGAGGCCGTTGAAGGTCGTGATGAGGCTGGCCTTGAAGGGCGTCCAGTCGGGGGGGTTGCCGTTGCAAACGCCGACGAGCGCGTCGCCAAACGCGGAGAGGTCGATGTCGAGGGCCGCCGTCGGGCAGAAGTTGCCGTCCTTGTCAACCGCCTTGTAGCGGTAGAAGACCAGCGCGTCGCCCTCGAAGTCGACTTCGCGCTCGATGTGCGCGGGGGCGCCGGCCGTTTTGACGGCGTCCGTAGCCCAGGGCTTGCCGTCCTTCCTCACGGCGACGCTGACTTCGCCGGGCTCGTAGGCGACGGCGTCCCACCTGAAGCGGTATTCGTATTCGCCGCGGCGGCGGACGCCCTGCGACTTCCCGTTGACGAAGAGCTCGGCTTCGTCGCCCGAGGCGTAGACGTGCACGGGGATAACGTCGCCCCGCTTCCAGTTCCAGTGCGGGAGGATGTGGGCGGAGGGGACGTCCGGTAGCCAATGCGCGCGGAAGAGGTGGAAGCGGTCCTTCGGGAAGCCGCAGAGGTCGCAGGCGCCGAAGTAGGCGCTCCGCGCCTTGAACCCGTCGTCCCCGTACGGCGTGGGTTCGCCGAGGTAGTCCACGCCCGTCCAGGTGAACATGCCGTAGACGGCGGGGTACATGTCCTGGTACTTGAACTGCGTGTCCGGCGGGTGGTTGAGGTCGGCCTGGTAGCAGGCGACGTCGTAGCCGGTCACTTGCTCGTCGCGGAAGATGCGGCCGTAAACCTCGGGCCGCACGCCCCAGACGCCGTTTTCGTCGCCGGCCTTGCCGTAGAAGAAGGGCTGCGGGTCGTCCTTGTAGAGGTTGTTGGGCTTCTCGGGCCACGGGAAGAAATAGACGCCGCGCGAGGAGAGGACCGATTCCGTCTCGGTGCCGACGACGCCCTTGCCGGGGTTGTCCTTCATGAAGCCCCCGTAGTACCAGGGCAGGTAGTTGCAGCCCATCGCCTCGCAGATTTCCTGCATGCCGTTGACGAGCGCCTGCGGGCTCCAGCACGCGCAGGTCGTGGGGCGGTCGTCGTAGCGGTGGACGATTTCGACAAGGCGCTTCCCGATGCGGACGCCGCGCCCCGGGTCGCGGGTGTGTTCCTCGACCTCGTTGCCGATCGACCACATGACGACGCAGGGGTGGTTGCGGTCGCGCTTCACGAAGTCCGCGAGGTCTCGTTCGTGCCACTCGGGGAATTCGACGTGGTAGTCGTTTTCGGTCTTGGGAAGCTCCCACATGTCGAAGGCCTCGTCCATGACCATCAGGCCCATTTCGTCGCAGAGGTCGAGGAACTTCGGGTCGGGCGGGTTGTGCGTGGTGCGGATGGCGTCGGCGCCCATCTCCTTCATGATTCCGAGCTGGCGGCGGGCGGCGTCCACGTGGAAGGCGCCGCCCAGCGCGCCGAAGTCGTGGTGCAGGCAGGCGCCCTTCATCTGGCGGTGGCGGCCGTTGAGGAAGAAGCCTTCGCCGGGGCGGAAGTCGAGCGTGCGGAAGCCCACGCGTGTTTCGACGCG
>JAZQOA010000147.1:0-24862 GCA_045627605.1 Kiritimatiellia bacterium | reverse complement strand
GTGCCGTGCGGCGGATGGTGTCCGGGAAATGGGCGTTGCCGCCGTCGATGATGATGTCGCCGTCGTCCAGAAGAGGCAGGAGCCGGTCGATCATATCGTCCACGCCCTTACCGGCCTTCACCATCAGAAAGACCTTCCGGGGCTTTTCCAGCGATGCCACCAGCTCCTCCATGGAGGTGCAGCCGATGACGGACTTTCCCGCGCCCCGGCCCTCCGTAAACTTCGTCACTTTTTCCACCGTGCGGTTATAGACCGCCACGGTAAAGCCGTGGGAGACCATGTTCAGCGTCAGGTTCTCCCCCATCACGGCAAGGCCGATGAGGCCGATATCTGCTTTTTTCATGTGGTGTTCCTCTCTTTCCTTATCTCTGCACCCGGGCGTTGCCCGCGTACACGTCCCAGACCTGCTTTTCGTCGGCGGGCTCGGCGTAATCGTTCAGGGAGCTGGCGGCCAGCACGCCGCAGGCCCAGCCGAAGGGCAGCCATTTTTCGCGCTCCCAGCCCTGCAGGATGCCGTACAGCAGTCCGCCGGTGAAGCCGTCGCCGCCGCCGATGCGGTCGAGGACGTCGATGTCGCGCGGCTCCTCGACGTACCACGTGTCGCCGGCGCGCAGAATCGCGCCCCAGAGGTGGTGGTTGGCGGAGACAACCTGGCGGAGCGTGGTGGCGAAGAACTTGGCGTTCCGGTATTTCTTCGCGACCTTGCCGATCATCTCCTTGAAGCTGTCGATCTTCGCGTTTAGATCCTTGCCGCCCGCCTCGGGCCCCTTGAAGCCGAGGCAGAGCTGGAAGTCCTCCTCGTTGCCGACGAGGATGTCCGCCACCGAGGCGATCTGGTGGAAGGCCTTGGCGAGTTCCGTTTCGCGCCCCTTCCAGAAGGTGGCGCGGTAGTTGAGGTCGAAAGAGACGGGGGTGCCGTGTTTCCTGGCCGCCTTGGCGAGGGCGAGGCAGGCCTTGGTCGTTTCGGGGCTCATCGCGGCGATCAGGCCTGAAAGGTGGAAGAGGCCGACGCCTTGGCGGCCGAAAATCTCGTCCGCGTCGTAGTCTTTGGCGTCGAGGGTGCGCCCGATTTCGCCGGCCCGGTCATTCCAGACGCGTGGGGCGCGCAGGCCGAAGCCAGAGTCCGCGATGTTGAACTGGTGGCGGTAGCCCCAGGGACCGCCCTGGGGAACGTCCGGCCCCATGAAATCGATGTTGCGGGCGCGAAGCTGGGCTTTGATGTAGGCCGCCATCGGGCTGCCTTCGACAAAACGGGTGAGGACGAGGCATTCGGGACCGAGCGAACTCGTCACATTAAGCACGTTTGTCTCGGCGCTTGTGGCCTGGAGGAGGAAGCGGTTCGAGTTTTGCACGGCCATGCGGTTTTCGGGCGTGATTCTCAGCCCCATGCTCGAGAGGCATGCGATGGCGTAGCGTTTTTTGCTGGTGGCGTCCATTTCCTGCTGTTCCTTTTTCCCGCCCGTTTTCACTTGCCAGGCCCGATGTGCGCCGACAATACGCGGGCGAGGGCATTGGCGTCGATGGGTTTGGGAAGATGGTCGTCCATGCCGGCTTCGAGCGATTTTTGCCGGTCTTCCTCGAAGGCGTTCGCCGAAAGCGCGATGATGAGGAGCGGGGGTGTGCCGGGTGCCCAGGTCTTTTCAATTTCACGGATGGCCTTTGCTGCGTCGAAGCCGTTCATCACGGGCATCTGGATGTCCATGAGGATGACGTCGTATTTTCCCGGGCCACCCATCCGCGCCTTTTCGACGGCGACGGCGCCGTTTTCCGCCGTGTCGACGTCAAGGCCGTGTTCCGAAAGCAATTCCGTGGCGATTTCCTGGTTGAAGGCGTTGTCCTCGACGAGGAGCGCTTTTTTGCCGGACAGGTCGACTGCGGGAGCCGTCTCGCCGACGGCGGACTTTTGGACCGCGCCCAAGGGCGCGGTCTTGAGATCAAGCGTGACGACGACTTCCGTGCCGACATTCTCGCGGCTTGAAATCCTGATCTCGCCTTTCATCATGTCGACGATGCTCTTGGTGATGGCCATGCCGAGGCCCGTCCCCTGGATATTCCCGTTGGCGACCGTATCCTCGCGCACAAAGGGCTCGAAGATGGTGGCGATGAAATCCTGCTTCATGCCGAGGCCGGTGTCCGCCACGCGGAACTCGTAGGTCGCGGCGCCGGCGGCTTCGGAACCCGTCCGCGAGGCGCGCAGGGTGATGCGCCCGCCTTGCGGCGTGTACTTGACGGCGTTGGAAATGATGTTGAGGAGCACCTGGCTGAGTCGGAGCCTGTCGCAGAGGACGTCTGCGTCGCGAATGCCCCCGGCATCGACGACGAAATCCAGCCCCTTGTCTTCGGCATTGGCTTTTGCCATGCTTTCGATGTCGGCGATGATTTCGCAAAGACTTTCCGGTTTTTCGCGGAGAGGTGTCTTGCCGCTCTCGATGCGGCTCATGTCGAGGACGTCGTTGATGAGGGCGAGGAGATGGGTCGAAGACTGGTCGATTTTCCCGAGGCAGTCCCTGAGACGGGGTTCGTCGCCGACGTTCCTGGTGGCAAGGCGCGTGTAGCCGATGATGGCGTTCATCGGCGTGCGGATGTCGTGCGAGACGTTGTTGAGGAAGGTCGTCTTGGCGCGCAGGGCGCACTTGGCGAGTTCCAGGGCCTTGGCGAGTTCCTTGCTCTGCGCCTCGCGTTCGTGCCGATGGCGGATGTTTTCCCTGTAAAGGCTCCAGATCGTGTAGAGCGCGAAGAGGAGGGCGGCGAGGACGATGAGTGCGAGCCAGGGGTAGCGGCGGGCGGCGTCGCCGAGCGTGTAGGGCTGCACGAAGGTTGTGAGCCACTTTTCCTGGAGGCGGTCGAGCGTGCCGTCGCGTCTCATCTCCTGGAGGGCGTCGTTGATCTGCCCGAGCAACTCTGGGTTGTCGCGGGCGATGCCAATGCACAGCAGGCTCGGCCCGATGCTGGCGTAGGCCTTGACGCCGCGCAATCCGAGCCTGCCGATGAGCTCGCGGCCGATGGCGTGGCGCATGATCGCGTAGTCGCATTCGCCCGCGGCGACGCCCTGGAGGGCGGCGACATTGTCGGCGTAGTCGATCGCCGTGTTGCTGATCCCCATTGACTTGAGGGTCGAACTGATGTTGCCGTCCTTCATCACCCCGAGGGTGCTTTTGAAGATCCACGACTCGTCGCGCGGGGTGCTCCGGCCAAAGGCGGTAAAGTCATCCCTGACCGTGACATACGAGCCGACGAGGATGGATTCAAGCGCGTCCTTGCTGTAGTACTCGCAGGTGAGAAGAGCGTCTGCCTCGTGCTTTTCGACGGCATGAATCGACTCCGTCCACTCCCCGTAGCGGAGATCGAGGTTCATGCCGAGCTTGTTGGCCAGGAGGATCGCCAGCTCAACGTCATGTCCCGACTTCCGGCCCTTCTCGTCCGTGAAGGTATAGGGGCTGTAGTTGTCTGTCGAAAGAACGCGCAGGGTTTTCCCAAATGTGTTGAGTGGTTGGGCGTCGACCGTCGGCGGTGTGGAGAAAACGCCGTGGGAGAAAAGTACGAAGATCGCGACGGCGGCGATGAGGAAGAGTGCCGGCGCGAAAAGTTTCCTGTATTTGCGTTGGTCGTTGTCCATCGTGTCTCTTCGCGTGTGGGGGCGTTCCCTTGCTAAAAGCGTCCGGCCAGGGCGCGTTTAAGGGTGATGGGGTCGGAATAGGCAATCCCGCTGTCCACCGGCAGGCCGTAGGCGAGGCGGGTGATCTTGACATCCGGCGCGGTGCGCCGGGCGAGTGCCGTGACGAACTCGGCCGTGGCGTCGCCATCGAGATCCGTGCCCGTGGCGAGAATCAGCTCGCGGATTGCGTCCTGCGCAAGCCGCCGCGCCAAGGCGTCGAGGCGCAAGTCTTCAGGCCCCGTCCCGCGCGAAGCCGAAACCTTGCCATGGAGGGCGTGGTAGAGGCCCGTGAAAATCCCGGCCCTTTCCATCGCGATGATGTCGCCGGGTTCCTCCACGACGCAGACAACGGACTTGTCGCGGCGTTCGTCGACGCACGTGGGGCAGGGGTTGGCCTCGCGGACGGTGAAGCCGCCGCAGATATCGCAGCAGACGACGCTTTCGCGCGCCGCGGCAAGCGCCCGCGCGAGCGGGTCGGCAAGAAGCTCGGGCGACCGCACGAGAGCTAACGCGGCGCGCTCCGCGCTGCGCCGGCCAAGACCGGGCAGGCGCGAAAGCGCCCGTTCGAGGTTTTCAATCGGACTTTCCATGGGCCATGCCCCGGAAGGGTCCGCTTATCAGCCGAACATCCCGCCGAAGCCGGAGTCCTTCATCATCTTCTGCATGTGCTCCTGCGTGGCTTCCTTGGCCTTCTTGAGCGCGCCGTTGAAGACGTTCTGGAGCATCGTGGTGAAGCGGTCGGTCTTGCCCTGCTTGAGCTCTTCGAGCGCTTCGGGGGCGATCTTGAGGCTGCTGAGCGAGAAGTCGCCCTTCATCACGGCCTCGATGCCGCCGTTGGCGTAGGAAACCGAAATCTTCTCGATCTCGGCCTGGATGCGCTTGGCTTCCTTGCGCATCTGGAGGGCTTGCTTCGCCTGTTCGAATAAGTTTGCCATTTTGTTACTCCTTCTTGGTGCGGCAACTACTGTTGCCTGGTTTGTGTGTTAAATCGCGTCGACCGGTTCCAGGTCCTGCTCCGGTGAACCATCGGGGGGTTCCCCGTTGTCTTCCGAAGTTGCCTGTGCCTGGTCGGGCAGGGGTGGGCGGATGTCCGTGATGTGGCCCTTGAAAACCTTGAGCATGGCTTTGATGGCCGGCTCGTGCGCCGCGCGGATGGGATTGTCATCTCCGTCGTCGGGCAGCTCCCGCTGGGTGGTTTTTGATGCGGCGCCCGGCGCGGGAGCCGGGGCGGGCGCCGGACGGACGGCGTTGTTCCGTGGTCCGAGGAGGGCGCTTCGCAAGTCCGATCCCGCGGCGGGGGCCGGTTGCGGGACCGGGCGGGGCGGGGGCGCGGATGGTGGCGCCACGGTCTGCGCCTGGGGCTGTGTCGGTGCGGCGGCAGGACGCGCCGCAGGCTGCGGGGCTGGCGCCGCCGGTACGGGGACTGTTGCCGCAGCCCCCTGCGAAAGTTGCCTGATCACCTGGTCGAGCGTGACGACCGTCGAGGCGCGGCAGCAGCGCAGGAAGACCGTCTCGAAAATGGTGCGCCGCGAAAGCGCGTAGCGGATGCGCCCTTCGAGGTCGGCGAAGTGTTCGGCGACCCGCAGGACGCGGCCGGTGTCCGCGAGCCCGGCCTGCATGTCGAGCGTTTTCAGCTGTTCGGGCGTCACGTCGAGGATGCCTCCTGCGTCATTTCCGAGTTGCTGGCGGACCATGAGGTTGCGGAAGTGGCCGAGAAGCTCGACGACGAGGCGGCGGAGGTCCTTTCCGCTTTGGTCAAGTTCGTCGATGAGTTTGAGCCCGCCCGCCATGTCGCCTTTGAGAATGGCGGTGGTCAGCGCTTCGATCTGCCTGCGCGAGACAAGTCCGAAGACGGCAAGGACGTCGGCTTCCGTTACGTTCTGCCCCTTGAAGGAGATGATCTGGTCGAGGGCTGAGAGCGCGTCGCGCATGCCGCCCTCGGCGCCGCGCGCGATGGCGAGCAGGGCGTCCTCCGAGGCGGTGACGCCTTCTTTTTCGCAGATGCCCGAAAGGTTCTTCAAGATCAACGACGTGGGAATCCGCCTCAAGTCGAAGCGCTGGCAGCGCGAGACGATTGTCGCGGGAAGCTTGTCGAACTCCGTCGTGGCGAGGATGAACTTCACGTGGGGCGGGGGTTCCTCAAGCGTCTTCAGAAGGGCGTTGAAGGCGCCTGCCGAGAGCATGTGGACTTCGTCGACGATGTAGATCTTGTAGCGCGAATTGACCGGGGCGAACTGCGCCTCGTCGCGAATGTCGCGGATGTTGTCGACGCCGTTGTTGGAGGCGGCGTCAATCTCGATGACGTCGAGCGACGTGCCCGCCATGATCTCGGTGCAGTTCGCGCACTTGTCGCAGGGCTCGGCCGTCGCGTCGCCGGTGGCGGAGCAGTTGAGCGCCTTGGCGAAGATGCGCGAAAGCGTTGTCTTGCCGATGCCTCGCGGCCCCACGAAAAGATAGGCGTGGGCGACGCGCTTCGACTCGATGGCGTTGCGGAGCGTGCGTGTGACGTGTTCCTGGCCGAGCACGTCGTCGAAGTGCTTCGGCCGCCACTTCCTTGCCAGAACTTCGTATGCCATGTCGCGGTTCCCCGGCTGAGGGCGGCGGTTTTAGGCCTTGGCCCAGGAGTCCTTGAGCGTGACGGTGCGGTTGAGCACCGGTGCGCCGGGTTGCGAGGCCCGGGTGTCGGCGGTGAAGTAGGCGAGACGTTCGAGCTGGATGCGCTCGCCGGGCTTCAGCTCGGCCAGCGCAGGCTCGCAGTAGGCCTTGGCCGTCTTGAGCGAGTCTGGGTTGAGGAAGTCCGTGAAGGGACGCGTCTCGTCGGCCTCGGGGTCTGGCACCGTGAAGAGCCGGTCGTAGAGACGCGCCTCGAGCTCGATGGCGTGCTGGGCCGAAACCCAGTGGATCGTTCCCTTGACTTTGCGGCCGTCGGGCGCGTTGCCGCCCTTGGAGTCGGGATCCCAAGTGCCGTGGATGGCGGTGATTTCACCGTTTTCGTCCTTCTCGACGCCGGTGCACATGAAGAGGCAGGCGTAGCGGAGGCGCACTTCGCGGCCCGGCGACATGCGGAAGAACTTTTTGGGTGGATCCTCCATGAAGTCGTCGCGTTCGATCCAGAGCTCGCGGGAGAAGGGAATCTTGCGGGTGCCGGCCGATTCGTCCTCGGGGTTGTTGACCGCGTCGAAGTACTCGACGGCGTCTTCGGGGAAGTTGTCGACGATAACCTTGACGGGGTTGAGGACGCCCATGCGGCGGAGCGCCGTCTTGTTGAGGTTGTCGCGGACGCACGACTCGAGAAGTGCGATTTCGGTGGCGCTCTTGTACTTCGAGACGCCGATCTTTTCGCAGAAGTCGCGGATCGCCTCGGCGGGGTAGCCGCGGCGGCGGAGGCCCGAGACAGTCGGCATGCGCGGGTCGTCCCAGCCGTCGACAAGCTTCTCCTTTACGAGCTGGAGGAGCTTGCGCTTCGACATGACCGTGTAGTCGAGCGAGAGGCGCGCGAACTCGCGCTGTTGCGGGCGGATCTTGTGGCCGTCCTTCACGACGAGCATGCCGCACTCGTCCATGCGGTCGACGACCCAGTCGTAGAGCGGGCGGTGCACTTCGAACTCAAGTGTGCAAAGCGAGTGTGTGATGCCTTCGGAGGCGTCCTCGAAGGGGTGCGCGAAGTCGTACATCGGGTAAACCACCCACTTGGCGCCCGTGCGGTAGTGGGGCTCGCGCATGATGCGGTAGATCACGGGGTCGCGGAAGTGGATGTTGGGCGAGGCCATGTCGATCTTGGCGCGGAGGCAGCAGCTGCCATCTTCGAATTCGCCGTCGCGCATGCGGTGGAAGAGGTCGAGGTTTTCCTCGACGCTGCGGTCGCGGTAGGGGGAGGGAGTGCCGGGCTCGGTGGGGATGCCGCGGTACTTCTTCCACTCTTCCTGCGAGAGGTCGCAGACGTAGGCCTGGCCGCGGCGGATCAATTCCTCGGCGAAGGCGTAGAGCTTGTCGAAGAGGTCCGAGGCGTAGAAGAAGCCGTCGCCCCAGTCGAAGCCAAGCCAGCGGACGTCCTCCTTGATGGAGCGGACGTAGTCCTCGTCCTCCTTGGAGGGGTTGGTGTCGTCCATGCGGAGGTGGCATTCGCCGCCGAACTCCCTGGCCATGCCGAAGTCGATGCAGATAGCCTTGGCGTGGCCGATGTGCAGGTAGCCGTTGGGTTCCGGCGGAAAGCGCGTGACGACGATGCCGCCGTTCTTGCCCTCGGCGAGGTCGTCGGCGATGAATTGCTTGATGAAATGCCCGCGCGACTCGGTGGCCGCATTGTTTTCGGTTGTTTCGCTCATAGTTGAAGCCTTCGTTTTGCAATCATTTATTTTAAAGAAGATTGGCATTTTTTGCAACAATGCGGCGAAGTTGCGAACAGCGAACAGTACTGGGGTGCGGCAAAAGCTTGGCGTTCCCCAAAGGACGTTTTGTCCCCCCTGTCGCGCACGGACGCGAACCTTTTGTGACGTCAAAGCAAAAATCGCATCTCCTTATCACTCCAACTCCCAGCGACGCGTTCCGTCGCAATTTGGGTAGGCCTTGCAACTCCAAAACGGATTGCCGGCATTTGCACCTTTTCGTGCAACAACCTTTTTCATTGGGCCACCGCACTTCGGACACTTTGGCGCACCCTCAACGGCAATGGCTGCATCGCGAGCTTCCAAGCGGGCTTTCGAGAGGCGCTCGGTAAAACCGCCTTGCTCGCGAAACGCCTCGCCAATCGTCTCAATCTGGCGATGCAGCAACGAGTTCGCCCTGTCGATCGTCACTAAAATCGCATTCGCTGCGTGAATCGGATCTTCGTTTTCGAGCTCGTCGGCAAAGCGCTTTCGCATCTCCAGAATGTGCTTGCTGTATTCATGCCGCAAGTCTCCGGTTTCATTGTTATTTCCTTTGATTAACTATTGCCAAATCCTTGCGACAAACGACATCCGACATGTCGCTTGTCGCATGTCGCTCCCCGACCTGGTTCCTTCATCAATAATCACCAATGAACTTCTTAAGCATATCTCAATTTCGGCAACGTGCCCCAGCCGTCGCCGCCACGAAAACGGCATTTGCCTGTTTTGCGCCGATTGCGAAAAGATTGGCTAGCCAATGACGTCGCGGAGTTTCTCAAGGGTGACGGGCTTGAGCAAGACGCCGTTGAAACCCATGTCCATGCAGGTTTTCTGCGCCTCGACATCGGCCGTGATGGCGTAAACCGGCAGCGTGGCCAGGCGGGGGATTTTGCGGATGGCGCGGACGAGTCCTTCGCCGTCGAGTTCGGGCATCCACATGTCGGAGAGGACGATGTCGAATGTCGCTTCGCTGACGTTGGGCATACCCGAACCTCCCAGCTTTTCAAGGGCTTCGCGTCCATTTGCCGCGGTCACGATGTCGCGGACGCCGAGACGGGCGAGGAGCGCCTTGACAACGGCGAGGTTGATCGGCATGTCGTCGACGAGCAGGACGCGCAGCGACTGCGTGGAACTCGGCATCATGCGGATGATCTGCGTGCTGGTGAGTTGCTTGCCCTTGATTTCCCCGGCGGTTTTCACTTTGGGCAGGATGACCTTGAAGGTCGTGCCAAGCCCAAGCTCGGAGGACAGCTCCATGGTGCCGTCCATCCTGAAGACAAGCTGCTTGCAGATGGCAAGGCCAAGCCCCGTGCCGCCGCGTTTGCCTTTACCGCCGCCGAACTGCGTGTAGGGGGAGGCGATTTTCTGCTGGTCCTCGTCGGAAATGCCGCAACCTGTGTCTTCGACCGAGAACGAGAAGGTGCCATCCGCATATTCCGCCGCGACCTTGATGTGGCCGCGTTCGGTGAACTTCATCGAGTTGCCGACGAGGTTGAAGATGATCTGCCTGATGCGCTGCGGATCGATTTCGAGGTGCGGCATGGCACCGACATCCGCGATGAGCTGGAGGTTTTTCTTCGCGGCGGCAGCTTCAAAGGAGGCGACGGTTTCGCGGACAAGCTTGGCGCAGTCCGTCGGCTCGGTTTCGATCTCCATCTTGCCGGCTTCAAGTTTCGAGAGGTCGAGGACGTCGTTGATAAGCTCAAGGAGAGTCTGTCCGCTGACCTTGATGGAGTCGAGCGCCTTGACGCGCTCCGCCTCGTCGGCAATGCCGAGCCGCAGGAGCTCCGTGAAGCCGATGATGGCGTTGAGGGGGGTGCGGATGTCGTGCGAGACGGTCGAGAAAAAGAGGCTTTTCGCCTTTTCGGCCTCGATGGCGTGGTCGCGCTCCTGCGCAAGGGCGGCGCAAAGTTTCTTTTCGTCCTGAAGTTGCTTTTCGAGTTCGTGCCCGTGCGCGATGATCGCGGTGTTGCGGAGGTAGCGCCGGTGGCCGGCGATGATCATCTCGGCCGCCTCGTGGATGTTGCGGATGACGCGGTCGGAGAATTTCTCCGCGGGTTTCCCCACGAAGTCGAGGACGACGAGTCCGATGACGCTGTTTGTGCCGTCACGAAGCGGCGAGGCGATGAGCGAGAGGACGCCGTACTGGCTGAGTTTGGACCCGGTCTCGGAGTTGATTTTCGAGACGTCGGTAAAGCAGTAGTCGCACCCGGTGACGATGGCCCTGTGGTAGTCGGGCAGGGTGGCGAGGTCAAAGCCCTGCATCCGGGCCTTGACTGATTCAACGCCCGGGGCGCACCATTCGCAGGGAACGTCGAAAACACCTGATTTGTTCGGGTCGCGGAAAAGGCAGATGTAGCATCTGCCGGCGTTTGTGTTTTCGCCGATTGCGGAGATGATAAAGGGCAGGGGATCGGCGTCGGGCGCCGAGTTGATGACATGCTTCAGCATGGACGCGAAAAGTTCGCGATCCTTCAGTAGCTGGCTGAAATCATCGTCCATTTTCCTGCTCCTTTCCCCTGGGTTGCTGGCGGAACTTGACTCGCGATGCGGCAATTTGCCTTGTACAATATAATTATGGCGAACTCGCGGCAAAAAATCAAGCCAAGATTAGCCGAGGACGCCTTTGAGCTTGTCGAGCGTGACGGGTTTGATCAGTACGCCGTCGAATCCGCGTTCCTCAAAGTTTTTCTGCGCCTCGACATCGGCCGTGATGGCGTAGACAGGCAGCGAGGAGAGGCGAGCCGTCCGCCGGATGGCGCGGACGAGGCCGTCGCCATCGAGCTTCGGCATCCAAAGGTCCGTGAGGACGGCGTCGAAGGCGTCGGCGTGTGCGCTGGAGTTGTCGGCGCCTTCGAGCTTGACGAGGGCGTCGCATCCGTCGACGGCGGTGACGACGTCGCGGATGCCGAGGCGCCCGAGCAACGCCTTGACGACCGCGAGGTTAATGGGCATGTCGTCGACGAGCAGGACGCGGGGCGACTGGTTCGCCGACTTGATCTGGAAGGACTTGGCAAAGGGCTCCGGCATCGCGCCGATCCCGCCGCACGACTTGACGCCGGGCAGGTCGACCCTGAAGGTCGTGCCGGCGCCGATTGCTGAGGCGAGCTCTATCGCGCCATTCATCTTGAAGACGAGCTGCTTGCAGATGGCGAGGCCGAGGCCTTGTCCGCCGCGGCGGTCCTTGCCGACGAAGCGGATATCGGGCGACGCGATTTTTACCTGGTCCTCCTCCGAGATGCCGCGCCCGGTGTCCGCGACGGAGAAGGACAGGGTTTCGCCCGTGTATTCCGCCGAGACCTTGACCGAGCCATTGTCCGTGAACTTCAGCGAATTGGCGAGGAGGTTGAAGAGGATGCGCCTGACGCGTTGCGGGTCGATTTCGAGGCGCGGCATTGGCTTGATGTCCGCGACAAGCTCAATGCCTTTGCGCAGGGCCTCGGCCTTGAACGTGTCGAGGGTGTCGCGGAACAGGTGCGCACAGTCCGTTGATTCTGTTTCGAGCTTTGTTTCGCTGGATTCCAGCGTCGAGAGGTCGAGAACGTTGTCGATGAGCTTGAGAAGTTCCTGCCCGCTGGTTTTGATGGCGTCGAGCGCCTTGTTGCGTTCGAAGGTGTCCGCGATGCCGAGGCGGAGCAGCTCGGTGTAGCCGACAATGGAGTTGAGCGTTGTGCGGACGTCGTGCGAGACGGTCGAAAAGAAGAGGCTCTTCGCTTGCTCGGCGCCGATGGCCCTGTCTCGCTCCTCCCGGAGGCTGTTGTTTATCTCTTTCTCGTGCGCGAGGAGGACCTCAAGTTCGCATTCCCTTTGCGTTTTCACTTTCCCATCTTCCATGGTTCTCCTGCTCCTTTCTTTCCCGGCGTTGTTTCGCGTCTACTGAAAAACCAATCTATAATATTATGGCGAACTTGGATTGAAATTGCAAATTGCGGGGCAATAGGCTATAATGGCGGAGTTTTGTGCAACCCCATGACGTCATTATGAAAAATCTTGCTCTGTGCGCAGCCGCTGTCGCGGCTGCGGGTTCGGCATTCGCCGACCCCCGTTTCTTCGAGGATTTCAAAAACTACTGCGATGCCGCGCCTGGCGTCGTCGCGGATGCCGCCGTGACTTTTGGCAACGACCCGATCCGGGCGTTGCGCGCCGAGGTCAACGTGCGCTCCGACAAGAATCTGCTCCTTTACACCAATGCCATCGCCATTCCGCAGGGCGGGAAGTTCGATGTCGCCGCCTCCTTCCGCTTCCTCAATTCCGAAGAGGCAAAGGAGAGTGCGCCAGCGGCTCCCGCCTTCTTCGACCTGGTGCTTGAAGGCGGCGGAAAGACGCAGCCGATTCGTTTTGCCGCCGATGCCGTCGCCGGTGCGGCGATCCCTTGGATTCCCAATTCCCAGTGGCGGGAATTCGTCGTCAAGGCCGATGGCGCCAAAGCCGACGTCTATGTCACGGCGGACCGCCGTTTCGACAAGGTGGCGACCGTCAAGCTGGACTTCCCTTGCGAGACGGTGAACTTCGCGGCTGCCGCCGGCCGATTCTTCTCGCTCACCGACATCCGCGTCAGCGCGCCGGAGCCGCTGCCCGCCCATCCTGCCGCGGCGCATTTCGCCTCCTTCGCGAGTCTCGACAAGCACTTCGAAGACGGTGTGGTTTCGGCAGGCGAGTCGGTCGTCGTCTGTCCGGGCGAAAATGGTGGATTCCGCCTTGTCGCCGGGGCGGATTCCAACCGCGTCTCCGGCCTGACCTTTACCTGGGCCGATGGCAAGACCGACTACTACCCCGTCAAGGCGGAGCCGCAGGTTTTCAAATTGCCGATGGCCTACGACGGCCACGCCAAGGGAGATGTCCTTGAGCTTGGCGATTCCGTTGTTTCCATCGGCAAGAACTTCTTGAAATTCTATGTTCGCCCGTGGTTGCGCCCCTATTGCAACAATGGCTCGACGGCCCTCACGCCCTTTGGCCTCGACATCTTGCGCGAGTGGAATTCGCTCCCGAAGGCTTCGGCGCATGTCCTCGACGTTGATTTCGTCCGCGACGGCGGCAAGGTCGACGTTTATCTTGACGGGTCCTACGCCAAGACGCTTTCGCGTCCCGATGGCGTCGCCCTCCGCGACATCGTTTTAAGTCCCGCCAAGGGTGTGCGCTATGCGCTTCGCGCCGGGGGCGATGCGGATGAGGCGCGCTTCCAGAGGCTCGACCTTGCCCGGCGCCCGCGGGCAAGGGCCTTTGCCACCGCCGCCTTCGGGAAGGGCGGCGTCGCGCCTGGCGAGACCAACCTCTTTGGGGTCGCGATGACGGTCGCCCGTCCCGCAGACTCAGCCGACATCGGCCTCTGCCACCAGGACATTCCTCTCTGGGCGCTGGCCTACGACGAATTCTTCGGGCGCGATCCGGCCGGGAACTTCCCCTCGGCCATCCACCACCGCCTCAAGGCCGCGCCCTACTGCCGGGCGCATCTTCTCGTCGCCTTCGACACCGACAAGGCGAAGGATCGCTTCCTCACGGTACGTCTCTCGCGCTACGCCGAGCGCGGCGTCGGCAACAACATGATTGGGCAATCCACCACGGACTTCGCAGGCACCGCTGCTGACGGCCTTGTCAAAGTCGGCGAGATTCGGCGCGGCGGCGAAGTCCTGCCGCTCTACTACGCGAAAGTCAACCTGCCGCTTGGCGAGGTGACGGATTTCGCCTCGCGTGGCGACTTCATCGATTTCGAGTTCTCCGGCAAGCCCTGGGAAAACTTCGAGCAGGTTGACAATACCCGCAAGCCCGACCCGGCGGCGACCAGCGCCGTCAATATCTTCGCCGTCACGCTTGAAAAGGCCCCCGTGTCGCTCGACGTCGCGGAGGCCGCGCCCGGCAATGTCTTCACGGAGGACGAGAAGGAGCGCAAGACGATCATCCGCCTCAAGGCCGTGGTCGATGGCGCCGCAGGCAGCCTCGCCTGGCGCGCGACGGATGTTTCCGGCCGGCAGGTCCTGTCGCGGTCCCGGAAGTTTGCCCTCGCCAAGGCCGGCGATACGCTTGATGTCGAGGTCGATTTCGGGCGCGGTATGCCGCGTGGCTACTACGACCTTGTTTTCGACGTGCTTGACGCCGGGGGCGAACGACTCTTCTCCCATGCCGGAAGTTTCGCGATCTTGCCGCGGGCGGGACGGCTGGCCGACAAATTCAAGTCGCCCTATGGCACCTGGTGGTTCAGCGCCCATGGGTCGCCGGCCGATTACGCGATTGGCGGTCCGCTCGTTCAAAAAGCCGGCATCCGCCGCATCACCTGGAATCCGCCCGACCAGGAGCAGGCGGAAAAATACGGCGTTACCGGAAACGGCTCCCTGAAGATTCCCCCGATGCGCGATTTCGACGCCGCCACCGGCATGTTCAAGCCGAAACAGGTGCCCGATCCCTCCGACCCCGAAAAGAACGCCGCCAAGAAGCGCAAAATCGAGATCGACGGCGAAGCAGCCTTTGTCGCCGATCTCCGCGGGCAGATCGACAAACTCAAGGCCAGGGGATTGCCGTATGGTTATGCGCTCCTCTGGCACGAATCCGCCCCGCACGGCGACATCCCCGAGGAATTGCTCGGGCTACCCGTGCCCGAGGTGACGGACAAAGACCGCGACACGGCGGCCTACGTCAACGAGTGCGGTCGGCTTATGCGCAAACATTTCCCCGGTGTGAAAATCCAGCTTGGCAATTCAGGTGCCTCTCTCGGCGCGGTGACCAAGCCGCTTCGTGCCGGCGCGAAGGCCGAGTACTACGATCAGGTCGGCATTGAAAACGCCGCGCAGGTCATCCCGTCCGAACGCCTTATTGACATTGGACTCCAGTCGGCTGTAATCGCCAAGGAGGCGGCCTCGCTCCTCGCCGGGCGCGCAATTCCAGTGGCAGGCTGCTGGGAGTTCACCTACCGCTGCGACCGCGACATGGGGGACAGAAAGCATGCCGAGTGGTACGTCCGCGACTTGCTTGTCTCGCTTGCGCACCGCATGCCGCTCATCGCCCCCGGCATCTTCTTCGACTGCACAAACGGCTACTATGATGGCCCGTGGGGCGCCTCCGGCATCTTGCGCCGCGCCCCGTATTGCTACCCCAAGCGCGCGTATGTCGGCTACGCGGTGCTGACCTACGCCCTCGACGGCGTTGAACTCGTCCGCCAGATTCCGACCGGCTCCACGACGGTTTACGCACTTGAGTTCAGACGGGCGGACGGCAAGTACGCGACGGCCATCTGGTCTGCGCGCGGCGCCTTCGAACTTGAAGTCGACTCGCCGGGCAAGGGGACGCAAATCAAGATGTACGGGGCTGAAAGTGCTTTCAAGGCGGGGCGTCAGGTTGTCTGCGGCAGCACGGAACCATCGTATCTCGTCACGGACGCGCCGCTTGCGGGAATCCGTGTCGCTGGCCGTTCCTTCCCGGAGGACGAGGCCCTGGCCTCCCGCGCGGTCGTTGCCGCGCCGCTCGACGGCATTGGGGACCTTTCCCTCGCGCCCGACAGGACGATGGCGTCGCGCCAGCATGGCTTCCTGCCCATTCTCAAGGCCTCGGACTTCACGCTCGCCGCCGTCGAGGACGACGAGAAGGGCAAGTGCATCGAGGTCGCGCTCGATCTCTCGAAGAATGCCGAAACGTCGAAATACGTCACGGAGTACACCACCGTGCGCCTGGCCAAGCCCGTGCCGCTTGAAGGCGAACCCGCACTCATAGGCGTGTGGGTCAAGGGCAATTCCAACTGGGGGCAGATCCGTTTCGAAATCGAGGATGCCCGGGGCGAGGTCTTCAAAAACCTCTCGACCGGTAGCGCCTGGGGGTGCGACGTGATGGACTGGCCCGGCAACCTCGCCGTCAATTTCGACGGCTGGAGCTATGTCTACCAGACGCTCAAGCCCAATGCGCTGATCCCGACGCATAGCCCCGGTCCGTATTCCGAGCAGTGGGTTTCCGAAGGCGGCGACAAGAAGATTGACTTCCCGGTCAAGCTTCGCGCCATCACCATTGGCATGAACCGCCAGAAACTCGACCTAACCGACTTCGCGCCATCGGTCCCGGCGATCCGTCTCCGGGACGCCGGCGGTATTTGTGAATAACCCATCAAAATGAATACACAGCATAAAATCGCCCTGGCCTGTTCGCTTGCCGCCCTGTCGTGGGTTGCGTTTTGTGACGGCCCCGTTTCCCACGTTTGTGTTGCCGACCAGGCCGCACCGATGAGCACCGACACCAACCACTGGTGGTGGAAGGCCCATGAATATCGCGTAAACGAAGTCAAAGCCGCCAAATGTGCCCCCGATGTCGTCTTTTTAGGCGATTCGATCTTCCACTACTGGGAGATAAAGGAGAACGCATTTGAATGGGAGCGCTTTTTTTCCGGCAGGGCGGATGCCCGTTTCCATGCGCTCAACCTCGCCATCGAGGGCGACCGCACCGAAACGCTCCTTTGGCGCCTTCAGAACGGCCTTCTCGTTGACGGCGGCAAGTTGCCGCGCGTCGCGGTCCTCCTCATCGGCACCAACAACACCGGTACGCGCAACATCGAAAGGGAACCGCCGGAGGATACCGTCAAGGGCGTCAAGGCGATTCTTGACTATTCGCGTCGCGTGACGCACGGCGCAACGAAGTTCATTGTTTACGGACTCCTTCCGCGTGGCAGCGGGACAAACGACACCTGCACGGTCCGCAACATGAAGGTTAACGAGGGTATCCGCAAGCTTTGCGACGGGCGCGACATCTTCTACCGCGACATTGGCGACAAGTTCCTCAACGCCGACGGCACGATCAATACCGCCTTGCTTCACGACAAGCTTCATCCTTCGGCCGCCGGCTACAACGTCATCCTCGGCGATCTTCTCCCGGCGCTTGTGGAGTTCTTCCCCGGCGACCGGGAAATGCCGCGAAATTAAAGGCGAAGTCCGTTTTTAAAATCAAAACCCCGCAACCTTTGTTGCGGGGTTTGTGATGGTAGGGGCAGAGGGACTCGAACCCACGACCCGCTGATTAAGAGTCAGCTGCTCTAACCAACTGAGCTATGCCCCCGGGGTCGTAAAAAAAATGGAGCGAGCGAAGGGATTCGAACCCTCGACCACCACCTTGGCAAGGTGGGACTCTACCAGCTGAGTTACACTCGCATCGCAAAAACGATGTAAATAATATACTCCTCTTTGCCGAAAATTGCAAGGTCGTTGACGGTGACGGAGCTTGAAGGAACTTAAATGAGCTTAAAGCCTGGCCGCTTCGCGCAAGGCTTCGACCTTGTCCGTCTTCTCCCACGGGAATTCGCCACGGCCGAAATGGCCGTACGCCGCCGTGTCGCGGTAGCGCCAGCCCTTCGGCGAGAGCATTCCAAGCTGCCTGACCATCATTCCGGGCTTGAAGTCGAATATCCCGCCGTGGGCGAGGATGTCGGCGATTCGTTCCTCGGAAATCTTTGAGGTGCCGTATGTCGAGGCATTGATGCTCATTGGCTCCGCGACGCCAATGGCGTAGGCGACTTGGATTTCGCACTTGTCCGCCAGGCCTGCGGCGACGATGTTCTTCGCCGCGTAGCGGCAGTAGTAGGCCGCCGTGCGGTCGACTTTTGAGGGGTCCTTGCCCGAAAATGCGCCGCCACCATGCGAGCCGACGCCGCCGTAGGTGTCGACAATGATCTTGCGGCCGGTGACGCCTGCGTCACCGCAGGGGCCGCCAATGACAAAGCGACCGGTGGGGTTGATGAAAAATTGCGTGTCGTCAGTCAGCAACCCCGTGTCGCGAAGCAGGTCGCGGACGACTTCCTCGATGTCCCTGCGGATTTTTTCAATGGCGATGTCGCGCGTCTGGTGTGATACGACGATGGTGGTGATTTCCCTCGGCCTTCCATTCTCGTGGAGAATACTCACCTGGGCCTTGGCATCGGGCCTGAGGTAGGGGATGTCGCCGTTTTTGCGAAGACTGGCGAACTGCCGGAGTATCCTGTGCGAATAGAGGATGGGGGCCGGCATCAGTTCGGGTGTCGCATTCGAGGCGTAACCAAACATCATGCCCTGGTCGCCCGCGCCCTGGGCTTCGTCGGAGCCGCGGGAAACACCCTGGTTGATGTCTGAAGACTGGCCGTGGAGGTGGTCGAGATAGGTGAAGTCATCGTAGCTGAAACCTTCCCCGGAATCATCGTAGCCGATGTCCTTGATGACGTTGCGGACGATGTTTTCCTTGGCGATGGATTCAAAACCAGAGCATGTGATTTCCCCCAGGTTCATCACCACATGCGGGCCGACGGCCGTTTCGCAGGCGACATGTGCCTTGGGGTCTTTTGCGAGGCAGGCGTCGAGAATGGCGTCGGAAATTTGATCAGCGACTTTGTCGGGATGCCCTTCCGAAACAGACTCGGAAGTAAAAACGTGGGTTGAGAAAAGCTTGCTCATGGACGAAGATCGCGGCCCCCGGACTTTCAACACGGCGCATCGGCCAGGGATCTTCCAGTGCGCACAGGCAAGTTGGTGCCGGGAGAGGGAGTCGAACCCTCACGGGTGTGAACCCGGCAGATTTTGAGTCTGCTGCGTCTGCCATTTCGCCACCCCGGCTTGTAAAAACAACACATCCATTATATCACAAATTGGCCTTTGCATCAAAATTTACCCGGAAGGGAAGATGTATTGCAAACGACCGGTGATGTGGCGGTTGCGAATTGGGATATCGGTCAGAAGCCCGTGAGCTTTTTTTGCAACGTCAGGTACTCCTCGGGCGAGCATTCTTCAAGAATGGAAAAGTGCGCACCCGAAAAATAGTAAAAGGCCGTTTTCCCTTCGACTTTTTCGCCCGTCTCAGCGTCGATATCGAATACCACGCTTTCACCTTTGGTATTGACGACGGCCACGGGGCGCTTGAGGAAATGGGGCATGAAGGCGCAGAAATCGGATTCAACCATTATGCCGGTCTGAGAGATGTCCTTCCGGGGTGTTTTCTTTCCCTCGTCCAGTTGAATTTCAACGCTGGAGAGGCTGTACCCCTGCGGATAGGCCGAGTTTTTGATTGCGTAAATGGAGGCTCCCGTCGTGTCTTTGACAATCCCCTTGAACTTGTCGGGGTTGGCGAAGGCGTCCTTGACATAGCCTGAGAATTCCTGCCTGAATTTGTCGCCGGCCGTCTTGGTAATCTCCTCGTTTCCGAGGCCATTGAAATGGAGTCCCGTGTAAAAGAAGCAGTTGTACCCTTCGCCGGAGACGTTGATCCGCTTGAAATGGGTGTCGCCGAACGTCAAGACATCTTCGACGTCGCCGACCTGGGGCTTTCCGGCTGGGTTGGTCTTGGCTTCGTTTCCGACCTCTTTTACTTCGGTCTTGATGATGAGTTCGTCCTCGTCGTCCTCGTCCTTGTTGATGGGAAAATAAAGGTCTTCACCCTTTTTCCCTTCGACCTGTGGCTTCCCGGGCTGCGCTGGTACGTCCATAAGGGAAAGCTTGCAGGCTTTTTTGAAAGCCTCTTCTTCGGAAAGTCCACCATTGTAGGCGCGAACTTCCTCCGCCGTCAAATAACGCGGGGCTTTGCCCTTGGCACCGGGCTTTTCGTTGTCGATGGTGTTGAAAACCGTTGAGATGTCGCGCTGGGAAAGCGGCTTGTTGTTTTCGACGAACTCCTTGCCGTTTTTACCGAGGATGATTTCACGAATATTCTGCGGGACTATTTCGCTTTTGCCGTATTTCAAATTTACAGCCGTCATGAATGACATGCGCAGTTCGCCGCTGTGCTTTCCCAGCTTTTGGGCAACCTGCTTGTCGTCTTCCGCCTCGATTGTGACAAGGTGGTTGCTGAAGACGCCGTCAATAAAATCATCTGTTTCATTTTGGGTGGCATAGTCGATGTAGCCCGTGTTGCTTCCGCCGAGTACCGAGCGAAAATCGCCGAGGTTGAAATTGGGAATGTTCATCGTCGTGTTCCTTTGGGATGGTTCGCTTGGTTTACGTGCCTTTTTGAAAAAAGTTACAAATCGAAAACATGTTTTTTAGTTTACGAAAAATAAGAATATTTGCAAGCAGTGTTGACAAAAGACTGTGGTTTGCGCTAAATTAATTAAATAACTTAGGAGAAGACATGGCGGAGAAAAAAGGAGCAAAAAAAGTTGCGGCAAAACTTGTTAAGGATGAGAAAAAATCATCTGCCAAGGTCGCGAAAACCATGAAAACACTGGCAAAGCCGCCAGTGGCCAAAAAGTCCGTCGCCAAGTCTAAGGCGGTTCCCGCCAAGGGGGCGAAGCCTGTTTCTAAGGCAGCCTCAAGCAAGGCGGCAAAGCCGGTCAAGAAGGTCGCGGACGCTAAAAAAACTTCTTCTGCGAAAAAGGAAGCTCCCGTAAAAAAGGCCGTGGTCCTGAAAAAAACTGCTCCCTCGAAAAAAAACATTCCCGCGAAAGCGGCCAAATCGGCGAATAAGCCCGCTAAGGCAAAGTCGGTGAAAAAGGGCGCTGTTGCCATTGGAAATCCCGTCTCCGCGCTTCTCAAACCCCTGACCCGGATTATTCTTCCCGATACCAAGACGGGCAAGTTGACCAAGACCGAGCTCAAGTTCTTTAAGAACGCCCTCCTCGCCTTGCGTGACAAGGTTTTCAAAACCGATGCCGCGGCCCGTCAGAACGTCAAGCACCATAACGAGGCCGATACGCGCACCGATTACGGCGCCAACGCCTTCGACAAGTTCCTGGCCTATGGCCGCGCCGGCAATACCAATGATTTGCTGACGCGCATCGACGAGGCTCTCGCCCGCATCGAGGCCGGCACCTACGGCAAGTGCCTGATGTGCGGGGAGCCGATTCGCCGGGTGCGGCTCGAGGTCCAGCCTTTCTCCCGCCACTGCATCAAGTGCCAGGAACTTCTTGAGAAGAGCATGAAGAAGTAGCGACGCGGCGATGTGCTGCGACTGAATGAAAAAAGGCGGCTGCTTGAAGGCGGCCGCCTTTTTTTTTGACGGATGTCAGGACCTTATTCCTGGGGGCCGATTTCCGAAAGGTTGTTGAAGGTGTAGGAATGCCGGATCGTCGTGGTGAGCGAAAGGGGCTTCCCTTCCTTGCCGAACGTCTCGACGGGGTAGATGTCGATACGGTAGCGCTTCGCCTTTTCAAGTGTGTTGGGCGGGATGCGCAGGACGAGCCGCTTGTCGCGGTTGCGTTCGAGACGGTAGAAGTTGCCGACGTAGCGCGCCTCCATCTTCTTGACTTCCGTGCCGTCGGGACCAAGTTCGGTCATCACCATCCGGTAGAAGTGGACGAAGTCGTCGTGGCGGGCTTGGTCGAAGACGCAGTAGCAGAAGCCATAGTCGTAGCGGAAGTAGAGGACCGTGCCGGGGTCGAATTCCGGCGCTTTGCGGTTGGCTGCGCGCGCGGCGGTGTAGACGGCCTTGTCGGGCGAGTAGGGGATGGCGACTTCCCAGAGCCAATCCGGCTTGATTTCGACTTGGTCCTCGGCATTGAAGCGGTGGATTTCGAGGCGGTCCTCGAAGACCTCCATGTACATGAAAAAGAGGGCTTCGCGTCCGAAGGGGAGGATTGGCCCGCAGACATTGGCGCAGCGCTCCGGGATGCAGCCGTAGCTCAGTCCCGATGTGTTGACGGCGGTGAACTCGCCCTGCCAGATGCAGCGCTCGTCGTTGAGGGGGCTGTGTGAATGGCCGGAGAAGGAGACGACCTGCGGGTAGTCGTTGAGGAGGTCGCGCAGGGGTTGGCGTCCGCATCCGTCGAAACTGGCGTCGACGGTGTTTTTGGGATGGTAGTGCGTGACGAGGAAAATCGGTTTTTTCGCGTCGCGTGCCACGGCCTTGTCGAGGATGGGGCGCAGCTTGGCGCAGTCTTCGGCGTCGTAGATGTGGTTGTTGTCGGAGTTGAAGGCGATGAAGTCATAGCCTGAAACGACCTTGTGGACGATTTGCTCGGGTTTCTCGCCGATGGCCGCGTAGAAATCGTTGAGGCAGTCCTCCTGCGTGCGGCCGGGCACGTGCGCCCAAAAGTCGTGGTTCCCGAGGCAGGCGACTTGCACGGGCGTCTTCGCGGCGAAATGCCGGCGGAAGAGCTTCATGTAGTAGTCCATTGCCGTGCGGTCGTCGCCGTGGTCGCCAATGTCGCCTGCGTTGAGCAAGACGTCGATGCCTTTCGCGGCGAGAACCTCGAAGGCCTTTTCGAGATTGTGCGACCCCCAGTCTTCGGGATAGTCGTAGCCCTGGCTGTCGCTGACGATGCCGACTTTGAGAATGGGTTTTCCAGTCATTTGCGATTCTCCGGTTGTGTCAATTTCTTGGCGAGGCCTTGGGCGGAAACATGGTGCACCCTGCGGCGCGGAAGCGGTCCGCCATGTCGCGGAGTGTCTGCTCCGCCATGCCGAAGGCCTCGCCCAGGCAGCGGATGCAGAGGAACTTCGTAACGCCCCTGTTTACGAGCTTGTAGTTGAGCCCGGTCTCGTCCCCCGAGAGCCGGGCGCCGCACTTGTAGCAGTTTTCCATGGCTGGCCCCGGCGGATGCGCCCGCCGGGCTGTGAGTGACCTACCGCCACGCAGGCGTGCAGCGGAAAACGACGCAGTCGTGTTTCGGGACCTTGATGTCGATGAATTCGCGCTTTTCGCCAAAGTCCTCGCCCGTGATGACGTTGCGCATCCTGAGGTTGAGGCCGGCGGCGTCGGGGATGCCGAGGGTTTCGAAGTAGAGGTACATTTGCGCATCGTCCTCCGAGAGGTTGAAGAAGCCGATGGCAATGTCTCCGCCGGAGAGGAGGCGGCCGAGGACGATCCTGTCCTTGCCCCAGGGCTGCTCCGTGGCCCTGAAGGCCGGGCGGCATTCCTCGTCCTGGTCGATCTTGATCAGCCCCTCGTTGGTGACGAGGTCGAGCATGTCCTTGAAGTCTGGCTTGAGGAAGTTGCGGAGGTCGGCGCCGAGCATAAGCGGCGCGCCCAGGAAGCACCAGAGGGCGAACTGCGTCTTGTAGTCGGTTTTGTCGCAGCCCTTGGAGCCGACGTTGCCCTTGCCGAACATGCCGACGGTGAGCATGTCGATGTCGTTGAAGCAGCCCGGCGCGTTGGAACTGCCGCCGGCGGCGGCGCGGATGACCTTGAGCAGCTTGTCGGAGGGCTGGCTCCAGTCGAAGCCCGGTCCGAAGTTGATTTGGCTGACGGCGATGTCGCGGAAGGACTCGAAGCTGTCGTTGATGTCGCCGGTCGAGCGGTACATGTGCGCGCCGGCGGAGCGGATCCACGACCAGGGGTCGTTGCAGCCCCACTCGCAGGCGGAGAAGAGGATTTCGCGGCCCGAGGCGCGCAGGGCGTGTCCCATGCGGCGGTACATGAGCGGGCCGTTGGCCGTGGCGGGCAGGAAGCAGTAGTCGTACTTGAGGAAGTCGACGCCCCACTCGGCGAAGGTTCGGGCGTCGAGAAACTCGTGGTCGAAGCTGCCGGGGTAGTTGCCGCAGGTGCGGAGGCCAGCGCAGGAGTACATGCCGAACTTGAGCCCCTTTGAATGGACGTAGTCCGCCACGGCCTTCATGCCGTTCGGGAACTTTTCGTGGTGGGGGACGATCCGGCGTGTTTCCGGGTCGCGCTCGTGCTCGGACCAGCAGTCGTCGATCACGAGGTATTCGTAGCCGGATTTTTTCAGGCCGAGGGCATCGAAGGCGTCCGCGATTTCGCGTATCGTCTGGTCGCTGATTTTCGAGCCGAAAGTATTCCAGGAGTTCCATCCCATCGGTGGTGTTTTTGCCAGCATGGCTAAGATTCCTTTGCTTGTTGGGCGGCTTTGCGCCGCTTGGTTGGTTAAAAGGTAGGCTGAAGTTTTCCCCCGGGCTGTCGCGTTACGGCGGGCGACGTCGGCAGGCCTGCAAGAATCTCCGCCGCCGTCTTGCCCTGGCCGGGAAGGATGTAGCTGGGACGGATTTCGGCAAGCGGCTCGATGACGAAGCGCCTGCGGGCGGCTTCAGGGTGGGGGAGCCTGAGGTCGTCGCGTTGCGAGAGGGTGTCGCCGCAGGCGACGAGGTCGATGTCGATCGTCCGGGGCGCGTGGCGTTCGCCGGTGCGGACGCGCCCAAGCCTGGCTTCGATGGCATGCGCGGCTTCGGAGAGCGCGTCGCAGGAAAGACCTGTGTCGATAATCGCGATGGCGTTGGCGAAAACGAGGTCTTTGTATTGTTCGGGGACGTCGACGGCTTCCGTGAGGTAAAGCGAAGATGTCGCCACGAGGCGTGTCTGCGGAAGGGCGGCAAGTTCTCCGACCGCGCGTTTAAGCGTGGCGGCCGAGTCGCCGAGGCACGATCCAAGGGAAAGCACGGCTTCCATGGCTTGACGGGTGTCAGTCCAGGCCGAGGACGTCGCGCATCGAATAGAGGCCGGGCTTGTGGCCGGGGAGCCATTTCGCCGCGAGAAGCGCACCCTTGGCGAAGGAGGCGCGGCTGGCGGCGAAGTGCGAGATTTCAACGCGCTCGGATTCGCCTGCGAAAACAACGGTGTGGTCGCCGACGACTTCGCCGCCGCGTAGGGCGTGGATGGCGATTTGGCCTTCGGGCCTTTCGCCGGAGATCCCCTTGCGTCCGTAAATCGCGACATCGTCGAGCGCGACGTCGCGCCCGGCGGCCGCGGCGTTGGCCAACGCCAGCGCGGTGCCGCTCGGGGCGTCCTTCTTGTGGCGGTGGTGCATCTCCACGATCTCAATGTCGTAGGAGGGGTCGAGCAAGGCGGCGGCGCGCTTCACGAGGTCGAGCAGCACGTTGACACCGAGGCTCATGTTGGCGGCGTGGACGAAGGGAATGCGCAGGGAGGCGTTTTCAACGGCCGCGCGCTCGTCGTCCGTGAGCCCCGTCGTGGCGAGAACATAGCCGGTGGCGCCGTTTTCAAGCGCCTTGGCGATGTTGCCGGG
>JAZQOA010000146.1:0-39120 GCA_045627605.1 Kiritimatiellia bacterium | reverse complement strand
CTGCCCTTACCATACTGCCATGCGGGGAAAATCGGGCTGAATGCTGGACACAACGGCTGGCGGCGGCTGGAAACGCAGTCTTCCTTTCAGGCAAGTCCGTTGTCTTGGTCTATTATAGGGAAAATCCGGGATAAGGGTGTTTCGCCTCGCCCCTTGACTTTTGACGGTTCTCCAATATAATATAAACAGTATTGGAGGTTTTTGAAATGAATACATCTGGAGCTGCACGCGAAATTGAAACGCAAGGCGCTGTGCTTGAAAAAATTAGGCAGGAAGTCGGGAAAGTCCTCGTCGGACAGGAAAAACTTGTCGACGACATGTTGATCGCGCTCGTCAGCGGCGGGCATATCCTTCTGGAAGGCGTCCCGGGGCTGGCGAAGACCACCGCGATCCAGGCGCTCGCAAAGACCCTCGGCCTCCAGTTCCAGCGCATCTCGTTCACCCCGGACCTGCTCCCCGCCGATGTCGTCGGCACGCTCATCTACAACCAGAAGGACGGCTCTTTCGAGCCGCGCAAGGGCCCGGTTTTCACGAACCTCCTGCTGGCGGACGAAATCAACCGCGCGCCGGCAAAGGTCCAGAGCGCACTTCTCGAGGCCATGCAGGAGCGCCGCGTGACGCTTGGCGACACGACCTACGACCTGCCGTCTCCTTTCCTTGTCCTCGCGACGCAGAACCCGATCGAGCAAAAGGGCACCTACGCGCTTCCCGAGGCGCAGGTCGACCGCTTCATGCTCAAGTGCGTCGCCAGCTACCCGTCGCGCGACGACGAGCGCCGCATCATGAACCGCTTTACCTCGCGCACGAAGGCCGAGGCGCAGGCCGTCGTCACGCCCGATGAAGTGGCGGCGCTTCGCGCGGCGCTCGACAACGTCTACTGCGACGAGAAGGTCGGCGAATACATCCTCGACATCGTCTGCGCGACGCGCGACCCCGCCAAATACAAGCTCGGGGATCTCGCCGGCTGCATCGAGATGGGCGCCTCGCCGCGCGCCACGCTCTGGCTCCAGATCGGCGCCCGCGCCTCCGCGTTGCTGCGCGGCCGCCCCTTCGCCACGCCGCAGGACGTCAAGGAAGTCGCGCGCGAAGTGCTTCGCCACCGCGTGATGCTTTCCTACGAGGCGGAGGCCGAGGATCTCACTGCCGACGCCGTCGTCGACAAAATCCTTTCCGCGATTCCCGTGCCCTGATTGACGCATCCCCGTGTGCCGTCCTCCGCGGCGGCCCGGGGGCTTTCTGCTGCCTTACGCGATGGAAAAGCGCCAGGATTTCGACGAGTTGCGAAAGCGGGTCAACAAGATCCGCCTTCTCACCCTTCATCTCGTCAGCGAAGAACTTTCGGGCGAATACCACTCGTCCTTCAAGGGGCAGGGCATCGAGTTCGACGAGGTGCGCCCCTACGTGCCGGGCGACGATGTCCGCTCGATCGACTGGAATGTCACCGCGCGCACCGGCTCCCCGCACATCAAGCGCTTCAGCGAGGAGCGCGAACTGACCGTGATGTTCCTCGTCGACGTCTCCGGTTCGCAAGGCTGCGGCAGCGCGCGCAGCACCAAGTCGGAACTCGCCGCGCTTGTCACGAGCCTTCTCGCCATGGCGGCGACGGAAAACGGCGACAACGTGGGGCTCGTCAACTTCGCCGACAAGATCGAGAAGTTCATCCCTCCGCGTCGCGGACGCACCGCGGTGATGCGGCTTGTCCGCGACGTGCTCGCCGCCGACCATTCAGGCGCGGGCGGCACCGACATCGCCGGCGCGTTGCGCGAATTCAACCGCGTGCACAAACGCCGCGCCCTAGTCTTCCTCATCTCCGATTTCCTCGCCCCGGACTTCACCCACGAGCTTCGTGTGGCGGCGCGCCGCCACGACCTCGTGGCAATCACCGTCTCAGACCCCTGCGAAGCGCAGTTGCCGGATGCCGGCCTCGTCGAGGTCGCGGATCCCGAAACCGGCGGCATCATCCTGCTCGACACGTCTTCCAAGACTGTCCGCGACGAATTCGCCCAGGCGGCTGCGGCGGCGCGCACCGCGCTCTCGCGCACCTTCGCGTCGTCCGGCGTCGACGAGGTCCCGCTGAGCACGGCAGACGGCGACGACGTCCTCGTCGGCAAGCTTCGCGCCTTGTTCCTCCGCCGCGCGAGAAAGGGGGCCGGACGATGAAGCTCCCACGCATGCTTGCCGCCTTGGCGTTCGCGGCGCTCCTTTCGCCAGGTGCGCAAGGCGCGTCGTTCGCGGCGCCGCTTCTTTCCGGCGAAGTTGAAATTGCCTTCGAAGGCGATTCCGAGACGCTTTCGCTGGCGAAGGACTACACGGCGACGATCACGCTGACCGCTCCTGCGTCGCTCAAGGTCTCGATGCCGGATCTCGACGCGCTCCGCATGCGCTTCCAGGGCTTTGCCGTCGCCGAGGGATACGGGCGCGAACCGCGCGCCTTGCCTGACGGTCGCGTCGAGACGGCGTCGCGCTGGCGCCTGGTGCCCGATCCCGCCGCCGGGAAATACCGGCTCGCCCCCTTTGCGGTGGACGTCCGCGACGCGCTTGGAAACGACCGGGGCAGTTTCGCGACAAGCCCGGTGCTCTTCCCCGTGGCGTCTTTGCCGCCGGCGGAGGGATCGGTTGAGATTGCGCCGAAAAAGTTCTTCGTGATGCCGACGGCGCGCACCTTCCTGCTCTGGTCTCTCTGGGCGCTCGGTCTTGCCGCCGCCGTGGCGCTGGCCGTGTTTTTGGCGCGCCGCATCCACCGCGCCGTGAAACTGCGCCGCATGACGCCTTCGGAGCGCGCCTTCGCGGAACTCGCCGCGTTGCTGGAGCGCCGCCTGACCGACCGCGGCCTTTTCAAGGACTACTACGTGGAGCTTACCCACGTCGTCCGCCGCTACATTGAGCGCGCCTACAAAATCCGCGCCCCGCGGCTCACGACCGAGGAGTTTCTCGCGGCCGCAAGAAAGCACCCCCACTTCACGGACGCGACCCTTTCCTATCTCTCGGAATTTCTCCACTCGGCGGACATGGTGAAATTCGCCGGGCAATCGGCCACATCGGAGATCGCCTCCGACGCCGCGGCCTCGGCCCGCCGCTACATCGAGCGCGACAGCGCCGACAGCGCCCATGCGGCGCCGGGCGGCGCCGCTTCCCAAAATGGCGCGTCCGCCGGGCAATCGGCCGACGTCGAATAACCCTTGGCAAACCATGAACTTTAGATTCGCGACTCCCTGGGCCTTCCTGCTGTTGCTCCCGCTTCTGGCTGCGGCCTGGCGCATGCTCCGCCGCCCCAGTCGCCCGGCGGCGATTCCCTTCGCGCCTGTGCGTTTCCTGCCGCGACGGACCGCCGGGTGGCGCGGGACTTTGGCCCGCGCCGTACCCTTCGCCTTCATTGCGGGAGCAGTGCTCCTTGTCGTTTCGGCGGCGCGTCCGCAGACCTATTTCGCGCGTGAAAGCCGTTCCGTCGATTCGATCGCCATCGCCATGGTCGTCGACGTCTCGGGCTCGATGATGGCGCTTGATCTCGCCAAAAACCCTGGCGCCGCCGACGCGCCGACGCGCCTCGACGTGGTGAAGGAAGAGTTTGGCACATTTATAGGCAAACGCCCCGACGACCTCATCACGCTTGTCTCGTTTGGCGGCTACGCCTCGACGCGCTGCCCGCTTACGGCCGACCATGCGGCGGTCATGCAGTACCTTAAGGCGGTCAACGTCCCGGGGACGACGGCCGACGACGAGGGCCGACAGGTTTCGAGCGAGGAGACCCTCACCGCAGTTGGCGACGGCCTCACCACCGCCTGCGCGCGTCTCCGCGAATCGGAACTGAAGTCCAAGATCGTGGTTTTGCTTTCGGATGGCGTTTCGAACACCGGTCTCGTCACACCCGAGCGCGCGGCGGAGATCGCCAAGGAACTCGGCATCAAGGTCTACGCGATTGGCGTTGGATCGACGACGGGCTACGCGCCGTTCCGGACGCGCGACGCCTTCGGGCGGAGCGCTGTGGCGCGCGGCATGGTGGAGTTCGACGAGGCCGAGCTCAAGGGCATCGCGTCTGCGACGGGCGGCCGCTACTACGGCGTCCGCGACCGCGAGGGTTTCGAGAAGGTCATGGAGGAGATCGACGCGCTGGAGAAGACGCATGTCGAGCGCGACGTCTACAACAACTACAACGAGCGTTTCGCCGGCCCGCTCCTTCTGGGCGCCGTGGTTCTTGCCGCCGCGGTTGCCGCAAGCCTGCTGTGCGTTCACCGTCCGCTTTGAGGTGCCTATGCGATTTTTCTACCCGTGGATGCTTCTCCTCGTGCCGTTGGCGGCCTTTCTCGCCCTTGCCGCCTGCTGGCTGCTGAAGCGCGGCAACAGCCGCCTTGGCCTCATGGCGACGCCCGACCTCCTGAAGCGCGTCGGCCTTGCGTCGTCGCGGACGGGTGGCACCGTCGGGTTTAGCGCAATTCCGTTCGTACAGCTCGCGCTACTGGCGGCGGGGCTCGTGCTTCTTGGCGTCGCGGCTGCGCGTCCGCAGTGGGGCAGGGCGGACGTCCACCTTAAGTCGCATGGACGCAGCCTCCTCGTCGCGCTTGACGTTTCACGCTCGATGCTCGCCGCCGACGTCCATCCCAATCGCCTTGAACGCGCCAAGGTCGACATTCTCGACCTCGTCGCCGACCTGAAAGGCGACCGCGCCGGCGTGCTCGTCTTCCGCGGCAAGGGGCTTATGCTCTGTCCGCTGACGACCGACTACGCCTTTCTACGACAGGCCGTCGACGGCATCACGATTGATTCCGCGCCGCGCGGCGAGACCGACATCGCCGACGCGATCAACAAGTGCCTTGAGGCGTTTTCCGACGCGCCCGACGACAACAACGCGATTCTCCTGATTTCAGACGGCGAGGATCTCGCCGGACGCGCCAAGCGCGCGGCCGAGGAGGCCGGGCGGCGGAACATCCCGGTTTTCACCGTTGGCATTGGCGACCCCACGGGGGCCGCCGTGCCGTCGCCCGACGGCAACGGCACGATGAAGTTCGGCGGCCACGATGTGAAATCGCGCCTCACCGAATCGACGCTTCGCGACATTGCGTCTGTTTCGGGGGGCGTCTACATTCCGCTCGCCACTTCGGGTACGGCGGCCACCACGCTCGGTGCCATCTACCGCCAGCACCTCACCAAGATCGCGGCGCGCGAGCTTGAGGAGATGCTTGAAAACCGCCATGTCGAACGCTTCCAGCTCTTCCTTGTTCCCGCGCTGATATTGCTGCTTGCCGCCGCCGCGCTCTCCAAGGGACGCCCGGCGCCGGCGAACCGCGCGGGTGCGGCGGGCGCGAAAGCCGCCGGGGCGCTCGTCATGGCGATGCTCCTTCTGCCAGGCCTTGCGGCCCGCGCGGATGGGGACGCCCCCGCTGCGTCCGTCCCGGGCCAGCCCGCCACGGGACGCGACGCCAAGGTCGTCTACAACGAGGCCGTCGACGCCTATCTTGCGGGTGACGCCACCAATGCGGCCTCGCTCCTCCTGCCGCTTTCCGCAAACCCCGACTTCCCTGCGGCGGCGGAACTTTACGGCGCCGCGGAGTTCAAGAAGTCGTTCGACCCGGTTCTCGCGACAAACGCCGCGGAGCGCGTCGAACTGCTCTCCGGCGCGGCAAGGGGTTTCCGCACGGCGCTGGCGAAAAACGCCGGCGACGAACGTCTCCAACGCAACCTCTACCGCGCGACTTCCGCCCTTCCCGTGCTGCGTGAAGCCGCGCATGTCGACGCCGTCCTCGCCCGCCACGCCCAGGAGCAGCCACCGCAGTTGATCGCCCGGATGCTGGGGGAGCAGCGCGCCGTTGCCGAGGCTTCGCGGACGCTCGCCACCAATCGAAGCGCGGCGGCGCGGATTTCGGGCCTTGAGTCGCTCGCCACGCGCCAGCGCCTCGTTGGCGACATGTGGATCCCGCTCAAGCCCGCGCTGACCAACCCGCAGGCCGTGACCAACGAGCAGCAGCGCGCGATGGTCGGGCAGATGGTCGAGGAGGCGCGTTCGGCGATGGACCGCGCCGCGCAGGCGCTCGAAGACGTCGACGAAGCCGCTGCGGTGGAACCGCTCGCCCTTGCTGAAAACGCCGCCTTTGGCTTCTGGTTTATGACGGCGGAGCCTCCGGGGCTCATCGACGAGGGAATCCTCTGCGAGACCAATGTCGTCGATTCGCCGCTCAAGCCCAAATGGCCGTTGCGCGAAGACAACGCCACGGCGCTGGCGCTCTCGAAGTCGTTTTCAGAGCGATTCCCCGAGTGGGCGAAGCAATACATCGCGCAAGATGCCCAAAGGCGGCAGCAGGAAGGCTCGACGAACGCCCCGTCCTTCACCGAGGAGAACGTCGCGAAAATCAACGAACTCATGGAGCAGCTCCTGTGGTTGCAGGACTACAACTGCAAGACCACCAACGTGGCGGATCGCGTCAGCGGCGCGCGCGAAGCCCTTTCGTTTCTTTACAAGATCCGCGACCTGCTGCCCAAGGACGGCGGCGGTTCGTCATCCGCGGACCAGCAGCAACAGCAGCAGGCGCAGAACCAGCAGCAGGAAAAGCAAGACGAGAAACAGGATCGGCAACAGCAGGAGCAGCAGGAAAACCAGCAAAACGAAGAGCGGCAGGACGAGGAACAGGAATCGAAGCCCGCGGAAGAATCGAAGGACGAGCCGCCGCCCGACGTCGAGGAGGCGCTTCGCAAGGCCCTGCAGCGCGAACGCGAACACGAGGCGGACAAGCAGCGCCAGCGTCGCGAATACCCCATGCCGCCCAACTCACGTGACTGGTAGGTGTTCCGTGGGGAGGCGTCTTGAAATTGCCATTTGCCAAAATCGCCTTCTTTTGGTAATATAATAATCCTTGATTTGCGTGGCGGGAGTAGCTCAGTTGGTTAGAGCCCCAGATTGTGGATCTGGTTGTCGCGGGTTCGAGTCCCGTCTCCCGCCCCACTTTTTTGAGAGAGAGTTCGAAAATGAGCCAGCATCGCAGCCTTAAAGGCACCAGCAAGATTACCGCGAAGCGCAACGTCCTGAAGCGCTTCGAGCGCATCAACCTCCTTGCGGAGCGCGGCCAGTGGAAGCCGGGCGACCGCGGCCAGGGTCTTCGCAAGACGAAGCCCGCCGAGTAGTCGCGCCGCATTGCATCGGGCAGGAGTCAATGAAGATCGTAAGGACGCCCTGCGAAATGCAGGGTTTGGCGCGCGAAATACACGCGCGCGGCGAGTCAATTGCGGTCGTTCCGACGATGGGGTACCTGCACGAAGGGCACCTCTCGCTTGTTGAGCGGGCGAAGAAGGAGGCAGACAAGGTTGTCCTCACGCTTTTCGTGAACCCCATCCAGTTCTGCCCTGGCGAAGACTACGAAATCTACCCACGCGACCACGAACGCGACGCCAAGCTCTGCGAAGAGCGTGGCGTTGATTTTCTTTTTATGCCCGGGGTCTCAGACATGTACGCCCCGGACGCCAGCATCCTGGTCAACGAATCCTCTCTCTCCACGCATCTCTGCGGCGCTGTCCGTCCCGGCCATTTCCGCGGCGTGTGCACGGTCTGCTGCAAACTTTTCAACATCACGATGGCGGACGTTGGCGTCTTCGGCCAGAAAGACGCCCAGCAAGTCGCGATCATCCGGCGGATGGTCCGCGACCTCAACCTTCCGATCCGCATTGAGATGTCGCCGATTGTCCGCGAGGCGGATGGCCTAGCGATGAGTTCGCGCAATACGCGGCTCAAGGCGGCGGATCGTCCTGTCGCGCTGGGCCTCTCGAAGGCCCTTGCGGCCGCCAAGGCGGCTTATGGCGCGGGTGAAAAAGACGCCGCCAAAATCCGGGCCCTGATGAGATCGGAGATGGAGGCTGCCGGGCTCAAGGTCGATTACGCGGCGGCCGTCGACTACGGAACGCTTGAAGAAGTTGCAACGCTCGGTCCGAATGTCCTTCTCGCCGAAGCAGCCTATTGCGGCGCCGTTCGCCTCATCGACAATTGCATTCTCTAATGTCCGCCCCGTACGAAATCGGAAAAGTCCTTGCCGGCGACAACTCCGCCGTCAAGGCGGCATCGGCCCAGATGGCGCTCCAGCCCGTCGACGACGAGCGGCTGGTAGACGATGATTCTGCAGGGTTCCTTCCCTCGCGAACGACGTTGGCGGGCGAGGCTTCGGTCACGGGACCGGGCACTTTCACCGGCCAGTTCCAGCGAACCTTGCGTTTCAAGCCCTCGAAAAAGCCGGGCTGGTGGATTAAGCGCACGGATCAGGCCGAGCAGTTGCCGATTGAAGTTGCCGCTCGCAATATCTGGACGGCATCCCGCAACATCGTCCTTCGAAGCGGCAGCCCCCACAACTACCTCCGCATGGTCGAGCATATCGTCGCCCTGCGCGACGGGCTTGGGCTCGACGACCTCCTGATTGAGACGGATTCGGGCGATCCGCCGCTTTTCGACCGCAGCAGCCTCGACCTCGTCGAGGCAATCGAGGAAGCCGGCGTCATCGCCTCGCCCGCTGGCGGGCCGGCACCTTACATTACGGTTGCCGAACCCGTGACCATCGGCGGTGACCGCGGCGATTTCGTGACGCTCCTCCCTGCGCCGCCCGGCTGGCGCAAGTTGAGAATGGACGTCGCCATTGACTGGCCCACCGTGATTGGCCGCCAGCGCATCGTCTTCGACCTCACGCGCGACAATTTCGTCTTCGGTGCCGGGGCGCGCACCAATGCGACTGAACGCCAGATGGCACTTGCAAAGACCATAGGGCTTCTCTTTGCCGACACGCGCAATCTCGGCTACACCCGGAACAACATCCTCATCCACGGCAAACGCCGCTATGTCAACGAACCGCTTCCGCAGTTCAACCATGGCGGACGCAACTTCGAGGCGGTCTGGCACCGCGCCGTGCTCGACCTTCTCGCCGCGATTTCGCTGCTTGAAGGCGGGCGATTTGTCGGAACGGCGGTTTCGTACCGCGCGGGGCACCAGCTTGATGCGCGGTTCATGACGCTTCTCGAGCTTAACAATCTCGTCGTTCCGGCGCGGTAGGGGATTTCGCAATGGCCAAACTTGTCCTTGGTTCTGGCTCGCCGCGTCGCCAGCGGCTTCTTCGCGAGGCGGGGTTCGACTTCGAAGTCGTGGCAACGGACGCTCCGGAAATTTCTGACAGCGCCAATCCCGTTGGCACCGTCGTCCACAACGCCCTTTCAAAAAACGAAGCCTGCCGTGTGCTCCGGCCCGACGCCGAGATTCTCACAGCCGATACATTGGTCTGGTTCAGGGGGAAGCTCGTCGGCAAGCCAAAGTCAGAGGAGGAGGCCAAGGCCTTTCTCCGCGCCTTCTCAGGCAACGAGCAAACGGTTTTCACAGGCGTGGCACTTTCGCGGCCTGGCGGAGCCAAGCCCGAAGTGCGGGTTGAGGCAACGGTTGTCCGCTTCAAAAACCTGACCGACGATGATATTGCGGAATATATCCGCATTGTCCAGCCCTACGACCGCGCGGGGGCCTATGACGCCGCCGATTACGGCGACATGGTAATTGCCGAAGTTGTCGGCTCCTACACCAACGTCGTCGGTCTGCCGATGGAAACGGCACTCCAGATGCTCGGCCGTTAAAGTGCGCGAAAGGTTGCGGCTTCGCAGACTGCTTCAACTGTGCTAAACGACACCTCCGCCACGGGTTTCGTCAACAAGGCAGGGGCGTGTTATGCAGGGGCCGTCTCCGCCACGGACTTCACGGACCATCCGGAGGGGGCGAACTCCGGGGCGAGCCTCAAGTCGAGCTGCGCAATCACATTCGTCTGGAATCGCCCGCAACACCTGAAGAAGTCCTGCGCCCTGCCCCACGCCCCCGCCATCTCCCACGGCGAAATCCCCAGCGCCCTTCGCGCCCTCCCCGACAAGAAGTTCCGCACCGTGTTCTCATCGGCCTCGGCCAGCACGGCGGCGGGGATGGGATCCCCCACCCCCACCGCCTGCTTCAGCTTCTCCGCCATCGCCTTGTAGCGCATCACGGTCTTGTACTTCGCGCCGAGCCGCGGGCAGTTCGTGTTGAGCCATCCCCGGATGCCGGGCTTGCGCCCGACAATCTCCCCGCACTCGTCGCGGACGAGGCCGTTGTCCACATGGCACTCCAGGTCGCAGACCATCGAGCCGAAGCGGATCATCTCGCGGGGCGATGTCTTCGCCCGGGCGAACTGCTCTTCGAGCGCCTCCTTCGTCGGGCAGGCGTTGAGCGTGCGCCTCTGCCGGATCTTGCGGCGCTCGCGGGCGAGCCTCTGCCGGCGCCGCCTCTCCGCCGGGTAGTAGACCGGGCGCTTGACGCGCCGGTTGAAGCAGCTCAGGAACTTCAAGACCGCCCAAAGCGCCATCCCCACGCCAATCTGGGCCAGCGCCAGGACGGACGCGGCAAGCGCCAGGGCAAACGCCGTGCCGACGGCGTAGAGCGGCACGGGGATGGCCGCGCCGACCGCCCCCGCCGCCATGACTTCCGCCGCGCCGACGCCCCACAGAAGGTCGAAGCAGTCGCCGCACTTCAGGAAGTCGAACGCCTCCCCAAGCGCGGCCTCGCGCTCCATCCGCACCCGCGCCGCGCGGCGGCGAGCGCGGTGTGCGCGCTGGCTGACGCGGGGCGCAGCCCCGCCCGGGGCGGACGACGCCGGGACGCCGCCAACCGTTCCGCCCGCAGGGACGGGGGTGGACGCGCCGCTACGCGAAGTTTCGGCAACAGGAGACGGCGCGGCGCATACCGCGCCGTCCTGGACTGATTTCGCCTTAGAACACATAACGGAACTATCCTAACACAATATGTAGGAATGTGCAAGCAAATGATGAGAACATGGTGCGGAACTTCTCATCGGTATTACGCGCTCAACAATCTATCTGAAAAGTTCCACATCCAACCAAAATCCACGCCCAAACTCTTTCGCGGCAAACCCAAACTCTAAGCGGGGGATATTTTCCGCCGTACGCGGCAAAGTGGTATAATTATAAGTTAAGGAGTTTTGGAAATGACACTGTTTTTCATCTGCCTCGCCATCTTGATTGCGGGCTACTTCACCTACGGGAAATTCGTCGAGAAAATCATCGGACCTGATGACCGCGCCACTCCGGCGATCACCAGCGGGGATGGCGTCGACTACGTCCCGCTGCCCAAGTGGAAAAACCTCCTCATCCAGCTTCTCAACATCGCGGGCGTCGGCCCAGTCATCGGTGTCATTGCCGGCATCAAGTTCGGCAAGATCGCCTTCCTCATCATCCCCCTGGGATGCGTGCTTCTCGGCGCCGTCCACGATTTTCTCGGCGGCATGCTCTCCCTCCGCATGAACGGCGCAAACCTCCCGAAAATCATCCGCACCTACCTTGGCAAGACCTACGCCATGATTTTCTCCTGGACGCTCGTGTTTCTCCTCCTCCTTGTCGTCGCCGTCTTCATCAACGTCCCCGCCAACCTCATCGATCGCACGGTCTTCCCCGACACGCCATTTTTCTGGTGGGCCGTGGGCGTCATCTTCGCCTACTACGTCGTGGCCACACTTTTCCCAGTCGACAAGATCATCGGCACCGTGTACCCGTTTTTCGGCGCTTTGCTCGCCATAGGCTCCGTCGCCATGCTCGGCGCGATTGTCGCCGAAGGCTTCAAGAATCCTGAACTTCTCAGCGAAAGCGCGGCGTTCATCCAGTATCACGACGATGTTTTCAACGCCAATGGACGCAGCCCGGTCTTCCCCCTGCTTTTCGTCACGATCGCCTGCGGCATCATCTCCGGCTTCCACGCCACCCAGAGCCCCATCGTGGCGCGCACGATGAAGAGCGAACGCGAAGCGCGCCTCACATTCTACGGCATGATGATTGCCGAAGGCATCATCGCCATGATCTGGGCCGCCGCCGCCCTCGCCATCTACAACATCGAGCCCGGCAACCTCAAGCTGGCGCCAGCCGTCGTTCTCGGCAACGCCACCACGATGTTCCTCGGCAAATGGCTTGGCGGCGTCACGGTCTTCGCCATCGTCGCCCTGGCAATCACTAGTGGCGACACGGCCCTCCGCTCGCTCCGACTCAGTCTCGCCGAAATGTTCCGCATCCCACAGGCCCGGCTCGCCCCGCGCGTCATGATCTGCCTGCCGCTGATCGTCATCGTCGCCCTCCTCCTCCTGTGGTCAAACAAAAGCGCCCAATCCTTCAACCACCTCTGGAACTACTTCGCCTGGGGCAACCAGGTGCTCTCGGCCTCGACCCTGATGGCCTGCACGGCGTGGCTCGTAAGCGAAGGCAAAAAAACAAAGTCTCTTGTCGCGCTCGTCCCGGGCGTCTTCATGACCTCGGTCGTCGTCTCCTTCATTTTCTGGACCTCAGCCGACAAGGGGCAGCCCTGGGGTCTTGTCCCGGGCGGCCTCCCGCTTAACGCGTCGATCATTGTTTCCGGCGTCGTCGCAATTGCCTTCGCCCTCTTTGCCGTCAAGCGCGGCCGCGACATAGGCAAGTCGAAGTAGCCGCCGATGAAACCGTCCTTCGGCAGGAACATCGTCGTCTCCCTCTTCGGCGCTTCGCATGCGCCTGCGGTCGGCGTTGTCATCGACGGTTTCCCCAGGGGGCTTGAAATCGACTTCGCCGCCCTTGGCGCCTTCCTCCGGCGCCGCGCCCCCGGCAACACGCCCTGGAGCAGTGCGCGGCACGAGCCCGACGAACCCGAATTTCTCTCCGGCCTCGACGGATCCGTAACCAATGGTCGCCGCATCAAAGCCGCCATCCGCAACCGCGACATCCGTTCCGGTGATTACGCCAAATTCCGCGAAATCCCGCGTCCGGGCCATGCCGACTACACGGCGTATGTCAAATACGGCGAGATTCCCGCAGGTGGCGGACAGTTTTCCGGACGCATGACCGCTCCGCTGTGCATCGCAGGCGGTCTTTGCCTCCAGTTTCTTGCGCGACATGGCATCACTCTCCGCGCAAGGGCAAAGGCCATCGGCCGCGTCACGGACACCTCGCCGTTCACCGAAGATGTTTCGGGCAAGCCCTTTCCGGCCTCCGGCGGCGAGGCCTCGACAAGGATGATCGCCGAAATCAGCCGCTCACGCGAAAACGGAGACTCCGTCGGCGGCGTTGTCGAATGCGAGGTGCTTGGTCTGGCCGCCGGACTTGGCGGCCCGCTTTTCGACGGCATGGAAAGCCGCCTTTCTGAAATTCTCTTCGCCATCCCCGCCGTCAAAGGCGTCGAGTTCGGCGCAGGATTCGCGGCGGCCGCGATGACAGGCGCCGAGAACAACGATCCCTTTGCCTTTAGGATCGGGAAAGTCATCACGACGACCAACAACTGCGGCGGCCTCCTCGGCGGCATCACCACCGGCATGCCGCTCGTTTTCCGCGTGGCAATCAAACCCACGCCTTCAATCGCAAAGACACAGCAATCCGTCAATCTCGCAACGGGCGAGGCGGCGACCCTCGACGTCGAAGGCCGTCACGACCCGTGCATCGTGCCGCGCGCCGTGCCCTGCGTGGAAGCCGCCGCCGCCCTCGCGGTGGCGGACGCCCTGCTCGACCCGCCCGCCCTCCGCAAAGGCGAAGAGGCAAACCTCACCACCTACCGCCGCCAGCTGGACCAGCTCGACGCCCAGCTTATCCACCTTTTCGAAGAGCGCATGGAGACCGTCAGCGCCATCGGCGCCTACAAGCGCACCCACGGGCTCGCCCCGCTCGACGCCCGGCGCGAAGCCGAAAAGCTCGACGCCGTCGCCGCGCAGCTCCCCCAGGAGCTGGCGGCTTATGGCCGCGGGCTTTTCAAGACCATCATGGACCTCAGCAAGGACTACCAGGCGAACGGCAAATGACAACCGCGCGCCAAGAACCAACTGGCAGGGCCATGCCACGCACCGGGCTCCTGGGCCGCAAACTGGGCCACAGCTATTCGCCGCGTCTCCACGCGCTCTACGGCGACAACGGCTACAGGCTCTTCGAAGTCGAGCCCGAAGCCGTCGCGGACTTTTTACACAACGGACCGTTCGACGCGCTGAACGTCACCATCCCCTACAAGAAAGACGCGGCCCAAGCCTGCGCCGAGCTCTCGCCCACGGCCCGTGCAACGGGCAGCGTCAACACCGTCGTGCGACTGGCGGACGGCAAACTCCTCGGCGACAACACCGATGCCTTTGGTTTTGCCTACGCCTTCTCGAAACTCGGCATCCCGATGGCGGGGAAAAAGGCCCTCGTCCTCGGCAGCGGCGGGGCTGCGGCAACCGTCCGCCACGTCCTCTCCGAACTCGGGGCAAAGCCCGTCACAATCTCCCGCCAGGGGCCCAACAACTACGGCAACCTCGCGCGCCATGCCGACGCGCACCTCATCGTAAACGCAACCCCCGTCGGCATGTACCCGCATTGCGGCGAAGCCCCCCTCTCGCTCCGCGGCTTCCCCCTTTTGGAAGCGGTTTTCGACCTGGTCTACAACCCGGCCCGGACGATATTGCTCAAGGAGGCGGAAAAGCTGGGCGTCCCCTGCGCAAACGGCCTCCTCATGCTTGTCGCGCAGGCGCACCGCTCGCGCGAGATCTTCGAAAACCACGCCATCGACCAAAACATGATCGAAGAAGTCTTCCGCGAAATGCTTGACTTTGCAACGGGAAGTAAACCATGCTGATACACGGTCTTCAAAAAATGACGCTGCTGGACTTCCCGGGCAAGGTGGCGTGCACGGTGTTTCTGGGCGGATGCGACTTCCGGTGCCCCTTCTGCCACAACGCCGAAATCATTTGCGGCGAGGCGAAGCCGCTCATGGACGACGCCGAATTCCTCGCCTTTCTCGGCAAGCGCCGCGGACTGCTCGACGGCGTCTGCATCACGGGTGGCGAACCGCTTCTGCGCGATGAAACAGCGATCTTCATGCGCGCCATCCGCGACATGGGCTTCATGGTCAAGCTCGACACCAACGGCTCGCATCCGGCACGGCTCGCGTCAATTCTGGAGGAAGGGCTCGCGGACTATGTCGCAATGGACATCAAAAACACGCCCGAACGCTACGCGGAAACCGCAGGGGCGCCCAACCTCGACCTCGGCGCCATTCGCGAAAGCGTCGCGCTGCTCATGGGCGGAAAGACCGCCTACGAATTCCGCACGACCGTGGTGAAGGAATTCCACGACGAGGCGTCGTTCCACGGCATCGCCCGGTGGATCGCGGGGGCGAAGCGCTACTTCCTGCAGTCCTTCGTCGACCGCGAGACGGTGAAATTCGGCAACCTGCACGCGCCCTCGGCCGAGGATCTCAAACGCTATCTCGCCATCACAAGGGGAACCATTCCCGGCGCCGCGATCCGCGGCGAAGCATAAGGCGCGCCCCCTACCGGTCGCGACGGGCAAGCGCAGCTGTCACGCAACTTGAAAGCGCCGCCAAGACGACCCAGCTCGCAAACATCGCCAAATAGCCGGCGCCGCCGTAGCGCTTGATTACGAAGCCGTATGCGACGGAGCCAATTCCCGCGCCGATATAGGTGGCGAAATCCATCAGCCCGCTCGTAGCCGCTGTCTCGCCCAGTTTCGCCAGCCGCATCGGGAAGACGGCGATGACCGAGGTGCTCACGACCGACACCGCGGCGTAGATGACGCTCAGGCACAGCGCGGCGACAAGCGGCGAAACCCCGGGGACGAGCAGGATTGCCGCAATCCCCGCGCAAAACCCAAAGGCGCAGGCCGAGACAAGGTTCTCGCGCGACCGGCAGGCGCGGTAGGCCAAACCGTAGGAAAGGCGCCCGAGAAGCCCTACGGCAGGGACAAGCAGAAGGTAATACGACGACTCTTTCAGGTCGACCGCAAACGTGGAGACAAAGTAAACCGCCATCCAGAGGCTGATGTTGTCCTTGACGATGCCATGGCACAGCGCGGGGAAAAGCATGGCGCGCACACGGCGGAAACCGACCAGCCGCAGGGACGAGGCAATCGAACGGCCGGCATTCGAGACGTCGAGCGGCACATGGCGCAACGCCAGCACCGCGACAACGCCAATCAGCAGGCACAGCGCACCCGGGACGAAGTAGGCGTACCTCGCGCCAAAGCGGGCGATTATCCAGGCGTTGAAAACCACGCCCGCCAAATTTCCCATCGCGACGGCCGTCGCATACTGCGCGGATTTCGTTTTCGCGGCGGAAGGCTCGTACAACGCGGAAATCACATGCAGCCCCGACCCCCAGAGCATTGACTGCCCGTAGGCGTTGACGCCCCAGAGCACGGCCATCGCGGCAAACGGCGGGAAGAACCCGGAGATGACATTGCCCGCGCCCACGGCGGCAAGCCCGGCGGCGATCATGATCCAGGGTACGACGCGGTCGTTGAGAATGCCGTTGAAAAGCCGTCCGCACGCATAGACCACGGAGAAGATGCCGCCAAGCACCCCGATCTGGGCGGCCGTAAGAATGCCGCTTTCGGAAAGTTCAGGCGCCGCCATCGAGAGGTTGAGGCGCGCGACGTAAATCGCCGTGTAGGCCAGATAGCAAATCGCGAACCCCGCGACAGGGGCAAGCGACGCTTTTACGGGACGTCCACTCATAGCCGGTTATTCAAGCGCCTCCAGTGCGGCGGAATCGGCAACGGCAATCGCATTCCAACCATATTTCGCCGAAATCTCGCGCCCGCGCGAACGGAAGCCATCCGCCAAGTTTTTGTCATCGAGCATCCGGACAACCGACTGGGCGAAACCCTCGTGGTCAAAGCAAGGCACGGCGCAATAGGCCCCGGTGAAAATCTTGCGGTAGGCGGGCAAGTCGTACGCGACCACGGGCAGGCCCGCGGCCATCGCTTCGCAAACGGCAATTCCCCACCCTTCCTCGTGGCTTGGGGCGAAAAGAATCCGCGCCCCCTTCATCCGGGCGTAGTATTCGGCCGCGGGGAGAAACCCGCCTTCGGGCTTGAAAACGGAAACGGGTAGCTTCGCCTCGGCAATCCGCCGCACTTCGTCCGCCTCGCCGCTCATGCCACCCATCAAGGCCAGTGTCGTGCCCGGCCGCAACTCCTGGACACGCCGCCAAATCGGGGCGATGTCGAAAAGCCCCTTGTTCGGCCTCACGCCGATCATCACGGCGTCAAACGATTTTCCGCCCGGTTCAGGTGTCGCGGCAATCGCCTCGCAGTCGATGCCGTTCCACATCCGGCGGATCCGGTCTTTTCGCATCCCAAAGCGCAGGAGCCGCGCCTCGATTTCGTCACCTGCGAGCGTATCATTGATCCAGGCGGCGTCGGCGTAACGCGCGATTCGCTTGAAACTCCAGCGCTGCATGCGGTAGGTCAACTCGTTGACAAGGCGGTTGCCGGGACGCTTTCCGGGGTCGGTCTCGCAGTGGTGAATCCAGGCGATCCACTTGGCTCCCATGCGCCTCTTGAGGGCGAGCGCGGGGACGATGTCGCAGAAATAGTCGCTCGCCGTAATGAGCGTTTCACACTTGGGCAGCGCCTTGAAACCCGTCCGCCACAGAAGCGACGTGACGAGATAACTCCAGAAGCGGAAAGGTCTGCAAGGCTCTTCCCGCAGCAACAGCGAGGCGGGGACGACTGTCATCGGGAGCCTGCAGCCAAGCGCAGCCTGCATCGCCCGGCCACCCGGCGTGGTTAAAAGATGCTGCCTGTGGCCGAGGGCAGAGAAACGCCTTGAAACCTCGTGGAAGCGCACCGGCCCGCCGGTGATTCCGCGACCTTCAAGTCCGCACCCGTTCAATATCCACAGGATCGATTTCATAGGCCATCCATTATACCATCATTGCTCCGGGCGCGTTTCTCGCGGCATTGTGGTAGAATTGTTTCACAGCCGAGAACGGCAGGCGAAGGAGACACCATGAAGGACGAGGGCAACGGGAAAACAACCGGGAAAAACGCGCTGCAGGCGGCGTTTTCACGAATCGGCGCGGCCGCGCAAATCGCGGCACTTGAAGGCGCGGCATTCGCGGTGGAAAAGCCGGACATGCGCATTGTGGCGACGGAGCAATCCGGCCCGCGGATCATCATCGTCGACGGAACCCCCGGGGCCAAACCAGAGGTGCTCTGGGCATGGGACCCGGCGGAAGACCCCGGCATCGCGCCAGGCGACCTCCCGACCTTTGACTGCGTTTCGGAATGCAAGCCGCATGACGGCGGAAGGACAATCCTCGTTACTGCATCGGGAGGCGCATTCGCCGCCATTGACGTTGAAACGCGGCGCGCGAAATGGTATGGGTTCGCCGGCGAAAACCCCCATTCGATCGACGTCCTGCCCGACGGCCGCGTCGCCGTGGTCTCGTCCACCGGCAACAAGCTGACGCTCACGGACGTCTCCAAGGCGCCCTTCGCCCCCGCGGAGCAAAAACAGGTGAAGGCGATGGAACTCCCCGGCGGACACGGCGTCCACTGGGACGCCACGCGCAATTGCCTCTGGGCATTCGGATACTTCAAGCTCCACAAGCTCGCCTACGACGGCGCGACAATGTCCGTCACGCCCCTCGCCTCCTACGACTATTCGAAAGTCTGCCTCAACGCGGGCGGCCACGACCTCGTACCCGACGGGCGCGGAGGGTTCTTCCTCACCAACAGCCGCGTCGTCTTCCACTTCGACCCCGACACCGAAACCTTCGCCATCGCGCGCAACATCGCCTATGTGAAGAGTTTCTCGCCGTCCGCCACGCGCGGCGACCTCTACGCCATCCCCAACGAAAGCTGGTGGACGGATCGCCTGACCGTCCGCGACGCGGCGGGCAACGCGCGCACCATCGGGCCTTTCGAGAACCCAAGGTTCTACAAGGCGCGGTGGCTTGTCGCGGACGCCGCGGAAACACCCGCGGGCAACGCGGCCCGGCTCCTGCAACTGGCCGCCGCCGCTGATGCCGCCCCCGAACGCCACGGCCTGCCTCCCGCGCCCGAGGCGGGGCGCCTCCTCTTTGTCGCGCCAGACGGCTCCGACGCGGCGGACGGCTCCGAGGCGCATCCTTTCGCGACGCTTGCCCGCGCACGGGATGCCGTCCGCGACATCAGGCGCGGCGGCGCGCTCCCGAAGGGCGGCGTGAAAATTCTCCTTCGTGGCGGTCGCTATTCCGTCCCCACGACATTCACCCTCGGCCCCGAAGACTCCGGGGAACCGGGTTCGCCCATCTCCTACGCCGCCTTCCCCGGCGAGAAGCCCGTCCTTGACGGCGGCATCGAGGTCGCGGACTTCCACCCGGTCGACGATCCCGCCGCGCTTAGGCGCATCCCGGAGACGGCGCACGGGAAGGTCGTCGTCGCGGATCTCGGCGGCAGACTGCCCGAAGACGCCCGCCAGCCGCAGAAGCCCTTCGGCACCTGCGTGAACGGCGACAAGACCGTCCGCGACCTCTATCTCGCCGGAGAGCCGCTTCAGCTGGCGCGCCACCCCAACGAAGGGTTCTTCGGGCTCACCGACATCGTGGACTCCGCCAACCGGGTTTTCAAACCCGGAATCGGCGACCTCTCGCCCTGGGAGAAGGAACCCGACCTCATGGCGCTCGGCTACTGGAAGTGGCTCTGGGCCGACCAGACGCTCTACGCGGTGGCGAACGCCAAGGCGGGAACCATATCGCTCAAGGGCGATGTCAGCGCCTATGGCTCGATCGACCTCGACTACGGCCGTCATCCGCGGCCCTGGTTCCTCCTCAACGCCCTCGCGGCACTCGACGCACCTGGCGAATGGTTCTTCGACGCCGCGACCGCGAAACTCTACCTCTACCCGCCCGACGGCGCCCCCGCCGGCGCCAGCTACGTCCTTTCGGCGCTTGCCAAGCCCTTCATCGCAGCAAGCGGCGTACACGACATCCGGATTGAAGGCCTCGAAATCCGCAACGGAATGCAAAACGGCATCGTCGCCTGCGGCATCGCGAACAGCGTCATCGCAGGCAACACAATCACCTGCCTCGGCGGCGACGGTCTCGTCGCAACCGACGCAACGGACACGGCAATCTACGGCAACCGCCTCTCGGTCTTCGGCCACGGCGCAATGATCGTCGCGGGCGGAGACCGCCGCACACTGGTGCCGTCTGGAATCGTCATCGAAAACAACGATATCAGCCGCACCTCCCGGGCGCAGCGCACCTACACGCCGGGCCTGCACCTTTCGGGCTGCGGGACGCAAGTCCTCCACAACTGGATCCACGACATCCCGTCGAGCGCCATCCGGCTTGAAGGCAACGACTGCCTCGTGGCATGGAACCGCGTTGAAAAAGTCGTCACGGAATCCGACGACCAGGGCGCGGTCGACATGTGGGGCGACCCCACTTACCAGGGCAACACCTTCGCCTTCAACCTGTGGAAGGATGTCGGCGGCGGCAGGAACGCCCCCTGCGGCCAGGGCGGCATCAGGTTCGACGACGCCATCTCGGGGAACTTCGTCTACTGCAACCGCTTCGAAAACTGCTCGCGCGGACACTTCGGCGCCGTCCAAATCCACGGCGGACGCGCCAACATCGTCGCCAACAACATCGTCGCAGACTGCGCAATCGGCACAAGCTTCACGGCCTGGACGCCTGAAAAATGGCGGGAGCACGTGGCAGGCGTCCAGAAGGACAAGCTCGGCAAACTCGGCATTTCGCCTGTGGCGCCGCCCTACTCCACCAAGTACCCGGTCCTCGCAGGCGGACTTGAGGCGATGCCGCAGGTCAACACCGTCGCGCACAACCTCTTCGTCAAGGTCGGCAAGCGCTTCAGCAACCCCGGCGACGAAAACGAATTCCTCGCCAATGCCGACGCCGCTTCCGCGGAAGCAGAAGTCGGCGCATCCGTTTTGCTCCGCGCCGTCCCGCCCGCGGAAATGATGGGGCCCTATTAGGCGCGGAACGGCGGCATCCCCCGGGAAACAAAAGGAAAGCTCAATGCACGATTCTGTTCCAGTTGTTGACATTTCGCAAGACGCGGCGCGCCAAATCCTCGTCGCGGAAGGCGCGGCGGACAGATACGAAGGGCATCCCACCACCCTCCTCGCGGACGATGGGAGGACGATGTTCTGCGTCTGGACGACGGGCCACGGCGGCCCCTGCGGGCAGATGGCGCGCTCCGACAACGGCGGGCTCACCTGGACGCGCCTCGACGGCATCTTGCCGTCCGTCTACCGCGCGACGCACCGCAACTGCCCGACGCTGCAGAAAATCAAGGGCCCCGACGGCAAGACCCGCTATTTTGTCTTTTCGCTCAAAGTCGCCGAAGACGATCCCCGCGAAAGGACGGGCCGGCCCGGCAACGGGCGGAGCATCAACGGGCTCGGCATGGGCATCCTCGCCAGCGAAGACCTTGGCGCAACCTGGCGGGAGAGGCCCGCGCAACCGCAACTCCAGGCCATGATGCCGCCAACCGGCTTCATGCAGCTCGCGGACGGTGCCGCCGCGCTCTTCGGCCAGATGCGCGACCCAGGCGTCAACTCCGACGGCCCCGCGGACGACCAGCGCGTCTGGATGGCGACCTCGCGCGACGGCGGCCTGACCTGGGGCAAGATGCGCGTCGTCGCAGAAGCCCGCGAACGCAACCTCTGCGAACCCTGCTGCCTCCGCTCGCCCGATGGCGCGGCACTTGCGCTGCTCATGCGGGAAAACCGCCACCAGGGACGCAGCATGATGTGCTTCTCGCGCGATGAAGGCGCAACCTGGACCCGCCCGGTCGATACGTCCGCGGCGCTCACAGGCGACCGTCACGAGGCGATCGCCCTGCCTGACGGACGTTATCTCGTCGCCTTCCGCAACCAGACGGTTGGCGACCCGCTTCGCGGACAGTACATGGCGTGGGTCGGCACCTGGGACGACCTTGCAAGCGGCGAAGAGCGCGGCTACAGAATCCACCTGCTCCACCACCACGGGATCGAAGGCGCCTGGCCCGGCAACTGGTTAGACACGGGATACTCCGGCGTCGAACTCCTGCCCGACGGCACAATCGTCTGCACCACCTATTCGCGCCACTTCGACGACGACCGCCAGTCAAGCGTCGTCTCGACACGCTTCACGATCGCGGAAACCGACGCGCTGCTGCAACGCGGACCGGACATCGGCATCTGAGTTTCGGCGACCCCCTTTTGACAACAAGGAGAAAAACTATGAAAATCGGAACCTTGGTTTCACTCGGACGCGGAACCGACCTGAAGGCCCGAATGCGGCAAATCAGGGACAACGGCATGAACTGCACCCAGCTGACATGCTGGGACACGGCCCTTTACACCGACGAGAACGCGCAGCTCGTCAGGGAGGCCGCGCAGGAAACGGGCGTGGAAATCTCCGCCCTGTGGGCCGGCTGGAGCGGGCCGAAGGAATGGAACTTCATCCAGGGGCCCTTCACGCTGGGCATCGTGCCCGCCGCCTACCGTGCCAAACGCACGGAGGAACTCATTATGGGGGCGGACTTCGCCGAAAAGATCGGCACCGACACCGTCGTCACCCACGTGGGCTTCATTCCGGAAAACCCCGCCGACCCCGATTTCATGGGCACGGTCACCGCCTTGAGATACCTGACCGGCTACATGAAAGGCAAGGGACAGACCTTCCTTTTCGAGACCGGGCAGGAAACGCCGGTCGCCATGCTGCGCTGCATCGAGGCCATCGGCAACGACAACGTGGGCGTGAACCTCGATACCGCGAACCTGATCCTCTACGGCAAGGCCAACCCCGTGGACGCCCTGGACGTCTTCGGCAAGTACGTGAGGAACACCCACTGCAAGGACGGCGTGTATCCCTCCGACGGAATGCATTTGGGCCGCGAAGTGGCGCTGGGCGAGGGCAAGGCCAACTTCCCGAAGGTCTATGAAAAGCTCATGGAGCTCGGCTACGGCGGCCCCTTCATCATTGAGCGCGAAATCAGCGGCGACCAACAGCTCGCGGACATTCGGAAAGCCCGCGACTTCATCCTGTCGCTGGAAAACCGCTGAGCCTCCGGGACGCCAACGCCCGCCTACCGCAGGACGCAATCCCGGATCGCCTGTTCAAGGCCGCGCACGTCGGCCCCCTTCCAGGCCCCGCTCCTGCGGGGTTGGATGCCTGTGCGCGCGGTGAAGTCCGCAAGCGCTTTTTCCGCCCCGCCCCCGCCGTGCGTGAAGAACGGGAAGACCTCCTTGTCCGCGAGGTCGGCCACCGAGAGAAAGGTCGCGACAGGCGGCGCCATCACGCCGCACCAAACGGGACTGAAAACATAAACCCTGGCGTAGTCGCCCATGCCGGCGGGGCCGTAGGCGAGCGTGGGGCGCGCCCCGACTTCGGTTTCGGCCTTCGCCGCCGCCAGGCACGACTTGTAGTCTTCGGAATAGGGTGCCAGGGGCTTGATTTCGAAGATGTCGGCATTCAGCGCGTGTGCCGCGACCTCGGCGGCGAAACGAGTGTTCCCGCTGCGCGAATAGTAGGCGACAAGCGTCCGCGATGGAGGCGGGAGCGCCGGCGTTTCAATCTTCGCGCCGGATCGAAGCGCGGCAATGCGGGCGCGGATGGCTTCCATCGCCCGGGGCGCGTCGTTGTCCGCGATTTCGCGAACGGAATCCTCAAGCGGGCAGAGGTGCCCGTAGGAACGATCGCGGATTTGCGGCACGAGGAGCGAGCAAGTCGCCGAAATGCCGTTTGTTTCAAGGAGCGCCCTCGCGCCCTCGCACATGATTTCGCCGTGAACGGCCTTGGCGCCGCCGCTGACGGCGATAAAAGCTGCGGCGCGTCCAATGATCTTGTCGACGATGACACGATTGGCAAATGGCTTTTCGGGGGCGACGGCCTTCAGTTTTTCCTCAACCGAAAGTTTGTCGAAGGCGTTTTTATTCTCGCGGACGGCGGAGTCGTAGAGGTCGAGCAAGGGCGAAATGCCGCGCCCGTGTCCGCGGCAATCGAAGATGAATTCGCCGTTTTTTTGCCCCTTGTCAAAGGGGAGGCGCGCGATGACGCATTCGGCGTCGCCGCGGCGAATCATGCCGACAAGGGCCTCCATCGTCAGGGGGATTGAGTAGGAATACAGTTCGGGGTGTTTGAGAAATCCAAGATGAACAAGCGTATAGTATTTCGAGCCAAGACCGATTTCTTCCGCATGGTCGATGATGTGGGTGCCGTGCCGCTTCGCGATGCGCGCGAGAAGATCGCGGTTGTCGTTGTTTTCCGCGACAGGGACGCCGCTGACCATGTCGAAGGCCGCTTGGTCGAGGGCGACGGGGTCGAGCGAGGCCATGATGCCGAGGTCCTTCATCTTCGGCGCGGCGGGATGGGCGCTGCAGTCGCAGTCGACGGAAAGGTTGTTGAGGACGTTTATGTAGACGATTTTGCCGCCGCCGAAATAGTCGTGGACGCCCTGGGCGGCCGCCGCCATCGACTCGAGAAAGTCGTCCTGCCCGGGACGCGACGCCCAAAGCATCTTGGTGCTGTCCGTCTTGCCCGCGGAGTGGATGCGGGCCTTGCCGTTCGCCGAGGCGACGCCGATCGACTGGTTCTTCAGCACGCCGCCGAAACCGCCCATCGCATGTCCCTTGAAATGGGCGAGGTTGACCATGAAGGTGTAGTTCGTGAGGCTCGCGCCGACGAGGTCGGCCTTGATGTGGGTCTTGTCGCGGACGGGGATTTCGACTTCGCCGAACTCGTCCATCAAGTCGACCTTGGCGATGGCCGTGAAACCGTGGTCGCGGATCGTCTGCCAGTGCGCCTCGGACGTGTTGCGCTTGCCGGGGTAGGCGGTGTTGCACTCGACGATTGTGCCGCGCACCGCGGCGACAAGGTTCGAGATCAGCTCCGGCTTCAGGTAGTTGTGGCCCCCCGCCTCGCCCGTCGAAATTTTCACCGCAACCTTGTCCGCGGCCGACGGACGGCACCCAAGGGCGTCGAAAACGGCGACCAGCGACTCGGGCGTGATTTCATGTGTGAAGTAAACGGTGGAAGGGGACCGCACGGCGGCGGACGAAGGAGTGGACTGGGCAAGCGTGGAGACGCCCCCCGCCCAACCAACCATGACAACAGACGCGATCAACTTTCCGAACTTCATCGCAAACTCCGATTCCCCATTGTTCAAATGCATCTTCAGTATTTTGCAAATTACGACCCAAATAAGATTATACCACAACGGGACGGTCTTCCGCCCGCCGTCGGCGGATGACACGCAAATGAGATTTTGCACGTAAATACTGCAATTAAAAATTCAAAAACTGCGGAACAAAATTAAATTTCATAAAAAATACGGACAGGTGAACGCATGGACGGCGCCGGTGGTGGGCAACCCTACGATTTTCCTACGGCATTTTACGCAATTCGTTGCATCATTGCGATTTCAAAACCAACAAAAGCATTAAGAAGTTAGTTAGTGTTGCGATGAGCCTCGTCGCGGGGCTTGCTCTCGCAGAGACTGCGGTCGAATCCGCGAACATCGTGGGGTATCAGTCCTATGACATTGATTTCGAAGCTGAAGAGTACATGGTTACCATTGCTCCGCAGTTTAACAATGTTGGAAAGGACACGGGATCTTGGACTATCACCGATACACTTCCAGATGGAACTGCTATATGTGATTCAGACCAAGTTCTCATCTTTGATCCAATGTGGTACAACCTCAAGATTTGCGCATGGAGTGAATCTGATAAAGCGTGGCTCATCACTGAAGCCGACCTGGAAACACAGACAACTTCTGAGTCCATCACCATTGAAAAGGGGCAGGTGTACTACTACATGGGCGCTAATGCCTCTCAGAAAATCTTTGGTGAAGTCGAGTCTGCTGCATCTAAGACCATCACTTTTGACCCTGACGAAAACTATCTGTTTCCGCTCGTCAATCCGTATCCTGTTGATACGATGTTGAGTGATATTAATTCATTCTGCGGTGATGCTGACCAGATTCTTGTCTTCGATCAGGCTTGGTATAATCTCAAGATTTATGCATGGAGTGAATCTGATGGTGCGTGGCTCGTCACTGAAGCCGATTTGGAAACGCAGTCAATGATAACCTTGTCTGAAGCTGCCTCCGTAGTCCTCCTTCCGGCTGGAGAAGGCGCATTCTTCATGCCTGCTGAACTTCGCACTTGGACTGTTAACAGTCCTCTTGCCAACAACTAATTTGTCAACTTTCCCTAGGGAAAATTAACTACACAGGAGAACAAAACAATGAAAAGGACAATCGTTGCAGCAATTGCCGCAATCGGCATCGTGGGATTCGCCTCCGCCTCATCAGTAACATGGGGCACGGCATCTGGCGCATCTGTCAGCAAGGATCTGGGTTCGGGTAATATTTTTGCCAATCAGACAGTTTACCTCGTCTATGGTACATCTGTCCCGGACTTTGTAACTCTTGGAAAGAGCAAAACATCTTGGTCGGCCGCAGATATCGGCGGCACGACAATCAGGACTGGAACACTTGATGCAAATGGTTCTTATTCTGTTGTCGGTGACTCAATTGTTCCTGCCGACATTGGCAAAACTGCCACAACAGCGGCCAAGTTCTATCTTGCTGCAATCAGCACAGATGGACAGTGGATTGCCTACACTGGCTTGAAGACTGCGACGATTTCTACTGGTTCAATGGGTGCCAATGCGACATTTACAACTTCCAATTTTAGCTATGCGGAAGCAGTGCCAGAGCCTACAACGATGGCACTCCTCGCTATTGGCTTGGCAGCATTTGGCCTTCGCCGCAAGGTACAGAAGTAATCCGATGATTGCTTCAATAAACTAGTTTATTAATCAAATCCCTCTCTCCATTGATTAATTGGAGAGAGGGTTTTTATTTGGTAGAAAGTCTATGCGTCCTATCGTAACGAAAAGACGAAGAGCATCAAAATCCAACAACCACCTAGCCGTTATTGCTGTCATAGGCGTTGTATTATTGGTAGCCGTTCTTTGTTTTGTAAAGAAGCCGTGGACTAAAGAAACAATACTCGCCCCTCAAACTCTATCGTCAAATCCTACACCAAAATCATCCCCAGTATTGATTAAAACTAATCCTACAGCTGAAGAGACTCCTATTGAGAACAATGCCGCCAATGGAGATGTTGATGAGTCTTTGCAATCTTCTTCAACAGATTCCGCGCAAACAGTACCCGTTGATGCCCCTAAGAATGATAAACCAGAAGAAGCACCATTGGAGGAAAAAGCTACTGAAACACAGCCACTGGCTTTCTCAACTTCGTCCGAAATGATGATTGCTCGTCTAGCTAATGGTTATCGTACCGGCAATATGGTTATGCTTCCCGGAGGGAGTGAGTTCTATGAGGATATGGCTAAAGCTCTCTCTCAGCCAATAGAAATTTATGAAGATGATTCCGACACTCGTCAACAACTGAAGGAAGATGTTGCCGACATGAAGGAACAGCTAAAAGGACTTATGAAAGATGGAGTTATGCCCGTTGACGCTCTCAAGCAAGCTGTTCGCGAACATAATGAAATGGCAAAGACCATTGCTGTTAACAAAGGCAAATGTCTAAATCTTATCAAGCAAGGAAAGTTTGATGAGGCAAGGGTTCTCGCTGACGAAACGAATAAAGCTTATGAAGGTCTTACCCCAAAGAAGATTGACTTTGAGGGCCTCTACAAACATGCTCAAAAGCAAGGACAATAATCATGAACTACCCACATTCAATCCGCAAGTTCTTTTTTGTTGCGGCGATTTCACTCGCTTCCGCAATTGCATCCGCTGATGATGCCCCGTCGAAAATCAATGCCCCCGCATCAAGGGAAACGGCACAACAGACCGCAGATAAGGTAAAACGACCCTTAACGGGAAATCATGTTCTTATCGTTAACACTACTGATGTTGTTAAAGATGAGACAATAGCCAAGTTTTCAGATTTCGCAAAGTCTCTTCTCAAAACGGAGATAAAGACAGAAAGAAAATCTGCCGAAGGGTGCTTGTTGAAACTTGCCTCTGGAATAACAACTAATCCATCTACACCATTTGCCATAATCATTTGCGCAGATGATAATATGCCAACATTACTGGCTGCTCCCGAAAATCGGTGGGCCATTATAAACATTCGCAGTCTTCTCGTAGATGGCAACCTTGATGGCGAGGTTGCGAAGCATCGCTTTACAAAGGAACTTTGGAGAGCATTCGGGTATGCTTGCGGAGCTGATAATTCTATTTTCCCAGGATGTGTCCTCAAGCCTATCAACAATGTTTCGGATCTTGATGCAATGAAAGCAAAGACACTTGGCCCACAAACAATTAATGTTCTCCTACAGAACTTCGCAAAACACGGCATTTACCAAGACCGCTTTTTCCCCTATGCATTGGCCGTCCGTCAGGGCTGGGCACCCGCCCCCACCAACGAGTTCCAGAAGGCTATCTGGGAGAAGGTGAAGGCCGCGAAGGAAGCCGCCGCCAAGCCCGCCGAAGCGACGGAAACGAAGTAACCGCCCCGCGAGGTCGGCCAACTCGACCACCTCGAACTTCTCGCCCCGCTCGACACGGCGCACCGCCCGTGGAGGTCGAGAAGGAAGTGAATGCCGAAGCACACAGGGCCGAAGAAAAGCCAGCAGAAGCCCCTGCAAAGAAGGCGGCTTATTCAAAGCCCAGGCCTTCCGAGGTTCGTCGCCCAGGAAGGCTTTTGCCTTGCGAGGCAATCGGGATTCAAAGTCCCGTTCGGCATTTCGGTATTTCTCACTCCCTCACCTTCGCAAAATTTCCCTTGCGTCCCCGAAAGTGTTTTGCTAACATATAAGTATCCCTCCGCCAGACTCAGTCTAAGCGGCGCAGAGCCTCAGCCGAAAGGTTGAGGCTCTTGCAATATTAAAGCACATGAAAAAGACGATTGTTTACATTGACGGCTACAACCTTTACTACGGGCTTCTCAAGGGGACGCGGGACAAGTGGCTTGATTTAGCCAAGTTCTCAAAGGCTCTTCTGCGAGAAGACCATGAGATAGTACAGATTAAGTATTTTACCGCTCCGATTCGCACATGTCCGTTTGATGCCGCCGCCGTTGACAGGCAGAAAATTTACCTCCAGGCCCCCATGAAGGGCTGTCTGGCCTAAAGCCGTATGCCTCTTACTATAGGAACATTCCGAGAGACCTTCCCGCCCAATGCCAGCTCCCCGATGTTATACCGATTGGCTGCGGAAAGAAGTTCATCCACAAGCCAGAGACATGGTAATCCCTGATTCCAGAAAGCGATTTTCGAGAAGGTGAAGGCCGAGAAGGAAGCCGCCGCCAAGCCCGCCGTAAAGGCGGCGAAGTAATCGCCCCGCGATGTCGGTCGGCTCGAACCGCTCGATCACCTCGGCGGGACTTTCGAGCTGGTCGAGTCGGTCGAGGCGCGAAGTGACCGACATCGGTGGGTCCGGGGCGGGCGAGGCCTAATGAATTGCGAGCATTGGACTCTTGATTTCTGAAGGCTTCGCGCCGTATTCTTCGCGTTCCCTTCACCGCCGTTGCGGCCGAGGTCGGTCACCTCGCGGAGCTCGCGCCTCGACCAGCTCGAAGGTTCGGCCGAGTTGTTCGAGGTGATCGAGCTCGCGGGGCCTCGATTGCCCCGCGGTGCGGTTACAGCTCAATCCTGCGCGTCCCGCTGCAGTCGGGGTACTTGGTGCAGCTCCAGAAGGCATTGCCGGCATTGCGGCCGCGCTTGGCGACCATCTTGCGCATCGGCGCACCGCATTTCGGGCATTGCGGTGCACCTTCGGCCGCTTGCGCGGCATCGCGGTCCTCAAGTCGGATTCGGGTCAGGTTTTCACGGAAGCCGCCTTGCTCCCGGAAAGAATCTTCGCGGTTTTCAAGCTGGCGGTTCAGCATGTTGCAAACTCTGGCAATCAGGATGAGCAAGGCATTCGCCCTGACTGACGAATCGTCCGAATCAAGCCACTTCGCGAATTTTTGGCGTTCCGCGAGGATGCGCGCGCAGGCGTCGCGCTGAATGTCCGGGCCATAGTCCGCAGGCGAAAGGCGCAAAGCATAAATCTCCCGTGCCTGAACAGAGTCTTTTCCCCAGGGGAGTTCGCCTTTCTGCAAGAGCCAGTTGAGATAGTCGCCCGAAAGTTCCTGGAAACTGGCGCGGGCGACATCGGTCAGCGTCATCTCCGTTTCGGTTGACGTGTAGTGCCGGGCGGAACCTTCGGCGATATTGGCTGTTCCCGAACGGGCCGCCTGGGTCATCTGATCATACTGCCGCCCGCAAGGATCGTTCCTGAGTGTGAGGAACTTCCTGCAAAAGCATTGCGTTGCCAGTTGCACGATGTTTGCCAAAACCCATGAATCCAGCTTGAAATAGCCTCCCGCGCCGCGAATAAGCCGCCTCTTGCCATCATCAGTCTCCACGATACGCCCCCTTTGCCAATAAGAGTACCACAAAAGCGACTTTGATGGCAAGAAAAAGGCGTCGACATCGCGGGCCTGCTGAAGTCGGTCACTTCGCGCCTCGAACGTCTCGATCATTCCCGCGGTTCCGTCGAGGAATCGAGGTGGTCGAGTTGGCCGACCGCGCGGGGCGGTTACTTCGTTTCCGTCGCTTCGGCGGGCTTGGCGGCGGCTTCCTTCTCTGCCTTCACCTTCTCCCAAATCGCCTTCTGGAAGTCGTTTGTCGGGGCGGGTGCCCAGCCTTCCTCACAGGCGTTCTTGTAGGAGACACGGCGAATCTGCGGAATGCCCATTTGCGGTAGGGCGTGGGAGATCACCATCGCGCCCCCCTGAGACATGGGTTCCGAAGCATAGGCGAAGACCGTCAGCAAGCCTTTCCAGAGGTTTGCGACGGTTTCGGCGGTGTCCTTCCCTGCGGGGACTTCGACGGCCCCAGAAACGGGCTTGGCGACCAGTTCCCCGCCGTCCTTCAGGGTGATTGAAACGGCGGCGTTGTCCGCGACTCCTGCGACGGAGGGAATGCCGAACGTGCGCTTGATCGCGGTCTGGAAATCGGTGACTGCGGAATCCTTCGCGGCACGGGAATCGACGATGGAAACGACCTTCGCCCCCTGCGGAAGGGCTTGCTCGATGTAGCCGCCCGTGCGTTCGAGCATTCGGATTTTGCCAGACTTCCTGACCTCGTTTGTTTCCGCGAATACGGCGGCGGTGATCGCGACGATGGAAACGGCAAGCGTTATCTTGTTCATTGTTTGCTCCTTGTTTGGATTGGGGTTGTTGAAAAATCAGTTGTCCTGTTTCGTGGCGGCTTCAGCGGCTTCCTTGGCCAAGCGGCGTTCCATCATCTTCAGGGTGCCTTTGCCGATCCTGACCTCGTTCAGGCCCGCTTCGCGCAACTGCGGGTTCATCTTGTCCAAGTAGGCTTGGGCGGCTTCCTGACCTTGGTCGTGGAGGATGCGGATCATCTCGTCCTTCACGTCCTTGACGGTCTCCTGCCCCTCCTTGACTTGCGCGGCGTAGTCCCGCAGGAACTGGTTTAGCGTCCCGCCCTGCCCGATGTACTTCAACGCCTCCTGTTTGATTTCCGCCGTGCGCTCCTTGGCGGCGATGGTGTCCTCGTCGTCGTCGTCGTAGATTTCGACGGGCTTCTTCAGGTAGGCGAGAATCTCCTCCTCGGACATATCCACGCGGGGCGTGACGATGGATTCGAAACCCTCCTTTGAAATCCTTTCCAACTGGTTTTCGACCTCGTTGTCGAAGACCTTGGCGGGCTTGGCGGCTTCGGGCGTTTCGGGTGTCTTGTCGGCGGTGGTCTTGGCCGATTCGGAAACCATTGGCGTTGCCTTGGCTTCGGGGGGCGGTGGCGGCTCCGATGTGCCTGTTGGGGATTGGGGTTGATTGGCGGGTGTCGGTTTCGGGGATTGCGGGACGGGCGTGACGGAGTCCGTCTGGACGGGCGCGGACGGCGTTTGCGCTTGCGTAGGCGCGGCGGCGTTGGCTTGCGCATCGGGCGTCACAGCGGGTTTGCCCTTGCCAAGGATGATGTAGGCGACGGCGGCAACAAGTGCGACGGCAAGGACGACGACAACGGGCGACGGCTTCGCCTTGTTGCCTTGCTTGCGGGATGTGATCACTACGGCCATTGGATTTTCCCTCCTAACAAAAAAGCCCCGCCAATGAAGGCGAGGCTCTTTTGCTTTAAGGAACTGGTTGTTTTCCCAGATTACGCAACTTTGCGCTTCAGGCCAGCGGCGGCAAGGCCGAGGGCGAGGAGGGCGACCGTGCAGGGTTCGGGGACTGGTGTGGAGGATACGACAGACCACTTGCCAACAGCAGAAGCAAGATTTGAAGCCTTATCGCCAGCGGGTTCACCAGCATCATTGATGTGGTCATAGCCAGTCGCGGTGATGTAGTAATCCTTGCCATTGGCCGAGGTTGTGTAGATTGCAACCGCATAACCATACGCCCCCTTGGCGAAATCCGTAGTCGTCGTGATATTCGCGGCACTTGACATGGACTTCGACTCTCCAGACGCGGTTTCAGTCGCTGCGATTTTCCCATCTGTATACGCCTTGTAGAGGTCTTCTTGGGACATTGCACTATATGTGGCGTAGTCAGCAGAGGAAACAAGCATGACAACTGCGCTGACGGTGGCCTTGGCGGCAGTACTGCTAAAAGTACCATCTTCTTCGGGAACGTAGAGTTTTCCCGAACCCCACGTCATAGTGGCGGCTTGCGTGGCAACCGCGACGAGAGCGACTGCGATGAATGCTAATGCTTTTTTCATTGGTTGAGTTCCTTCCTTAAGGTGGATTACTTGGCGGGCATCGGGTTGGGAACGATAACCCTTGCGCCAGAATTGGCGCGGTTGAAGACGAAGCCCTTGCCAGCGGGGATGTCATAGTCGTTCTTGGGCTTTGAAACATCTTCGTTTTCGATGTCATTGACATCGTACCAGCCTTCGGCGCAATCATACTCCTTGGCGGTGGCGGCATCAACATAGGTGGCCTTGAAAACCTTGTCGCCCGAATCGTTGAAAATCGTGATGCCATCAACGCCAAGTTCAAAGGCGGAATTGACCTTGATGTCACGAAGCTTCAAATCGACGGGACTGGAGTTGCAGATGAAGTTGAATGTTCCCGTACCCGCTATGGTTTTGGCATCTTGAAAGACTTCGCCTCGGTAAAGAATACGTGCATTGGCGTTGGCACGGTTAAAGACGAGCCCACTGCCATAGGGGATGTCATAGTCGTTCTTGGGCTTTGAAACATCTTCGTTTTCGATGTCATTGACATCGTACCAGCCTTCGGCGCAATCATACTCCTTGGCGGTGGCGGCATCAACATAGGTGGCCTTGAAAACCTTGTCGCCCGAAGCATTGAAAATCGTGATGCCATCAACGCCAAGTTCAAAGGCGGAATTGACCTTGATGTCCCCAAGTTTCATTGCCGAACCATCCGTTCCAACGGGGGTGAAGGTGGCACCCGTGAAATTAAACGTGCTTGTTCCAGCAAATTCCAAGTACCCAACTATGTTCGCTGACTGGACCGCCGTCTCTGCGAGAGCAAGCCCCGCGACGAGGCTCATCGCAACACTAACTAACTTCTTGTCTGCAATAAAAAGCGCGAATATGTTTTGCGACAATGAACTGCGCGAAAATGCCGTAGGATTTTCGTAGGGGAGGCCACCAGCAAAATTTCCCTACATTCACCAGTGCGCCGCGCCTGTTTCCAAGAAATTGCCTTTACTTCCGCATCATCAAAAAGCCCTTCTTGGGTATGTCGGGGAAATGCTAGGCTTTTTACTGCCAAACATTTTGCTTGCGAAAACCAATCCCGTCTGCTATAATATAATAAGTTTTTTAACCAATGCCGTGCTGGCGACAGGCGGCGAGTCCAGTGGCGGTATCGAAAGGTACCGCCGCTGTTGTTTTTCCGAGGCTGGAAATGTTGATGTGCTATGTTGATGAATCGGGTGATACTGGCTTGCTCAATCCAACTGAGCGTAACTGCCAGCCCATATTCTTGATTTCCGCCGTGATTGTCAGGCAATCCTCGCTCAAGCAGTTGACACGCTCAATCATCGAATTGAAAAAACAGTTCTTTCCATCGTATGGCAATGGGGCGACGCACTGGCATGACTGGCTGAAAGTTGAAGTCAAAGGGGCGAACCTGCGGCGTGCCTTGCGAGAGGGGACGCACGAGGCAAGTCGCCATGTCATCGGCTTCATGGATAAGACGCTTAGCCTGATGGAATATCACCACGTCCGAATTGTTTCGCGCATTTACCTGAAACAACCCAATTCCGAGTTCAACGGCTCGGCGGTTTATCCAGCTGCCGTTCAGCGGCTCGAAATGGCGTTCGAGAATCGGCTTCAAAGGGACAACGAGCAGGGCATCTTCATTCTCGACAGCCGCAACAAGGTCAAGAACGTTCCCGTGTCGCATGGCATCTTCACCATGAAATTCAGCGCACATGGCAATGGCTACGACTACCTTGCCGAGCTGCCATTGTTCGGCCATAGTGAAAACCACGCCATGCTTCAGTTGGCCGACTGGGTTGGGTCGGCGTTTTTGTGCCCAATGGCGACACGGGCCTATTTCAGCAACCTTGAGACGGTCTGCGTCCATGCCGACCCTGTTTTCGATGTTGTCCGCAGCCGTTTCGGACAGCGTATCAAGGCGTTGCAATATCGGTACGAGCAAGATGGCCGCAAACTGGGCGGAGTTTCCGTTCTTGCGGGGGGAAGTCGGAAGGTAAGTCCCTTGGCGCTTTTTGGCCCCAACCCATGCGAATCCGCTAGTCGTTAGTCGCTGGCTCAAGGAGGATTACGAATGAAGAATGAATGGACAGAAGGCGGAGTCCGGGATTTTCTCGAACTGTCATCTGCGGACATGGCTTTGATTGAAACCCGCGTCGCGCTGGCAAAGATGCTTCGCGACAGGCGGATTGCCAACGGCATCACGCAACTTGGACTTGCCAAGGCCTCAGAAAAGCCAGCCGATGCCCCGGCGAAGTAGTAAGCCCGCGTATTAATCTAAATCCACAAAGCCTTCCATAACCGAAAGGCTTTGTGGCGTTAATGCAACCCCGGCCTAAGTCAAATGCCTTAGGGTCTAACTTCAAAACAGGCTGAAATCTTCAGGGTTGCGCCACAGGCCTTGAGGTATCTTGCAAGTCCGTCATGGAACTTGTTGTTTTGCCAAAAGATAAAAACAAGTCGAGTAATTTCAACGAGCCAGAATCCATGAACCAAGCTTGAAACAGCCGCTCGCGCCTCGAATGGGCCGCGTGCCGTCACGCGCCAAGCGCGGAGTGCGGGACGGCGTAGAAGCCCTCGCCGAAGCGAAGCGTCTTGCTTCCCGAATAGAGGACGATCCCCGTGAACGACGCCTTGGCGAGGTTTTCGCCGAACCACTTCAAGTGCCGGAAGTCATCCGCCGACGCCACCCCGGCCTTCACTTCGACGCCGAGAAGGGCGCCGTCGGGACGTTCGACCAGAAAGTCTATTTCGCGCTTTTTGCCGTCCCGGTAATGCGATATTTTATATCCTCCGAGATCTGCAAGGGCCGCCAGCTGCTGGTACGCCCAGGTTTCGACGAAATGCCCGTTCAACCTCTCGTCCATGTAGATGGCCGCCTCGTCCCAGTCAAGCACGTTGGACATGAACCCGGCGTCCGTCGCGACCCACTTTGGCCGCCTGAGCATTTTGTCGTAGTCGCTTTTCGCCCAGGCCGGGACGCAATCGAAGAGGTAAAGCGCCTCCAGGACTTCCAGATATGTCTCGGCGGTCGCCCTTGAAACCCCGCACCGCGAGGAAAGTTCGCCAATGGTGAAGATCTGCGCCGATCGAACAAGCAGCCATGTCGCCATTTCGCGCAGGATGCCGAGCCGGCGAATCTCCGTGATGTCGGCGACGTCTTTCGTCAGGATGTCCTCCAGGTAGTCCTTGAACCAGTGGCGCCGCTCCCCGGCGTCGTATTCCCGGCATTCGGGATATCCGCCTTGGCAGGCGCAATGGATGATGTCGTGCTTGTCCATGTCGGGGTATTCGTCTTGGAACCCCCTTGCAAAAGCCGCATTGAGAAAGTCGGGGGGGCGGGCGTTCAGCTCGCCCAGCGAAAGTGAACGGAGGCGTATGGTTCGCAGCCGTCCGGCAAGCGAATCCCCGACGGTTTTGGCAAAGCGGATATTCGAGCTTCCGGTCAGCAGGTATTGCGCCGGGGAATTATCCCCGTCGAGGACGATTTTGATTGCGTCGAGAAGACCGGGGGCCTTTTGAACTTCGTCAAGAACCAATGTCTCGCCTTTCCCGTGCCGGACAAATCCAAGCGGGTCGTCAGTCGCCGCCCTTAGCACCAGCTTGTCGTCCAGGGTGAAGCGTCTTGCATTTTCAAGCCCGGCCATGACGGCAAGCGTGGACTTCCCGACTTGGCGGGCGCCAGTCAGGAAAACACCCCGGCGCACTTTAAGGGCAGATAGCAGATCCCCTTTCATCCAGCGTTCAATCATCTCTTTTCCTCCCGTTGTCAACAATTATACCACGGACGGGCGAAAATTCAAAGTAGAATCGGGCGAAAATTCAAAGTAGGAGCGGGTGAAAATTTAAAGTAGTGCCAGGCGGCAAAATAACGTGCAAAAAAGATGGCCATGCCAAAAACCCTCCCCGGCACACACCGGTAAGGGCTTTTGCGGCGGCGGTTATAGAACTCTAGAAATTCTAGGCAAACCGCCATGCCATCGCTGGAGATCAAAGAAAAAAGCCCCGGCAATGACCGGGGCTGTGGCGAATTGAAGATGTGCTACTTCGCGGGTGCGGCAGCGGCTTCGACCTTGTTGGTCTTGGCGGCCTCCCAAATCGCTTTTTGAACATCGTTCGTAGGGGCAGGTGCCCAGCCCTCTTCGCAAGCACGTATGTATGTCGTGCGGCGTCCTCGTTGTGCGCCATACTTCTTGAGAAACTTGTTCACTTGGTTAAGAGCTAATGGATTTATGACCTGCCAAGAAATCGTATCCAATTCAAGCGGAGAACCGATTGGTTGCATCACACTTGCATCGTTATTAGCAAAACCAGCTCCAGAAATGAAGCCGATGCCACGCCAGCATTCCTTGATGAGACGGATATTGGCTTCATCCCCCTTGACGAACTCGGTTGCCTTGTCGGCATTAACAAGTGCTACCCGTTCTTCAGGAAAAATAGTAAGGGCAGGTTTATCCTTGCCATAGTTTGTTAGCATAACGACCAGAAGAGCCTTATCACGCTTGCGTATTTCAACGGCTTGGGTGACAGGACATTCCTTTTCATCCAATGCAACAACCTCGTTTGACGCCGCAAGCTTGAACATTCCGTTCACAACATCTTTCACACGGGTGGGAACAACTAAATCAGGTACTTTACGTGCGTCCACAATGGTTATCGCCGGACCGTCGGGGATTACATCAAGATACCCTCCGGTTTCACGATAACGAGCCTCTTGAGCTGCGGCTCGATGGGCATCTCGAAAGACCTCCTTGGGGCCATTCTGTTCGGCCTTATCTTCTCCCTGCGCAAAAACGCAGGAAGCGCATAACACAGACGCTAATATGAGCTTAATATTCATTGATTATCTCCTTGTGATTAAAACTTGTCCTCAGTTGCAGCACCTTCTTCGGTGACAGGTTCTTGTATAGATATATCACCAAGAACTGCCTTGAGCCTCTTCGGCAAACGCATTGGTGCAAAGTTGTTTTCACTCAAAATCTCATTGTATTGCTTGATGAAATCCTTAGCGCCTTCTATATCTCCACTATCAACGAGGTCCTCAACACAGCTCAAGCCCTTTGTGCGTAATTTGCGCTCTTCACGCGAATACTCATGCATCTCATTGACGAAGTCCACAAAGTTGCCGCCATCAGCGAGATACTCTTTGATTACCCCCTTCATCTCGGCAACCGCTTGCTTCTTTTCCTTGACATCATCGGGGTCGTCAGGATTGATTACAACCTCACGGTCGAGCATGGCTTTTAACTCTTCCTCCGAATGATTCAGCAAAACGAATGGGATAAAAGTACCGCCTGGCATCGAAAGGTTAATCATCTGCTCTTCAAACTTGTCTTCGAAGACAGGAGCATACTTGATGATTTCATAAGTACCATCAGGATTGCATTCGTAACGGTCGTGGTCGACAACAAACTTAACTTTGTGCCCCTCCTCTGGCACCTTAAACGTAACTATAAATCCGCCAGGGAGTTGAGCCTGTCCAGGCGTAGGATAAACATACTTGGCTTGTAGTTCCGACTGCTCTTTAGAAATCCTCTTTTTCTTGCCATTTTGGGCACTTGAAACGCTATTTACCGATGTGGCTTGTTGTGCCATAACTTTCGTAGATGAAGTTACTGCATTACTTTTAGTAGACGAAGTTACTGCATCTTTTGCGGTAGGGAGATTAGGCTCATCAACCTTTGGCTCGGTTGTCAACACTGGCTCAACTGGTGTATTTGACTTGTTATTCACAAAATATACAATAGACACTATCACAAGGATAACAACCAGATACAATAGCGGTTTTAAAGATGACCGGCTTTTTCGGCGAGATGATGTTACTATGCTTTTCATATCATATTTAAACTGAGAATGGCTGGAAAAAAAGCCCCGCGACGGTTAGGTCACGGGGCCTTTTAATGATAACCAACGTCGGACCGTAATTACGCGACCTTGCGCTTAAGACCGAAGGCCGCAAGGCCGAGGGCGATGAGAGCGATGGAGCAAGGCTCCGGAACAGTAACAGGCGTCCACGCACTAGTAGCAGCAGCCTGGATAGCCGAATCGTTCGCGAAAGCATAGGTCTTATTGCCAGAAGTGCCAAATGACTGGGTCATGACACCAGAAACAACAAAGTTGGAGTCCTTCGTGACAGACGCCGTGTCAAAGACAACCATATAAAGGCTGACATTCTGGTTCTGGTAGCTGCCGATACCGGTCTTCTTAAAGTAACCTTCATCGTCAGTCGTAGCGGTCGCGAGTGCGGTGCCGTAATCGAGGGTGCCAGCCTGAATGGCATCGGCTACGCCAGCGGTAGAATCACCAACAAACAAGTAGGCAATACCACCATCGATATACCCGCTCTTATTCGAAACCTCGCAAGACCAAGTGACAGTACCGGCCGAAGCAATGCCAGCAATCAAGACTGCTGCAAAAGCAACTAAACTCTTTTTCATGTGAGAATCCTCCTAATGTCAGTTATCAAAATTAAATTGACGGCTGGGGAATGCTGATGGTGATATCTTCACCATTTGCGGGAGTAACCCAAAAGGAATCACCCGGCTGGAACACCCAATCCGCCGCATCTTCGCCGTCCTGGTCTTCCCAACCACTCTTGGTCTTGAAGAGTTCGGTAGCGACATTGCCGTCGTTGCCGAAAATCTGGAGCGAGTCATCGCGGGAGATACCG
>JAZQOA010000145.1:0-11177 GCA_045627605.1 Kiritimatiellia bacterium | reverse complement strand
GCAAGTCAGTATTGATGGAGCAGATTCGGGAAATGATTCGCACCCAGATCGACCCCAGGGGCAATTTCGTCTTCGTCAACCTTGAGCTTGACGAGAACAAGCGCTTCCTTGAGAAGGGTGTCCTGCATCAGTTCGTCATGGGGCTTGCGGAAAAGGACAAGTCGGTCAAGACCTATGTGTTTCTCGATGAAATCAGCGATGTCGAGGAATGGGAGAAGACGGTCAACTCACTTCGGGCGAAGAATCTGGACGTCTATGTCACCGGATCCAACTCGAAGCTCCTGTCGGGGGAGCTCGCGACCTACCTGACGGGACGGTATATTGAGATCAGGGTCGGACCGTTCTCCTTCCGCGAGTTCTGCGAGGCGAATCCGAAGCTGGAGAAGGACGCGGCGTTCAACGCCTACCTGAAGTTCGGCGGCATGCCTTTTCTCAGCTATCTCGCGCTCAACGAACTGCCGAGCGTCGATTATCTCAACGACCTCTATTCGTCGATCCTGATGAAGGATGTCGTCAAGCGCCACAAGATCCGCGACGTGGACCTGCTGACGCGCATCGTGGGGTATGTGATGAGCGAGACGGGACACACGTTTTCGGTCGCGAGCATCCAGCGCTACCTGAAGCACGAGAACCGGGCGGTGGCGTTCGACACGGTGATGAACTACCTGGCCTTCGGCGAGGAGGCGTTCCTGTTCAGCGCCGTGAAGCGCGAGGACCTGATTGGCAAGCGGATTCTCGACGTCGATGCCAAGTACTACGTGACGGACCACGGCATGAGGCGGGCGGTCGTCGGTGGGAACGTCCGCCGCGACATTGACCGGACGCTGGAGGCAATCGTCTACCGGGAACTGGTCCGACGCGGATACGCCGTGACGATCGGACGGATCAAGGAAAAAGAGGTCGATTTCGTCTGCCAGCGGGGGGGGCGGCGGCTGTACGTCCAGGTGGCGTACGTGATGGATTCGGACGAGACGGAGAAGCGGGAGTTCGGTGCGCTGAAGGCCGTGCCGGACCAGTATCCGAAGCTCGTCCTGTCCCTCGACAGGGTTGACCTCTCGCAAGAGGGCATCGTTCACCGGTATCTGCCGGATTTCCTGTTGGAGTCGGAGTAAAGAGGAGGACTGAATCATGAGACAAGCGGAGAAGAACATCGTTGGTCGGCGTACTTTTTGGGAAAGGAGTTCAACAGGAATGAGCAAGATGAGAATCAATTTTTGGGCTGCGGTGATTGTGGTTCTGGCGGCGCTGGGCGCCCACGGGGCGGAGCCCGGCGCAGCGCCGCTCCTGCGCGTCGGCATTGTCAGCGACATCCACGTGCAACATCCTTGCGACGAAGCGGGGAAGGGGGGCGGCGCCAGCACCGCCACCTTCGAGAAGGCGCTCAAGTACTTCAGGGAGAAGGGCGTCGACGCCGTTGTCGTGGCGGGCGACCTCACCGAGTACGGGCGCGTCCGCGAGCTTGAGGCGAGCGGCGTCGCCTGGAACAGGGTCTTCCCCGGCGACAAGGGACTCGACGGCAAACCCGTCGCGAAGCTCTTTATCCGCGGCAACCACGACAAGATGGGCGGGCTGCCCGCCTGGGCGAAGCCGAAGGACGCGCCGGAAAACGAGCCGCTGATCCGCGATGACCCGGCCGCCGCTTTCGCCAAGGCCCTCGGCATCACGGACTACGCGCCGATCATGGTGCGAGAGGTGAAAGGCTACACTTTCGTCCTCGTCAACTGGGAGTCGGAAAACGCCGCCGCCACATGGCTCGCCGAGCATGCCGCCGAACTGCCGGCGGACAAGCCCTTTTTCTACGTGCAACACGCGCATCCAAGCGGCACCAATCTTTCGTCCCACACGCCGCGCGTCACCGAGGAGCTGAGGAAACATCCCAATGCGGTGGCCTTCTCGGGGCATTCGCATTTCTCCATCTCGCTCGGCAGCCAAATCTGGCAGGAGGAGTTCACCGCCGTTGGCACCGGGTGCCTCCAGTACATGTGGAATTCCGCGGGCCGTGACAACTGCTGGAGCATGGGCAAAGGCCAGGTCGGCCATGCGCCGCGCGCGAGCGCAATGGGCCGCCAGGGCCTGCTGATGGAGGTTTACGGCGACCGCATTGTGCTGGAGCGCCGCGAGTTCCTTACCGACAAGGACGTCGGCCCCGACTGGGTTGTCCCGCTCGACGGCACGAAACCCTATGCCTGGGAGAATCAGAAAGCGCGCACAACCCCGCCGGTCTTTGCGGAGGACGCCGTTGTCGCGGCCGCCCGCAAAAAGGCCAAAAACCGCAACGGCGAAGAGGAAATGCAGGTGCAGCTCACCTTCCCGAGGCCGCTTCCCGCCGTTGGCGACAGCGGCCGGACCGTTGAGTACGAGGCAGTGGCGTTCCGCCCGGAGGATGGCGAGGAAAAGCCTCTGCTTGCCCGCCGCGCTTTCGCGGAAAAGTATTTCCTGGCGGACGAATTCCTCGCTCCGACGGGGCTTGTCTGCTTCGCGGAGTCGGAATTTCCCGAGGGGGCGAAGGTCCGTTTCGCCGTCCGCGCGATGGACTGCTGGGAACGGAAGGGACCGCCAATCTACGGGGAAATCGTTGCAAACCCCGGCGATGCCGAAAATCCGCGTCAGCAAACATCGGCTGAATAAGCCCATGCCGGCAGGCTCCGCCTGCCAGTTGTGAGTTTGGAGTTGTGAGTTTAGAGTTGGGAGTTTAACATGAAACGCGAAGACTACATCCGGCGGCAGGCCGAATTCATCCACAAGGGGTCGGTCTATCCGCAGCTCGTCAAGGTGGAATACGACAAGGCGGACGAGTCCCTGCCCGAGGCCGAGCGCATCGCGGTCCGCCTCCGCAAATACATTCTCGCACAGCCCGTCTACATTGACGACGGCAACCTTTTCACCGGGCACCTGACCTTCGACGGATCCGTCCCCTCCGATCTTTTCCCACGCATCGGCCATGCCAATTTCTGGGCTGTCGCGTCGAAATACTACTGCAAGCCCCAGGAAAACCTCGTGACCTTCGAGTGGCAGCATTCCACGCCGAATTACGCCGACGTAATCGAGAACGGCCTTGCCGGCATGAAGGCGCGAATCCGCGCCTCGCTTGAAAAAAACGCCGCAGATTCCGAAAAGGTTTCGTTCCTGCGCGCGCTTCTTGAAACCTGCGACACGCTCATTGCCTGGGCGAACAAATGTGCCGACGCCCTGGAGGTCGCCGCGGCGTCCGCGACGCCCGGGCGCGCCGCCGAGCTGCGGGAAAGCGCCGCGATCTTGCGCAAGGTTCCCGAACAGCCTGCGTCGACTTTCCGCGAGGCCGTGCAGTCCCTCTACATCTGTTTCGACATGCTGTCGGACAGCATCGGCACCATCGACCGCTACCTGCGCAAAACCTACGAGGCGGATCTCGCCGCGGGGCGTGTCTCGCGCGACGAGGCAAAGCACTTCATCCAGGAGCTTTTCCTCCGCATCCAAAGCCACACGCCTCCCTCAAGCGTCAACCACAACCGCGGCGGAGAATGCCATTTCGCCATCGGCGGCTACCTGCCCGACGGCACGGACGGCTTCAACGACCTTTCGCACCTGATTGTCGAGGCCCTGATGGAGCTTCCGACCAACATTCCCGAAATCAGCCTGCGCTGGACGAAGCACACCCCGTTTGAAACCTTGCGCTGGATGCTGGACTGCGAACGCAGGGATCCTTACAAGCGCTTCGCCTTCGTCAACGACGAGCCGCGCATCGAAGGCTTCATGAAAAACATTGGCCTATCCTATGCTGATGCCTGTTCCTACACGATGGTCGGCTGCAACGAGCCCGCCTTCCCCGGGACGGTCTGGTTTGGCGGCTGCACCGTCAACTTGGCCCGCAGCCTGGAGAACACGCTTTACCGCCATGCAGACGAAGCTGTCGCCTGTGGCGATTTCGACGCCTTTTTCGCCCTTTACCGCCGCGAACTCGCCGGGGATTTGGACAAGATCTTCGAATATGCGAATTTCTTCAATGCGGAGCGCGCCAAGGACCTCAACGTTTTGAGCTCGCTCTTTCTGGACGGGTGCATCGAATCGGGCAAAAGCGCCACGCAGGGCGGTTGCCGCATTGGCATCGGAGGATCGAACCTGATGGGGCTTGTCTGCGTCGCGGACTCGCTTTCCGTCATCAAGCAGTTCGTCTACGACGAGAAGACCGTGACAATGGCGCGGCTTATCGAGGTTCTCCGTTCCGACTGGGAGGCCGACCCCGCGCTTCGCGGAAGGATTCTGAAGACCGGGAAGTTCCACGGCAACGCGGATGACGATGCCGATGGCGTCATGCGGCGGCTGACCGACACGCTTGCGGAACTTGTCCGCGACCGCCGTCTTGGCTTTGGACAGCGCATTGTCTTCGGGACTCTCGCGGGCTACCATCCCCACTACATGTGGTTTGGCGCGATGACCGAGGCGACGCCCGACGGCCGCCGCAGGGGCGAGGGGTTCTTGGTCGGCAGCGGACAGGCCAGCGGCCGAGACCGCGAAGGCCTTGCCGCGCTTTTGACCTCCGTCGCGCGGATGCAGCCGAGCGGCATCCTGACCGGCCCGTTCGTGTGCAATGTCTTGCTTGACGAAAAGCTCGTCCGCGACGACGCCTTCTTTGAGCGCACATGCCGGATCATTGAGACCTACTTCAAGATGGGCGGACTCCACATCCAGCTCAACTACGTCTCGAAGGAGGATTTGCTCAAGGCGCGGCAGACGCCGGAGCCCTACCGCGAGATGAAGGTGAGGGTCTCCGGGTATTCCGACTACTTCGTCAACCTCCGCAACGACCAGCAGGACGAAATCATCGCCCGCACGAGCGTTGGCTCGTGAGAACTGCGGCAACCGCAGGGAAACGTCCGCCATGCAAGGTGTGGTTTTCGACATCGCCCGCAACTCCTACGTCGATGGCCCCGGCATTCGCACGACCGTCTTTATGAAGGGGTGCAATCTTTCATGCCGATGGTGCCACAACCCCGAAGGGCAGAAGCCTGTGCCTGAGCTGATGTTCTTCCAAGACAAGTGCGACGGGTGCGGGCTTTGCAAAAGAATCTGCAGGCATCCGGACGCCTGCGTCCTTTGCGGCGAATGCGCGATGGCTTGTCCGCGCGCCGCCCGTAAAATCGCGGGCCGCGCCTGGGAATCCGAGGCGCTTCTCAAGATCCTGCTCAAAGACCGGGCCTATTACGAGGCGACGGGCGGCGGCGTGACCTTTTCAGGCGGCGAGTGCATGCTTCAGCACGGCTTTCTCCTTGAAATGCTGCGGAACCTGAAAGGCGAGGGAGTCGCCACGGCGGTCGATACGGCGGGGGCTGTGCCATGGGAACGTTTCGAGGCCGTCCTGCCCTATGCCGACCTTTTCCTCTACGACGTGAAGTGCATCCCCTCGGCGTTGCATCGTGAATGGACGGGCCTTGGCAACGAGTTGATCCTCGCCAACCTTGAAAAACTCTTCGCGGTTGCGCCCGAAAAGGTAATCGTCCGCGTCCCGGTGATTCCCGGTTTTAACGCGACCATGGAGCAGATGGGTCTTGTGGCCGACTTCCTCCGCCCCTATGGCGTGGTTCCCGAACTGCTCCCGTATCATGCGATGGGCGTGGGAAAGGCGGAGGCGTTGGGCCGCAACCCCTTCGAGTCAGTCGTTCCCGCGCCTGAAGAGATGGCCGAGTTCCGTTGCGTGTTTCAGGTTGGGCGTTGAGCATTTTGCGCGGGCTCGGTGTTGCGTCTTGCGACGCGTCGTTACCCGGAATGGCGCGGCAATAGGCGGCGATAAGCGTCGATACCAAGCGGGGCGGCATGTCGATGCCTATCGATCTTACCCTTTTATCGATGCTTACAGGCTCTTTCGGGAACTCTGAGCTCTGAGCTCTGAGCTCCGAGCTCCGAACTCTGAGTTCTGAGCTCTCAACGGCTACTGTTCCTCTGCCTCGGCATCGACGGTTTCGTCGCGCTGGTAGATGGGGAGCTGGCGGTAGGGGACGGTGAAGGCGAGGATGACGAGGGAAGTCTGGTAGTAGGGGCATCCCTCTTCGCCGACGTCCCAGTGGCCGTCATTGGCCTGCTTGGGAATCCAGTAGCCGTACATCCACTCCGAAAACTCCTTCCAGGTGTCGCCGCCGAGCTGGAAGAGCCCCTGGGCCGTGTAGTACATGCCGTAGAGCTTGCGGCCGACGTTTTGGAGGCGCTTGTAGTTTCCGGCCAGGTAGTGGCCTGCGCGGAGTGTCGCCGGGTGACCGTGCTTGCCGCAGAGTTCGAGGCAGAGAAGTCCAGCGCCCGTGAGCTTGTCGGCTTCCGAGCTTTTGTTCTGGTAGCCGAAGGTGCCTGAGCGTTCGTCGTGGTGGCTGAGGAGGTAGTTGACGGCGTCTTCGATCGCCTTTTCGGGGACGGGGGCGCCGTTGAGACGCGCCGAGCGGAGCGCCATCAGCGCCCAGCCGCTGCACGACATGTCGCTGTCGGTCGAGTTGGGCTCGTAGCGCCAGCCGCCCTTGTTGTCGCCGTTCTTGTTGACCGCCTGGGCCGAGAGGATGATCTTGACCGCCTTGGGCAGCAACTCGCCGATTTTCGCCTGGCGGTTGGTGTCGACCATCCCGGAAACTTCGGAGAGGAAGAGCGTCGAGATGCAGTGCGAATACATTTTCCCGCCGTTCACCCCCATGTAGCCGTCGTCGCGGGCCTTGGCGAGAAGGTGGTCGACGATGCGCATGATGACCGGCCCGTTGGGTTCCGACATCGGCGTGTCGCCGACCGCGAGGAAGGCCATTCCGCAGAGCGCGGGGATGCCCGCGTAGGATTTGGCGAGGTTGCTGTTGAATGTGCCGTCCTCGTTCTGCCCGCGCGCGATAAAGTCGAGTCCGCGGCGGATCGAGGCGTCGACCTTGTCTTCGTCGGCCCACGCGGAAGCCGCCAGAAACGCGGCCATCACGAGGCCCGCAGTCGTGAAAAGTTGTTTCATCTCTATTTCTCCGTGGAGAGGAGCTTGAAGTACTCGCGGACGAGTTCGCGGTATTCCTGCGGGACGTGTTCCAGCGCGCTGTCGGGAAGCCCCGATTCAAGCGAGCCCTTGTACTTGAGCCACTCGGAAATCGGGAACCCGAGGCGGCGGAGCCATTCCGGCATCTCCAGCGAAAGGCCGTCCTCGTATTCCTCCGCCTCCTCGTCGTTGGCCTCGGGATCCTTTTCGCCTCCACCTCCTTCGATTTCCGTGCGCGCCGGCTTTTTCTTGCGGTTGGGGTCTTTTTTCTTCTCCTCCTGCCCCTTGTAGTCCTCGGGCTTCTTGACCTTCATCGTCTCGGGGTCAAGTCCGGCGAGTTCCGCCGTTTGCGCCGCGAGGCGCTTGAATTCCTGCGAGGCGAGGTTGGCCTGGCGGGCCGCCTCAAGCTGCTCCTTCGACGGCGCCTGGAGGGCCATCGCGTCTTGAAGGGCCTTGTCCGCGAGCTTGCGGGCCTCCTCCGGCGAGTCCTGGGAGAGCTCGGCTGCCGCCACGACGTTGGAGGCGATGCCGGAGAGCGAGTCGCTCTTTTCGGCCGCGGCGCGGTAGGCGTCGGATTCCACGCCCGCAGCTTCGGCGCTTTTCTTTGCGGATGCACTTTCGGAGAGCAGGCCTTGCGCTGACTTTTGGGCTTTTTCGGATGACGCCTTGGAATTGGCCATTGCCTTTTCGGCGGATTCCCTGCGCGCGGCTTCGGAACCCGCCGCACGACGCGAAACATCGTCGATGGCCTTGAGCGCTTCGTTCGCGACTTCCTGCGCCTGGGCGGCGTCGCCCAGGTCGAAGGCGTCTCGGGCGTCGGACATCAATTCGTCGGCGTCTTCAAGTTTTCGAGCCAGATCCTGCGTCTCGCGCGTGGCTTTTCTGAGGAGGCCTTCGGCGTTTTCGAGGTCGTCCTGCCAGCGGCCTGCCTCCGCGGGAGGCTGCGCCTCGGGGGCGTTCCCTTGCGCGGCTTCCGTTGCGGAGGGGTTGGCGTCTTGCCTTTTTTCAAGTGCGTCCTGAATCCTTTCCGCGATGTCCAAGGCGCCCTTGGGGTTGGAGGCTCCCTGCCGCGCGGCGGTTTCGAGATCGCTGGCGAACTTGCGTTCCTCGCCCAGCGCCTTGGAAAGTTCGCGGGCGTCCTTTGCCGCGACTTCCGAGGGCGTGGCTTCCTGGGCGTCGTCTTCGGGATGCCATTGCCTTACGGCTTCGCGCTCCTGCTTGGCGACCCTGTCTGCGTTGGCCGTGACGGCGGGAAGTTCCCCGATCATCTCCTGGATTTGCGCCCCGGCCTTGGCCGCGTCCTTAAGGGATTCCTCAAGGCTGCGCTTCGCCCCTGCGACGGTTTCCGCAGCCGCCGCGTTTGTGGCGGCGATGGGGCTGGCTGCCTGGATTGCCTTTGCCGCCTCGGCGATTCCCTTCGCGATTTCGTCAAGCCGGGCGTTGTTGTCCCGGCGGGTGGCGGCGAGGTCGCCGACTTGTTCGCGGGGGCTTTCCTCGGCGCGTTTGGCGAGGCGCTCGGCCTTGTCGGCGGCTTGCCCGGCCTGTTCGGCGGAGGATTCCGCCTGGTTGGCGAACTGTTCCTTGTTGGGCGCGGGCTGGCCTGGTTGCGGCGTGGCATTGGCGGCGTCGAAGGCGCGTCCCGCGGCATCGGCCCTGTCTGCGGCCTGTTGCGCGGCGCGGGCGGCATCGACGGGAAGGTTTTCGCGCGTGTCCGCGGCGGTTTCCGTCGCCGCCTGGGCCTCGCGTCTCGCCTCGGCTGTCGCTTGGGCGAGCTCCTTTCTGATTTCGTCGGGCGTCATCTGGGAAATGTCCGCGACCTTGCCGGATTCGTCCCCTTCGTCCGTCGGGGCCTCCTCGCCGGGAAGCCGCGGCTTCTTCTCGCCCGCCGCCGGGGTGTCGCTGCCGTTTTCACCGTATTCTTCGCCTGCCGCCTGTTTCCCGGCATTTTCGCCGGGCGTCTTCCCGGCTTGCGCATCGGCCAGGGCCTTGGAAAGTTCCGCGGCGCGTTTTGCGGCTTCGGCGGCCCTGGCGGCATGCTCCGCCGGGGAAGCCGAAAGTTTGTCCGCGCCCGAGGCGTTTTCTGTCGAGCGTTTTGCGGCTTCGCCCGCCAGTCGCGCGGCTTCCGCCGCCTTGTTGGCGACTTCTGCCGGAGGTTTGAACTCCTGGGACTTGGCGCCTTCTTGCTGTGTCTGGGCATCGCCATCGGGGGCGTGTTCGGCCTGATGGGCGGCGAGCGCCTCTTCCGCCTTTTCCGCCGCCTCGCGCGTGGCATTGGCGGCCTTTTCCGCCGTTTCTGCCGTTTGACGCGCCTTTTGCGCCGCGTTAGCGGCGAGGTTGGCGCCCTTTGCGCGCGCCAATTGCTCCGCCGCCGCCGCGTCCTTCGCCGCCTCGCGCGCGTCTTCCGCGAGGGCTTCGGCCTCCTTGCGGACTTCGTCAAGTGCGTTTCTCTGCTTGGTGAGCGGGGACTCCTCGAAAGGCGAGGGGGCTTGCCCCTGCTGCTCGGCGGCCGGGGTGTCTTGCGCGGCAGCCTTTTCGCCGCCGTTCTGCGAAGGCGGCGTTTGCGCGCCGGTTTCACCCGCATTCTGGCCGTCCTGTGTCGCCGGGGGATTGTCGGCCGGATGGAGCGCCGCGTCAAGGCGCGCCGCGAGGTTCGTCGCGGCGTGTGCCGCCGCATCCGCCTCGGCGATGGCGTCGGCGGCTTGTTCCCGTGAAGATTTCGCGGCGTTTTCCGCCGCCTTAGAAAGGGCTTCGGCCGCCTTCTCGATCGGGGATTTTTCCGCGGGATCAGCAGATTTCCCGTTCTCCGCGCCGGACTCGCCGGCGGATTGCGCATTGTCCTTCGGGGCGTCTCCAGGCGCGTTCTTGCCTTTTTCGCCGGTCTTCTGGGCGTCGGCCTGTCCGTCGTGCCGGCCCTCGCGCTGTCCGTCGCGTTTGTCGGCGGAGGCTGATTCGCCGTCCGGCGAATCGCCTTCCCCGTCCTTGTCCTCTTCGCCTTTTTCGCCCCACGCCGTTTCAAGGGCGGCGTCCGCGACTTTCGCGGCCATTTCGGCGGCCTGCTTGAGGAAGGGGTTCTTCGAGTCCCCGAGTTCCTTCGCCTCGTTGGCGAGTTCGTTGGCGAGCGCCTCGAGCTTTTCGGGGGAGGGCGCCCCCTGGGCGCCGGCGGCGAGCTTTTCGGCGGCCTCGGCCAGTTCGGCGGCCTTTTTCGCCAGTTCAGCGGCTTTGGCGACATCGGGCGGAACTTGCTCGGCCTCGCGCTTGACGGCCTCAAGTTTCACCTGGAAGGCGTCGTCGGCAATTTCCTTCGCCTCGGATTTGGCGGCTTCGGCGGCCTGGGCGATTTTCTCCAGCGCCTCGCGGTCGCGTTCGACGGCTTCAAGGGCGGTCTTGGCCCGTTGCGATTCGGTCGCCGCCCGGCGGCTTTCCTTTGCCGCGGCTTCCGCCGTGCGCGCCTGCTGGAGGAGTTTTTCGTCCTTCTCCTGGGCCTTGGCTTCCTGCGCGGCCTGGACGGCGGCTTCCGCCGCCTTCACCGCGGAGACGGCGTCGTTTTCGCCGGGTTGACCGTCCTGGGGGCGGGCTTCCCGTGCCTGTTCACCCTGCGTTTCCTGGGCGTTTGGATCCTGTGCGTTCTGGTTTTGCGCGGTCGGGGCCTGGGCGTTCTGTGAAGGGGTGTTTTGATTTTGGCCGTTTTGCGCCTGGTCGCCCTGGGGCTGCGCCTCCTGCGGTTGCGCACTCTCCTGGGGGGCTTGGGCGGGCGGGTTTTGCGCGGCGTTGGCGTCGGGCAGGGGCTTGCGGGCGTCTTCGGGTGCGGGCGCCGACGTTTCGTCCATGGCGCCAAACTTGTTGACGAGATCCTTTTGCTTGGCCTCCCAGGCGTCGAGCTCGGCGTCCGTGAGTTGCCGTTCCTTGGCTTTGCGCGCCTGCTCGGCCTCCTGCGCGGCGAGCGACTCCAGGGCGGAGGCCTTTTCGAGGATGGCGTCCTTTTCAAGGACTTCCGGGACGATGGCGCGCGCCTCCTCGGCGGCCTTGTTCATGGTTTCAATGGCGTCCTGGAGGGCCTTGGCGCGTTCCTCCTCGTCCGTGAGCGGAAGTTCCTCGACAGAGCCGAGCGCTTCATCGACGGATTCTTCGGCGAGGTCCTGGATCTGCTTCGAGACGCCGGCGAAAAGACCGTCGTCGGCGGTGGCGTGGGCCTCCTCGGCCTTTTCCGCGGCTT
>JAZQOA010000144.1:0-8058 GCA_045627605.1 Kiritimatiellia bacterium | reverse complement strand
ATCCACGCCCTTGTCGAACGGCATTTCCGCGCCCCGCTGCCCGAAGAACGCCCGGCGGCCGTCCTGGAGACGACGCCGCAGTTCCTTTCCGTGAGGAAGGACGGCCATACGGCCCGTGTCAAGCTCTCGGTCGCCATCCGCTGCGTCAAGCAAGATGCCTCCCGGACGGTTCTCCTTTCCGAAACCTATGCGGGCGAACGCAACGGCCCCTGGATCGACGGCCAGGTTCCCGTCGCGCTCTACGAGGCGCTCGACGACATCTGGGCGGCGTTTCTGAAGCAATTCCGCACTACCGTCCGCCCGGCTTCGCTCATGGACGGATCCGAAAGCACGATCAAGATGCCAGAGTTGCGCGGACTCGCATTCCAGACGAAGAAGAACGCTTCCGAGGTCGCGGTCGGCACCTGCACGGTGGCCTGCAACGGATGGGAGGCCTTCCAGGCCGCAGCCTGGGCCAAGCAGCAGATTTTCGCGCAGTGCGTCGAGCACCTCGGCGTTGAAAAGGAGCGCGTCCGCGTTCGCTACGACAACGACGAGACGAAGTTCGACGACAAGTCGAAGTCCTGGAAGTTCGCCTTCTCGACCTGGGCGCGCACCCGTTTCGTGATGCAGTACGACGCGGCGACCCGCCGCGGCCGGGCGATCGTCGACCTCGGGCTCTTCAAGGGCACGGCGGAAGAAGCCGCCAAGACCGCCAAGGAAAACATCATGCGCGAGATGAACCTGCGCGCCGCGACATACGCCGACGACGCCCCCGAGGCGAAGGCCGACGTTCAGTTCGGCGCCATCGAAACCGATGCCGAGGACAACCTCGTCGTCGTCCACTACAAGCTCGTCTATTGATTTCCCCGGCGCACGGTGCGCACGGGAAAACAAAACCCAAACAAGAAGGTACAACATGAACCTCAAGAATGTCACCACAATGGCCCTCTGCGCCGCCAGCCTCGCCCTCTTCTGCGGCTGCCGCACCAACATGGGCGGAGGAGTCCTCTCTTCCACCATGCCCGTCGAACAAGGCAAGTACACCGTCCTCGGCGATCGCGTCAGCGGCTTCGAAAGCTCGTGGTTCGGCCCGTTTGGCATTTCCTACGCCAAGCCCGGAAGCGCCGCGCTCCGCTGCCTTGACGAAGCCAAGGCCAAGGTCGGCGCCGACGCCCTCGTCGAGTACAGCCAGAACGTGGAGATGGTCAACTGGGGTGTGGCCCGCCAGATCATCACCCGCGTCGAAGGCACGCCCGTCAAGCTCAACAAGTAGTCACGGCCTGCTTCCGCGCCGTCGGTGCCGACGGCGCGGAAGGATTTTGCCCCCATATTTTCACGGAGTCAACACGCATGAAGACAAAATACTACGGGATCGGGGCGCTGGCTTTCGCCGCCGCCCTCACGGCAGGATGCACTTCCGTCATAACGACGCCAGGCGCGATGATGCCATCGAACATTCCCCTTGCGCAAGGCGGGTATGACATTCTCAATGGCGGACAGCAGGTTTCCGGATCGGCAACGACCGTTTCAAAATTTAACGCTTTTGGCGCGAAAGAGGACCCCAGCCAATCCGCCCGCATGCAGGACGCGATAAAAAAAGCCTTGGCCCAGTGCCCCGAGGCGGATGCGCTCGTCAACATCACGACCGACATCAAGGTCAAGACGACAACTTATCCCATTCCAATCGTCAGCCTTTTCATGGCCGGCAAAATCGAGCACACGACAGTTGTGACGGGCACTCCTGTCAAAATCAAAAAGTAACGATTCCCTCATGGAGCCCTCCGGACATGCCTTTTGCCTGCCCGGAGGGCGCATCACACATCAGGCAAGATACACCCCATATTGCAAGAAGGCATACCATGAGAAAAGCTGTGTTTATTCTCGCAACGGTTCTCCTGCTCCTCGGCGGAGCGGGTCTGGCCCGTGGCGATACGTTCGACACTTCGAGGAAAACCTCGGCTAATCCGCTCTATGTCTATTACGGGGATGGGGAACATAAGCAATTCACGGCGAAGGGCACGAACCGGTCGCTTGCCGGAACCGGTTTGATTGGAACGGTCATCGACTGCGGACATTACTGGGCGTTGAACATTACCGGCGGCAACCTGCACGGCAGGATAAACTCAAATGCCGGTGTCGCAATTCTGCTGAACGGATGCAACGTCGTCTTGTCAAACTCTTCCAGCAGCTCCAACGCCATCAATGGCGGGGGCGGCGTCTGGATTGTCGGCCCGGGGGTGTTGCATATCGACAATTTTGCCAAATATTCCGCCATTTACTCCGGCAACGAGGTGACATTCTCCTTAGGCGCCGTCGTCGGCGTAAACCAGATGAATGGCTCGACCGCGATAGCAGGATATGGAATCAACATGCTTGCCTCCTCCATCCACGTAAACGCCGTCGATGGTTCCGCCTTTCAGTCAAATAAAGCCGGATTCACCATCAGCGGCTCCATCGTCACGGCGATTTCGACGGGCGATTGCCTCAAACTCAGGAAATACGGATCGTTGAATGTGCTTGGCAGCAGTGTCAACCTCGTCTCCATCGGTGGAACGGCTATCCAGAGCGGGACAGACATAGAATCTGGTGCCGACTATATCGCCATATCATCCAGCGTGTTCTGCGCCGCAGGGGCAACGGACGGCATTGTTTTCCATGGCAAAGCCTCCATTGGATTCGAAAATGTCATCGGTGCAATTATCGGGCGTAAAAGCGGCATCAACAACGTTTGCTCGTGCTTTATCGACGGCGGCGCGACAAAACTCTGGATCGCCTCGAACGTGGCTTGCGAACACAAGGAGGGCGAGATAGACCCAATCAAAATTCTTGAAGGCGACACTTCAGGTGGCGAGGCCATTTACATGCCGAGTTCTTCATCCACATTCGAACTTGACGCCGGATTGGTGAAGCTCTTCGCACCCGGGGGCACGGCGCTTACCGTGGCAACGAACATCGTCGCGGGCGGCTCCCTGCGCGTGGAATCCAAGGCGACATACGGCGACTTCCAGACCCTCTTCACGGCATCGGGAATCATCGCCGCCGCCCAGACGGTTGCCGGTAGCCTTGCCTTTGACTCCGACCTCATTTTCGAAGATCTCAATCTGGCGCAAGCTTTGGCATCGGTGATGGCGCCGACTTCCGCCTTGTTCGGAGAAAATCCGACAAAGACGGTCGGTGGATTGTGGCAGCAGAACCTGTTCGTGCTTGGCGGCGAAGTCCATGTCTCCACCTCCAAATCGGGAATCACCGTCGGGAAAAGCACCGGCTCAAGCGCCGTGGCGTACTATTACCAGAATGCGGGCAAGGTCGAGATCGAATCCGACGGGATGGCCCTTCTTGACTACAGCGCCTACTGCGGCTATACGTCTTGGGAAAGGGACTATTCGTTGATCTATCTCGGTGGCGGACGGCTTTCCGCCAAGGGCAAACTTGACGGCGTCCTGACGTGCGGCGGAATCCTGATGGAGGGCGGGACTTTCGAGGCGGCCGCCACGGGCGGCTATCAGTCTGGAACCATTTCCACAAATCCCAAACTGCTCGGCTACGCATTGAGCGCCAACAATGGTTTCGCCATCGACGGCGGTTCGTTCTTGAAGACGGCCGGAGACTTGCGCACGATGCCGAACACGTCCTCCGCCCACAACTGGGCATCCATCTATCCGTGTTATCTGAATGTCTCGTCGGCTGATCCCTCCGTTCCAATTTCGATTTTGGATATGGTCCCCTCCTGGTATGGTGTGGGCGATCTCTACGCCGTGAACGGCAAACTCTGCCTCTGGCTCCCTGCCGGCGCGGCTTCGCTGACCTTGGCGGGAATCCCCTACGTGGCCAATGACAACGGGACAGTCATTGCCGGAAACAACGAGTTCAGGATTTCCGGTGATTACACCGACCCAGCGAAGGCCGACACGGACGGCGACGGCTTGTCCGACGGCGAGGAGGTCGAGCTCGGCACCGACCCGACGAATTCAGACCTCAATATCGTCATCGTCGATGCATACCCGTCCCTCAACTGCGGCTGGCTGTACCATCCGCTATCGGACGGCGAAGTATCCTTTTTCATCGACGCCTACGACCCTGACGGCGAAGAGTTGATTTATGCGTGGTACGTCGACGGCAGGGAAGTCGCGGGCGCGGTGGGGGCGCGCTTCGCCTGCGACATTTCCGGTTTCGAAACCGGTTCGCGGCACGTCGTCGAATGCAATGTGACGGACGGACTCTGTCCCCGCGCCATGTCGTGGGTCATCGACGTTACGCGGGATCTGTATGTCGATGCCTCGTCCCCGGCGGCCTCCCCCGACGGACGGTCCCCCGGAACCGCCTTCAGGGAGATTCCCGACGCGGTCGCCGCCGCCGGCCACGGCGACGTCATCCATGTCGCGCCGGGGACATACGCCCCCCTGCCGCCGGGCGGGGGCAAGGCGCTCAGGATCGTCTCCGACGAAGGGGCCGGGACGACAATCGTAGACGGACGCGGCGAAGGCCCGTGCGTCGAAGACGGGCACGGATATACGCTGGTCGGGTTCACGATGTGCAACGGCGTGTCGAGGGACGGCGCGGTCATTTACGACTGCGCCTTGTGCAACTGCGTCGTCCGCGACTGCTCGACGCAGGGCGATTGCCCGATTTCGTATTGCGACCTCTTCGACTGCCTTGTCGTCGGCAATGCCGGGCGCGCGAGCGGAGCCGGCGACTTCTACAGCCGGTTCTTCGGCTGCACCATCACCGGGAACCTGGCGACGGAAGCTGGCGGCTGCGGGGGCATTGACCCGACCTGCCAGGCCTACAACAGCATCATCGCGGGAAACACCTGCGGCGGCTCGGAGTCGAACTACGGTACTGCGTATGCCGAGCCGGTCATGTTGTCCTGCTGCACGAGCCCGCGGTTAAGCGGGACATTCGCGGACGAGGTTTACGGCAACATCTACGCCGATCCGCGTTTTGTCGATCCGGCGAACGGCGACTTCCGGCTTCGCCCTGACTCCCCCTGCATTGACGCGGGCGACGACACTGTCATCGCCTTCCTTGACGACTTGGATCTGTTCAATTCCACAACATGCGCCACGGACGGGACGGATGTCGCAGGGCATGCGCGCGTCATGGGCAAGGGCGTCGATATCGGCGCATTGGAATATTTCGCCGCCCAGGCGCCAATCGACTTCAACGGCGACGGGCGCTGCGACATCGCCGTTTACGACCCGAAGGCCGCCAACTGGTACAGCGAGGTCTTCGGCGTCGCCCAGTACGGGTGGGGCTCGACGATTCCGACGCCGGCGGACTACGACGGCGACGGGATCACGGACTACGCGGCGTACGACCAGGCGGACGGTGCGTGGTACATCCTCTACAGCGCGGACAACCGCTACTTCATCCCGCACTGGGGCTGGACGGGCGCACTGCCGGTCCCGGCGGACTACGACGGCGACGGATGCGCGGACATCTGCGTCTTCGACACGAAGACGTCGACCTGGTACATCCACGGGACGAGCGAGGGCGACCGCGTCCAGCAGTTCGGCTGGTCCGGCGTCGTGCCGGTCCCCGCGGACTACGACGGCGACGGCAAGATCGACCTCGCCATCTACAGCCCGCACAAAAAGACCGGGAATGTCGGTGCGTGGTACATCCTCCGCAGCTCGGACGGCGCAACCGAAATCTACGCCTGGGGGTGGGACGGCGCGATCCCGACGCCGGCGGACTTCGACGGCGACGGGAAGGCCGACCTCGCGGTCTTCAACCGCCTCGACGGCTTCTGGTACATCCACCGCTCGTCCGTGGGCGGCAATGACTGCTGGGTGCCGCAATACGGCTGGAAAACGGCGACGCCGGTTCCGGCGGACTACGACGGCGACGGCATCGCCGACCTCGGCATCTACGACCTCACGACGGGCATCTGGTACACCTTCGGCACGTCCGAGGGCCACCGCGAACGCACGTTCGGCTGGCGCGGCGCCGTCCCCCTCAACCCGATCTACTGGATCCACCGCTGGTTCGGCCTGTAAACTTAGAACAAATCCGAATGGGTACCGGCGTGGGCCAGGGTCAGGCCCCAACAAACCGACATGCGTCCGCCGTCAACCTACATCCCGTGGGGGATGCTTTTCCAGCGCCGCGTGGGATGGAAGAGCGTGAAGATGACCGATGCCGAGAGGATGAGCGAAAAGACCGGGAACGTGAGGATCGACACGCCCTTCGGACGCCGTTTCTGCGACGAAAGCGCAATGGCGATCCAGGCCGTTAGCCAGCCCATGAAAAAGACGAAGCCGAAAACGCCGAGGAAAAACGACCAGGCCGTGTGATTGACGGGCCCATGGGCAAGGCGAAGCGCGAAGGAGACGATGTTGAAGAGGAGGATGAAGGCGACGGACATGCCCGTCAGTATCGCGAAAAACGAATCGAACAGCCGGAGCGAGGGTTTCCTGAAGAGGGCGCGGATCCATTCGCGGAAATAGCGGGCGACCACCTGCCAGCCCCCCGTGGACCAGCGGCGGAGCTGCCGCCACATGTAGCGGACGGTGACGGGTTGCTCATCGGCGTATTCCGCCTCCGGCACGTATGCCACGCGTCCGCCGCGGAAATTGGTCTGCACCGTGAACTCGACGTCTTCGACGAGCGTGTGCGTCCGCCAGCCGTCGTCGCCAAGCGCGGAAGCCAGAAAGGCAAAGCCCGTTCCCGTCAGCTTGCCCGACAAGCCGAGGTTGGTGCGGACGCGGTTGGAAAGCTCGTTCATGATGCCCCAGTAAACGGTGTACCAGCCCGCAATGACATTCGCCTGCGCATTGGAGGACTGGCGACGGCCGGTGACGACGGTTTCACCGTCTTGCAAGGCGTCGTTCATGGCGTCGAGCCATCCTTCCGAGGCGATGTTGTCGGCGTCGAAAACGGCAATGGCGTCGAACCCGCCCCGGGCCAGGAGCTTTTCAATCCCCCAGGAGAGGACATCGCCCTTGCCGCCGCTGGGCGTGGTCTTTTCCCAGACCTCCGCCCCGGCGTCGCGGGCCCGCGCGGCTGTCGCGTCCGTGCAGTTGTCGGCAATGACAACGACCTGGCGGCAGCTTTCCGGATATTTCGACAACAGGACGCTCCTCACAGGAAGGCGGATGACGCGCTCCTCGTTGCGGGCGCAGACAAGAACGACGAACTTCAACTTGCGGCTGGCTTTCGGATGGCGTCTGGCGGGCTTGACAAGTCCGGCCAGAACCACCAGCGTGGACCAAAGGAAAACCACGCTGGTCGCCAGACAGAGAATTTCGCAAATTGAGGAAATCAACGCATTTGACACGATGGACCTCGTTTTTCTACGAATAACGTTGAATTGACCTTTGCCCTGGCGGGAATGACAACGCTAAGCGCGGAGCGAGGCGACGCGGCAGGCGCGCCCGTAGGCTTCGGCCAGGTAGACGGCCGGGGGCAGGACGGCATAGGCGTCGTTTTCGTGGCGGCCGGGTTTTGACGCGACATTGAGTTCGAACATCATGACGCCGTCAAAACCGCAGCGATCAAGCCGGGCGGCGTTGGCTTTCCAGTCCGCAACGCCGTCGAAGGGGAGAAGGTGCAGGTCGTCGCGCCAGGTGATCTTGCCGCCGAAGTCTCGAATGCCGAGGTTGTCGTTGAGGTGTGTCGCCAAAAGCCTGTCCCCCCATTTCGCCAGCAAGTCCTGCGCGTGGTTGTAGCACATTTCGTGGCCGCTGTCCCAGCAGAAGCCTACGGCGCGTTCGCCGGCGAAGGCGTCGAGCAACGCGGCGAGGTATTCCTCCCCCTCGGTGTTCTCGAAGGCGATTTTGACGCCGAGGCGGCTGGCCTCGCGGACAATCCCGGCGAAGCGGTCAAGCCCCCGAGCCGTCGGCGAATGATCCTCGAAGCCAATGTAGGCGTGGGCGACCATGGCGCCGATGCCATTCGCGGCGCAATCCCGAAGGCATTCGACTTGCTCGGCGATGGCGTCGCGGGCGGTGTCGTCGGCCGCGTTCCAAATCTCGGCGACACGATGGAACGGGGCGTGGACGAAGGGTATTTCCATGCCGAAGTCCCGGGCGGCGGCGGCGTATTCCGCCAGGTCTTCGCCGGGCTTCCAAAGGG
>JAZQOA010000143.1:0-23012 GCA_045627605.1 Kiritimatiellia bacterium | reverse complement strand
CCACCCCGTGGCCCAAGGGAAGCCCAACGCCTGGAAGCTCTACGACATGCACGGGAACGCGCCGGAATGGTGCTCAGACGGCTTTGCCCCGCATGCCTCCGGACCGCATGTCATGCCCCATGTCAAACTCCGGGACAATGGCACGGGCATTGTCAAAGGCGGCGGCTATGACATGCCGTCGGCGGACTGCGAATCCCACAGCCGCAAGGCGGCGAACTGGAAGAAGGACAAGTTCGGCGTCCGTCTGGTGCTGAAAGACTAAGCGCCGTGAACAGGAAGGAAGCAGTGCTATTTTGAAAATTGCGGTATTTGAAAAACATGCAATCGACTTCAATGGTCATCTGATTCGCTTAGTATTTTAACAACTTCGGCCATGCATTCCTTCACAAGCGTTTCAATGACGCCGTCATATTTACTGCCGATTACCCTGTCGGGATTTGGATATTGATGCGCCTGTTCAAAAGTTTTAAGGAACAGAGTTTCCCCTGTCATGGACTCGACTTTCAGCATAACGGTGAGTGCGACCTTAACCGGTTCATTTGAGACATTTGGAACAGGAGCTATCGGCGGTGTTATTTTCGGTTCCGAAAAATGAAGGCGGACAAGAACGGGATCCCCTGCAATGGGAACATATCCGTCGGCATTGGGCGGAAGATTGACGAGCGTGCCATCCTTGGGAATGCATTCGCAAAATACCGTGCCGACGTTTCTCACGGCGCGACCAAGCGGCGATTCTGACAATTTTTCCTCGGCGTTTTCCCTTTGTTCTTTTCTTGTCACCTGATCCGCAAAAAGCAGTTTCGCATTCGCTTTTTGGACTTTCTCATTCGCCATCAGAGCATGGAGTTGCGCATCTCCGGTAAGTTTGAGGACGAATTCCAAATCATATGGAAGAGGCGACAAAACCGGTCTTTGCGAGTCTGGTCTGGCAAGTTCCACCGTCGCCGCACTAGTGGCTACGGAAAGCAAGGCGCAGGGACGAGACGGGGCCGCAAAAGCGATTTCAAATGACATTAGCGAAACTAATACTATACCTCTAAACATGTTCATTGCACATTCCCCGTTTAGCACTTTCAATGATAGCCCGCCGCCCCATTCATCAGGACGGCGGGCAGAACTGCATTCTATTCAGCCACTGCGTCCTTCTTCAACATAACGGGAACGGACTGTTTCGGTCCCGCAAGATTGATTTCCTTTGTGAATTCCTTGTAACCGTCCATGGTTACAGTAAGCTTGTACTTACCCTGGGGAACCTTTTCGGGTTCGCCGCTTGACGGGGAAAACTCCTCTTCGCCTGCAAGTGTGATCGTGGCGTTGCCCGCGTCGAACTCCTCATCGCCGGCCGGTCCCTTGACGGTGACCGTCAGGTCGCACATCGATGAAACCATGGGGATCTTGTAGTTCCCCGAGTTTCGGATGACCAGCGAGGAACTTCCCGTGCGCTTGTAACCTTCCATTTCAACATTAACCGTGTGCTTGCCCTTTACAACGGAGAACTCGTCGCCGGAAGAATGCCCATCACCGTCAAATATGATTGTGCCAGCGTTTTCATCAAACTCCTCGTCTTTTTTCGGGCCAGTAAGCGTAAAGGAGACCTTTGCCACGAAGTGATCGTTGATCTTTTTCGCCGATTCCTCAAGAGCATCCTCCAGAACGGCGACAAGATCATTGCCATCTGTTCCATCGCGCTGGATGGCGTTGCTTTGGCGGGATTTTCTCTCCGCCTTGACATTGCCCGCGCAGATCATCTTTCCCTGAAGATCCTGCACCTCGTATGTGATAGTCTGCATCACCTTGGACATCTTGATTTGCTGGCCGTTCATTTCGACTATTCCCGATTCCTCGCGTGGATCGTCGAAAATCATCTTGATAAAATAAGGAGCGGCGAGCATATCCGGTTCTGTCATGTCCTGCATGAACTGCTCCTTGGAGCCTTCGTCCATGTCCATGCGGTGGAAGAACTCGATGCAGTCAGGATCAAAGTACTGACCAGCAGCACCGGCGAACTTGTCGAGCGCAAGGACAATCTGGCGTCCGTATGCAGTGCCTTCAAGTTGAGCCTGTAGGCCTTTCATGTGGTCGTCGGCAGCTTTCCAGTTCTCAATGGCGATCTTGGCGTTGCGCTGACGGTTCTCAAGGTCAACTCTATCATTTTCGTCGCGCATTTTTTTAGCTTGTTCAGGAGTCGCCTGCAAAATTTGCGCCTCGGAATAAGGCTTGGACGACATCTCCATTGGCTTTGCCGACGGATTCCAAGTCTTCTGGTGGCGGGTTCCAGCGGTCTCGACCGTTGAAATTTTGAGCATGATTTTTTTAGTGCCTTCAGGTGCGCCTGCTGAGGCTGTCGCGTCCAGTGCGAAGGCCGCACCAATCATGGCCGAAAACACCGTTGCGGCCGCTATTATTGTTCTGCTGTTCATGTTGCTCCTTTGTTGAGTCTTTGTTAGTTAAACGTTGGGATTATTCAACTACAATCCAAAACGATTGAGAAGACGGTCTTTCCTCTTGACGGGCTGTGGAAGTATCCGCACACCTTGCCCTTTCTTCACTGAAACCTTCTCGCAATCCTTGATTTTCACCCATGCGCGTCCTTTTTCCGGCGGGATGTTGTCGATGACCGTACCATAAGCAACGGCATCAAGAGGTATGGACTCGTCGTCATCCGCCCCGTTTTCGGAAGCTGCACTGGCATCGGCATCGGTACCTTCATCCTCCATAAGGCTGTCAAGCGTTACGCTTTCTCCACGCTGAAGAAACTGTACATTGTCTTTGGGGCGCAGTCCCGTGTCTTCACCGAGCGAAACATACGCGAACCTGCCGTCGCCTACGGTTTTCACCACCATGCCAAGTGGACTCAGAGAGGCTATGGAAAGATTCAGATACTCTTCCGCGCAGTCCTCCAGAAGTTCGACAATGGCAGCGTCGGCAGCATCAGACGAAACGCCGGCTTTCTTTCGGTTAAGCGTCCTGTTTTTCTCCGTGCGATTCTGCGCGCGGTTGAACAATTCGAAATACACCTTGACATCGACAGTGACCGGCACTACAGCAGCTGCAGCGACACCTGCGCCAACGGCGCCGGTTCCTGCGACGATTGCCCCCGTCTTGGACGATCCACTTTCCCCCAGGGTAGCCAATCCCGTTGCCACCCCTCCCAGTCCGATTGCCGATCCCACGAGAATGTTCTGAACAAGCTTGTCTTTTGCGACGTTTACGTAGACGACTTTGGCCAGAAGGATATAGTCAGGAATATCCATCTTCTGGCTTGTCGTCTGATCGTAACCGCTGTTGATAAATTCAACAAGATCATCATTAGCCGACACGGTCCGCAAATAGGACACATCGTTCAACGAAGACTGCAAATCGCTGAGGAAATTATTTTCGATAATCTTTCTCTGAGCTTCATCTGCCAATCCTGAATCTGACAAGGCCTTCGTGACCACTTGCACGGCAATTGATTGCTTCGTTTGCTTGAACATGGGTTTGAGCTTGGCGTAGTCTTCCTTTGCAAATCTGTATGGTTCCCCGTTGTCACGCCCTTTTTGCGGTAAAGTCAGGGGATTGGTCGCGCACCCCGTGGCGATAAGAATTAAAAGACCTGCCAATGAAGTGCAGATGCTATTCATGGTTTTCATCAGGTTGTTCCTTGTTTGCCCATGTAACCATCGGGCCGGTTCTGCGCCAATCTTGACGAGGCACATCACTTCGGCGCAGAAAAAGTTGTGTGCCTTAAACCCATGTTTTCAAGCAAGGCATCGCCAAACTCTTAATACAAAACTTGGAATGAAGACACGCCGCATGGATTGCCACGTAGCGCGACTCTGCATTCCGCTTTGTGTTGATCAACTTTGTCGAAGTTTTGCTTGAAGCGAAAATACGCAATCGCGTACGAATCGAAACTCTCTCATGTGTAAATAGTGTTTTTCCCCGAAAACTTACGGACTTTTTATAAAAATATTTTCCCCATTTTCGTTCGTAAGCTCAGAATACTCGTCGCCATTGAAATTGAAGATTCTTGTTGAAATCGTGCGTTTAGGTTCTTCCCGTGCGTTCTGTCCGCATCCGTGAAAGGTAAAGGCAAATGTCGCCACGGCGATGGCGAATAATGCAGTTCTTTTCATTCTCCCCTATCTGGCATGAGGGACGGAATTTTGCCCCTTCGACCGATAGATTACCCGAGTTCGCTTTGCAGAGTTACTAAACGCCTGTTTAAACTAAAACGTTATGAACTCTAAGCTTTCGGCTTCTCGTTCCAATGCGCTTATATTTTTACAATCAGGAATGAATACAAACAGGGTGTATAGTATATTCAGAAGAGAAAGAACAACACCAACTGTCGCAAACACTAATTCTTTCTTATTTTTCTTCAACTCCAGCCACTTAACAGAATACAACCCAAGATAAATTCCGACAATTGAAAAAACTAAAGTTAAGAGAACACCAAAATAATTAGTAAAAATAACAAACACCAAATCGTCAAACAACCCAATTCCAAAAGAAAGCACCGCAGCCAACTCAGGTGTAATACTTCTCTTGATTGGCTGGGGATAAATTTTGTCTGGAATCTTTCCAGAATATTCCTTCACTATGGACAGAAACTGCAAAACCCCGTCATTTTCAAAATCGGAGTTCTCTTTTTGTTCGTTAGAGTTCATGTTTCCTTCTGGGTTGTGGATTAAAACTTCCGAGAATTTCTCCCTAATGTTTTATAGTGTCAATTCCCCACTTTCTTACGGTTATTTTTTGGCAGTGGCAAAACCCGCCGATTGCGGCCAAATTCACAAATGAAATTGCGCCAAATTCACCAATGGAGATTGGCGGTGAGGTTTTGATCGCGAAGGGACGGAAAGCCCTCCAAACTCTTGCCGCTAAGATCGACAGGACGAAAATGCTCCTGCCGAGCTTCATGATGGTTCTTGGCGCCGAGGGGGATTTCGCCTAACAAGGCAACGACGGAATCCTGCTATGCCTTTTCATTCGACAAGCGACAACCGACAAGTCAGGGCGAGTAGCTTCCCGATGTTCTCTACGTTCTCCATGGCCCCCATGCATTTTCAGCCGTGGAGAATTCGCATCGAATCCGCGAGGGCCATGCAATTGGCCTCATGGAAGTTGCGAGAGAAACGTCCGGCCCGAAACACAAGCCGGTTCCACTGCGGAAAAACAATCTTCATCTCGGTACGGCGCGTCCATTGACACCTGCAGGGCCAAAGGTGCACCAGTGGCCTTTTGCAGATACGCCAGCGAAGGAGAAAGATTTTTATCCCCAGTCTTGCACTCGACGAGCAACCAGGGTTGGTCGTCCTTGACAACGACAAAATCGACTTCTCGCTTTTGCTTGTCGCGAAAATAGTGAAGGGAATAGTCCCCGAAACCAAGATCATTCCAGATGTCAACGGATTTCAAAAGATGATTGGCGAGAATGGTTTCGTTTCTCCTCCCGGGGTCTTCGATTCCCGACCAGTCACGCGGATACCATTTCGGCGTTTTCTTGAGTGAATTTTCAAGATTACGCGACCAAGGTGTCAGAGAAAAACCAAAGTAAAGGCCATTTAGAACCGACACCCATTCGCGAACGGTGTTTTCGCTTACGCGAATCTCCCGGGCCAGCGAAGTGTAAACGATCTCGTTCCCGGCACGACGCTCAAGAAAAGTCGCCAACATTTCAAGTTGCGCGATGTCGTGAATTTTTGAAAGGTCACGCAGGTCTTCCTGAAGGAGTTGGAGTCGCCGCGACTTACGCCAGATTCTCGAAAAGGCCGCAGTGCCACGCGCATAAGGCTCTGGAAATCCGCCGACCTGAACCAGCTTTTGCCAAGACTCGTCGTCAATTCGGACCGGAGGCCGTGTTTCTGATTCGGGTATCTTGCTGCTCAGAAGTTCGCCAACGCCGAGAGGATGAACATGATACTGAAAGTACCGTCCCATCATGCTGTCACCGGCCTTGCTGAAAATGTCCAACCGTGCCGAACCTGTCACCAGAATGCCCACGCGCTCCGCATAGGAATCAAAGAATCCCTTAAGAAAATCCTTCCAGTATTTGAATTTATGAATTTCATCAAAGAGGACAATCGGCTTTTCCCCGTCCCCTGAACGAAGAGGAATATGCTCCATGACGCGTTTGGGCCCTCCCAAGATAACCTCGCGGTCATCTAAGTTATCCCAATTGAAAACAACTGCAGCCGCTTTTTTACCACAAGTCGTTTTACCCGTCTGACGGGCCCCCGACAGAAAAAGCATCTGACGATAACCTTCCTTGTAAAAATGGTTTTCAATCACGCTGTCATACACTCGCGAAATGTTTTCCATAGTGGAAAGAGTTTAGCATTTTCCAATGCAGATGTCAACCAAAGCGCAGCACACTGCGCTTTGGTAAGAAAAAATCCGCAGCATATTGCGCTTTGGTAGTGTATGGAGGACCTGGCCCCATGATAGATCAGACCATGGACACCGTGATTTTCAGCTCGCCGCCGAATCGAAGTCAAGCTGGGCGGAGAGGCTTTGATTACGAAGGAACGGAAAGACCTTCAAACTCTCGCGGCGAAAATCGACACAACGGGAACGCCCCGGCCGAGCTTCGTGATGGCTCTTGCCGCCGGTTTACTTGCCGTTTTCCTCGTAGCAGACGTCCGGCAGGCGTCATTGCGACGCTAATAGGCCCGGATTTCAAAGACCCGCGCCGAGGGCGCGCCGTATGTCGCCCTGACCGTGAGGCGAAGCGCAGAAGCCCGAACCGGCGCGAAGTCGTGGACGCGGTGGCGCAGAATGTTGGCGTCGTCTTCGGCAACCGTCCGCCACGCGCCGCCCGCAAGGACTTCGACCGCGTAGGACTTGACGAGTTCCACGGGATAGCGCCGGACTTCGCCAAGCGCCAGGTTGGTGTCGAAGACCAAACGGACCTGCGAGAGGACGACGAGGTCCCCCCAGTCGAGCCGAATCCACTGCGGCAACGCGCTTGCCTCATCCGAAACCCAGGCGTGCGCCTTGTTCTCCGCAACGCGGGCAACGCCATCGACAACGGCCGCTGGACTCGCCCCGGCCGCCCTGAAGTGCCGGCCGTCAGGTCCGGGGACGGGCTCCGCGAAGCCAAGGCCCCACGGGCGGTGCGCCATTTCGTATACCAATTCGGACTGCGCCGAGCTTGCCGTGACCCTGGCTGTTCGGGCGAGGTCGCCGGGGTCGTCGCAGACCACGCCGGGGATGTACTGGTCGTCGCGGACAAGCCGCCGCTGCAATTCCACGATGTGCGCGGCGCCAAGTTCACGCGGCATCACGCCTTTCGCCACGCACATTGCCGCCGCCGTTCCGGCGGCCTGCCCGCCAACCGCGCATGTGCCGCCAACGCGAAGCGAGCCAAAGGCGAGGCGCGATGCGCTCATGCAGCGGCCGGCCATCATCAAGTTGGGGACGTCTGCGCTACAGAGCGCACGGAAGGGAATCGTGTAAAGCGGCACGTTTTCGTGGAAGCAATTCCAGCCGTCGCCGTAGTTCCGGGTCATGCCGAGCGGGTCGTGGAGGTCCATGCTCCAACCGCCATGGCCAATCGCGTCGTCGAAGACCCGGCCCGAAGCGAGGTCGTCTTCGCGTAAGACATAGTCGCCAACAATGCGCCGCGATTCGCGCCGCCCGTTGACGAAGGGCACGGAGACAAGTTCTGCGCAGGCCGCCGTCGCACGACACTCCCAGTCGTTCTTGAGCCATCCCCAGTAGCCGAAATTCCAGCGGATGAGCTCGTCGCGGGCGAACTCCGCGTCGGCAAGGTCGTCGATGTCGCCGGGATGCTCAAGCCACCACGGCATGGCAAGACCATGGATGCCTGATCGCGTAAAGTCAGGCGGGAGCTTATGCGCCCAGAGGGGCGTCTCGAAGGCAACGGGGCGGTCGCGCATCTCGTGTTTGAAGAAGCAAAGGCACCCGCTCATCGTCAGGCGGTCGGGCTTCTCCGCCGCGTCCTTCTCGCCGAAGGCCGCCTGGCCGTCGTTGCCGAACATGAACCGCGCACCGGCGTAGCAAGCGACCCAGCCGTCTCCCGTGCAATCGATGAAAACACCCCCGCGGAAACGGGTGGAACGTCCGCTCCGCGTGTTGCGGGCCACGACGTCCGTGAGCAAAGCGCCGCATTTCCCAACGCCGACGACGCGCTCATCCGTGAAGACGGAAAGGTTTCTTTCACCCGCGACCTGGATTTCGTAGCCGCGCGTGAGCCAGCGGCCCGCTTCGGGCGGATTCAGAAGGTTGACCTCCTCCACGAGTCCCGTTTCGCGGGAATTCGGCTGGAAATCGCCGGAACCATTGGTATGGATGCCGACTTCAGTCGAACCGTTGCCGCCCAGCACGGGGCGGTCGTGGACCAGCGCCGTCCTGGCTCCGCTTCGCGCCGCGGCGTGGGCCGCCGCCATTCCGGCGGGACCGGCCCCGACGACAACGACGTCGTATGTGCCGCCGTCCGCGACCTCGGCGGAACCCGCCCCTGTCATTGCCGCGCGAAGCGAAGCCAGCGCGGCGGGATCGTCCGGCGGGACAAAGTCCGCTTCCGCCGAAAGCACAAGCGCGTCGCACCGCGCATACGCGCCGGAGAGATCCTCAAGCGCCAACTGGTGGCGCCCCGCGCCCAGTTCCCGTTCCCCGGCAAACTCCCAGCGCCAACCTTCGCGGCCCGACGCCCCAAGTACGCCGCCCAGGCGCACGTCATCGATTTCAACCGCGAACCTCCCGGGATGGAATTCGGGAACCCAGTCCTTCGTGCGCGCCCAGACGCGCCATGTGCCGTCCGACGGCAACTCCACACCTGTCACGGCCTTGCCAATTGGCCTTCCAACGCCGGGCGCAATAAGATACGCCGACCCCATGAGATGCGTGAACTGCGTGTCGACCCGCCACGCCCCCTTTTCGGCGAAGTCCTCCGCCTCGACCCAGACCAACTTGCCCCGCTCCATGGCTTTCCCCGCTACTTGATTGCCTTCCGGATGCTGAACCCGGCGGCCTCCAGGAGGCGGCGCGACTCCTCCGCGTCCCTGCCTGTGATTTCGGAAACGATACCCACCATGCGCCGAAGCAGCTTCGCGTTTGTCGGGCGCAAGTTGACCATCATGTTTTCATAGACCTTGCCGGTCATGACCATTGCGCACGTCGTGACCATGTTCATCACCATCTTCTGCGCGTTACCGGCCTTCATCCGCGTAGATCCCGTCACCACCTCCGCGCCGGTGTCCGTGAAGATCGCGACATCCGCAACCTCGGCAATCCGACAGCTCTTGTTGGAACTGAGCGCAATGGTACGGCACCCCGCCTCCTTGGCGCACTGGAGCGCGGAAACGACATACGCCGCGTTGCCCGATGCCGAAACGCCCATCACAACATCACGGGCTGCCAGTCCCCGCGCCAACAGGTCGGCCCGTCCCGCCTCCGCGCTGTCTTCCACCTGCTCGACGGCGTGGAAGACCGCGCCTTCACCGCCCGCAATGTTGGCCACCACAGTGTTGTAGTCAACGCCGTAGGTCGGCGGACACTCCGAGGCGTCTTGAACGGCGAGCCGCCCCGACGTGCCGGCGCCGGCGTAAATAAGCCGCCCGCCGTGGCGAAAGGCGTCCGCGACGATTTCGACGGCCCTTGCGATTGCGCCAAGCGCACCGCCAACCGCCTCAACCGACCGCCGGTTCTCGTCGTTGACGAGGCGGAGCATCGCGATGGTGTCCATTTTGTCGATATGCCGCGAACGCGGGTTGCGGGCCTCGGTGCCGGGCGCGGGACAAGCCGCCGGTTCCGCGACGACACCCGCCGCCGCACGGACGTCGCCGACGGGGACGCCGCAAAACGCGGCGAAGGGCTCCTCCCCGCAAAGCGCGAGACACCGGCGGCACGCGCCGCAAATCTGCGGGACGGTCGGCACCTCCACCTCGAGGAGGCCCGCCAGCGCATCCTCGACCATCGGCAGGAAAACGTCTTGCGACGCGACCAGTCCTCCGGAAAGCACCAGCTTGCCGCCGCAATCGCAGCGCCCGCGCATCGCGAGGGCCAACTCGGCGAGCCGGGCGGCGGACTTCCGCACAATGCGCCGGGCGAGATCGTCGCCGCGCCGCGCCGCATCAAGGACAAGCGGTGCAAAAGAAGCAATGAATGACGGCCCCTCCCGGTAGAAGGACGCAAGATTGTCGAGGGCGCGTCCGCCAAGTTTTTTTTCGACGAGGCGAACGAGTTCGAGCGGTTCCGCAGCAGGGTCGTCATCCGCCTCAAGGCAAAGCCTCAGGGCTTCGCGGCCGATGTCATAGCCGCCGCCCGCGTCGTCGAGGAGATACCCCCACCCTCCTGAGCGGACGAGGCGGGTACCGTCGTAGCCAAAGACCGCCGAACCTGTGCCGGCAATGGCCGCCACGCATTTCGAAGGAATCCTGGCGCTATAGACGACATTCATCAAGTCGCTTTCGACGATGACGCCGGGATGGCGCCCGCCAAGCGCGGCGGCGAGTTTCGCATCGTTGCCGCCGGTCATCGCGCCTGAGACTCCCGCGAAGCGGCCGGCGATTGCCGCGCCGCCTGCTGCGGCTTCCAGCTCGGAAAAACCGCGGTCAAGCACCGCGACGGCGGCGTCAAAGCCGCTTGAATTTGGATTTGACCCCTCCAGTGCCAAACGCTTCAAGACCTGTCCTTCGCGTGAAAAAAGCGCAAACTCCGTCTTGGTGCCGCCACCATCGGCGGCAATGAAAAGTTTTCCTGCCACAGTCCCCCCTTGCGAACCCGTTTAACGCGACCCGCCGGCCACAACCTTGCCGTCGACCATTACGAAACGAGGGTGCGCGGCGATTTCGCGCAGCGGATTCCCTTCGAAAACGACGATGTCGGCATCCTTGCCCGGCTCCAGCGAACCAACCCGGCTGTCGATTCCGGCGACATGGGCGGGGTTGAGCGTGATTGCCCGCCAGGCCGCCTCCTCCTTCATGCCGGCCTTGACGGCCAGGCCCGCGCAAAGCGGCAGGTATTCAAGCGGAATCACCGGGGCGTCGGTGACGATGCAGACTTCAATGCCCGCCGCATCGAGGATGCCGGCCGTGGAAAACGACTTGTGGGCGAGTTCGTGCTTGCTCTTGCCGCCCAGGGAGGGGCCGACAAGGCAAGGTTTCCCAGCCTTCGCCAGCTTGTCAACGATGAGATGGCCGTCGGTGCAGTGGTCGAGCGTGATCTTCACGCCGAATTCGTCCGCAATGCGAATCGCGGTGAGAATGTCGTCCGCCCTGTGGGCGTGGGCCTTGAGCGGGATTTCGCCATCGACCACGGGGACAAGCGCGGCAAGCTGCAAGTCGAAGGGGATGGGCTTGCCCTCCTTCTCGGCCTGGGCGACATCCTGCTTGTACTTGCGCACCTTGTAGAGCGTCTCGCGCAGAAGCGCGGCAATCTCCATGCGCGTGACGGGGGCCTTGTGGCCGTTCTGTCCGTAGCAGCCCTTGGGATTCTCGCCGAAGGCGATCTTCATCGCCGCGGGATTCTTGACGACCATGTCGTCGACGCAGTTGCCGACCAACTTGATCGCGACGAAGGTGCCGCCGATGACATTGGCGGATCCAGGTCCGGTAACGGCGGTCGTCACCCCTGCGGCAAGGGCGTTTGAAAGCCCTTCGTCGAGGGGGTTGAGACCGTCGATGGCGCGGAGCTGCGGGGTGACGGGATTGGAATACTCGTTGATGTCGCTCCCCTCCCAGCGCACGGCCTCGCCGTGGAGTCCGACATGGCAGTGGGCCTCGACAAAGCCAGGCGCGACAATGCAGCCCGAGGCGTCAAGCACCTTGCACTTCGCCGGGGCGCGTAACTTCGCGCCCACCTTTGCGATTTTCCCGTCCTCGACAAGAATGTCGCCACACGGGATGTCCGGACCTGAAATCGGCTTCACATAGCCGCCCTTGACCAATATCATGGCAAAATCTCCATTTCGGGCCACACGCCAACCGCACGGCCACTATGGAAATTCTACTACAAGGCGGCGGCCCCGTAAAGGGAGCCGACGCCAGATTGAACGGGGCCGCCGCGCTGGCCCCGCGTTACGCGGCAATAGGCGCGTCGGTCACGCGGGGAGCGTGCCCCACAACTTCCACCCCTCCTCACAATCCAAGCGCCTTGCGCGTGGCGGTTGCGAGGGGTACTGACGACGGATCCTTGAACTCGGCATCGGCGCGGAGCGTCCGGACAGTCTCAAGTTCAAGTCTGAAATGCGAAAAGACCTGGGTGAGTTTTGCCGCGGGCTCGATCAACGGGAGTTCCCACAGGCCCTTCAGCAAACCGCCGTCACGATTCTGCACGAGCAGGACGCGCCCCTGCCCGTCCCTGACGATCACCGCCGTGCCCGTGCGGACGGGCAACGCCTTCTTCGCGGCCCGAACGGGATAGTCCGCCCAGTCGCCGTCGCGGTGCGCCGCGCAGCCCTTGGCGAGCGGACACCGCGCGCAGTCCGGGTTCTTCGGCGCGCAGACGAGCGCACCAAGCTCCATCATCGCCTGGTTGAAATCTCCGGGGATATGCGCCGCCTCGATTTCGGGCTGGAGCCGCGCCGCCAGCTTTTCGCGGACGGGCATTTTCGAAAAGTCGTCCGCGAGCTTCCAGTAGCGGGCAAAGACGCGCGCGACATTCCCGTCCACAACAGGCACGCGCTCGCCCGAAAGGACGCTTGCCAACGCCGCGGCCGTGTAGGGGCCGACGCCAGGGATCTCCGCCCATGCCGCCGCTGTCGCGGGCCAATCGGGATGGCCGTCCGCCACGATCTGGCGCGCCGCCTTGAGCAAGTTCCGTGCACGGGCATAGTAGCCCATCCCCTCCCAGGCCTTGAGTACGTCCGCCTCGTCGGCTGCCGCCAGGGCCTCGACTGTCGGGAACCGCTCAAGGAAGCGCCCGTAGTAGGGAAGGACCGTGCCGTAGGTCGTCTGCTGCATCATGATTTCGCTCAGCCAGCAGACATAAGGCGACGGCTGAAGGCGCCAAGGCATCGGACGTTTTGCCTTGGCAAACCAGTCTTCAAGGGTTTTCGCCAGCGATTTCGCCATGGGGAAAATGACGACTTCGTGTAGGTTCAGTCGCAGAGGAACGGGTCGGGAGAAAGTCCCTCAAGATCCGCGACAATGCGGACGGCTTCCTCGCGAGAGCGTCCGCAGACCAATTCCTCGGGACGGAACGAACAGCAAACCCGAGGCCGTTCGGGCTTGCCGAAAATGTCGCACTTGTTGTCGTCCGTGAGGTGCACGCAGCGCACCCCGGCGGGTTTGCCATTCGGCATCCCGGGAATGGGCGAACTAATCGAGATCACCCAGCAGCAGACGCCGCAATTCGGCCGGCACTCCATTTTCCCGGTCGCTACGCAAGGCGCACGGGCGCGCCCGTGGTGGCGGACTCGTAGACGGCGTCGAGGATCTTCATGACCGTAACGCCCTCTTCGGGCTGGACGAGGAAGGGCTTGTTGTCGCGGACGGCATCTGCGAAGAGCTGGAAGGAGCTTGGCATCGGCTCTGCGCCGTGCATCGTGCAGTCGAAGGGACGGTCAGCCAGACGCTTGTAGTACTCGACCTGGTAGGTGTAGCCTTCGTTGAGATTGTACTGGTACATTCCGCCTTCCTCGCCGAGGAGACGGAGCGTCTGCAGTTCGCGTTCCTTGATGTTGCAGGCCCACGAGGCGTCAAGCTCAAGTGTCGCGCCGTTCTTTAACTTGACCATCGCGCAGGCCAGGTCCTCGACGGTGTATTCGCATCCGGCGCGCTTCGCCCACTGGGGGCCGAACTTCGCGTAGGTGCTGGCCATGACCCATTCGGGCTCGGGATAGCCCATCAGCCAAAGCGCGAGATCGAGGCGGTGGACGCCAAGGTCGATGAGCGGGCCGCCGCCGGACTGCGCCTTGTCGAAGAACCACGAGCCCATCGGCGAGCCGCTGCCGGTGTTGAAGTTCGACGACGCCAAGCCGGGGATGCCGGCGCGGCGCAGCCAGACGGTACGCGCATAGTAGATGTTGCCGAGCGCACCGCCGTCCACAAGGTCCTTCATCGCGCGCGACTGCGGGTTGAAGCGGTAGGAGAAGTCGATGCCGAGCTTCTTGCCGCAGCGCTTCGCCGTGTCGAGCATCGCCTGGGCCTCGCGGGCATTCATGGCCATCGGCTTTTCGCACAGCACATTTGCGCCAGCCTCAAGGCCGGCAATGGTCAGTTCGGCATGCTGGTTGTTGGGGACGGCGACCGAGAGGATGTCGAGCTTCTCGTTGCGGATCATGTCGATGCCCTCGTGGTAGACCTTGCCCTTGAAGGCGGGCCACCGCGACGGCAGCAACGCCCGGCGATCCTCGCGGCGGTCGGCGATCGCCACCACCTCGACATCGGGGTGCTCCAGGTAGCAGCCGAGATGCCCGCCGCCCATGCCAAGCCCAATTACACCAGCCCTGAGTTTCACAGCCATTTCAAAAATCCCTTTCAGTTAAAGTCGGAAAAACACAGCATTCAATTATAGCAGAAGCCGCTATTTCGGGGCCTGCGCGCCAAGCGCATGGAGTTTCGCGTAGACGGGGCCAAGCATCCCCTCGTCACCCGAACGCTTCGCCTCGGCAAGCGCCTTGTTGAGGTACTCGACGGCCACGCGGGCATTGCCCAACGCCCCCTGCGCCACGCCCAGCGCGGCGAGCATGCGCGCCGCGCCGACCCTGCCGGTACGTGCCGCGCCTTCGGCGAGCCGCAACGCCTCGCGCCCATCACGCCCTGCGCCTTCGGGAGCCGTCGCAAGGCAATTCGAAAGCGCAAGCATCGCCTCCGCATCTGCGGGGGCTTCCGCCAGCCTCGCCCTGAGCCTGGCGATTTCGGCCTTCGCGGCCGCAGCTCCATTGTCTTCGGCGGGAGACTCCTCGCGGACGAAGTCGAGCGGCAGACCTGCGTTTTGCATCGCCGTGCGGATCGAATCCTTGTCCGCCGCCTTGACATAGGCCTCCTTGCAGGTGATCTTGCCCTGGAGCACAAGTCCCGTCAAGTCGTCCGCAAAGGTCTGCATGCCAAGCCCCTTGGAGGTCTGCATGACGGAGGGGATGAGGAAAGTCTTGCCTTCGCGGATGTGCGCCGCGACGGGGTTGTTGACGACAAGCACCTCGAAGGCGGCGACACGACCGCCGCCGATCTTGTGGCAGAGCGTCTGGGCGATGACGCCCTTGAGCGTGTCGCCAAGCAGTGTGCGGATCTGGTTCTGGCGGTCGGACGGGAACTTGTCGATGATGCGGTCGACCGTCGCGGCGGCGCTGTTGGTGTGGAGCGTGCCGAAGACAAGGTGGCCGGTCTCCGCCGTTTCAAGGGCGATTTCAATGGTCTCGAGGTCGCGCATTTCGCCGACGAGCACGATGTCCGGGTCTTCGCGCAGGGCGGCGCGAAGTGCGCGGGCGAAGCTTTCGGTGTCGCGGTGGACTTCACGCTGGTTGACGAGGCATCTTTTGGGTTCGTGCACGAACTCAATGGGATCCTCGATGGTGATGATGTGCTCGTCGCGCGTGCGGTTGATCTCGTCGATGATCGCGGCAAGCGTCGTGGACTTGCCCGAACCCGTCGGCCCCGTGACGAGCACAAGCCCCTTGGAGAGCATAGAGAAGTCGCGGACGGCGGAAGGAAGCCCGAGCTTGTCGGCCGAGGGGATGTCCGTCGGGATCGTGCGGAAGACGGCACCCGGCCCGAAGCGGTCGCGGAAAAGGTTGGCGCGGTAACGGCCCGCGCCCGCGATTTCGTAGGCGAAGTCGGCGTCACCCTCGGCCTTGAACTGCTGCGCGACGCGCTCCGGCGCGATTTCAAGCGCCATTCCGAGGAGTTCGCCCGCGGAAAGCGACGGAAGACCATCCGGCGTCTTCATCTCGCCGTGGATGCGGTAACGCGGCGCGAAACCGCTGGTCAAGTGGAGGTCGCTCGCGTGGAGCGGGCCCATTTTGCAAAGCAATTCGTCAATTTTCGCCATTTTGGCCTCCGTCCGGCGCGAAAGGCAGGAGCATCGCGGGCTGATGGAAGTGCGCGGGCAGAAGCATCGGCGCCAGCGAGCACCAGGCGGCGACCTTGCCCGGGGCGGACATATCGGCGCGGAAGACGCCCAGGAAGAAGGACGCGGGATCAATGCCGAACGAAACGAGCTCGTCAACCGCCACGCTCCCCTCCACGCGATAGCCCGCCGCCGTGCGGCGCGCCTTGCTCTTCAGCGTCGAGAACTTCCAGAACCAGTCGAATTTCTTCGCTTCGTCCACGGAATACGACAAGACGCGCCCCGCGGCATCAATTTCGGCGCACCGGTAGCCGCGCGCCATTGCCGCGTCAGGCACGAAGTAGATTTCAACGCGATCCCCACCCGCGATGTCGAGCGGGTGCTTGATTTCGGAGGCGACGCAAACGTTGGTGTCCGCCACGTCAAATTCGAAGTGGAAGCGTTTCCCGCGGAAACCGCAGCTAAAAAACGTGCCGTCCTTCCCGAGCATCGCCTGCGGCTGCGCGCCGGTGCAGGCGTTGAACCCGTGAGCCGACATCACGCCTACCGCCGCGTCCTTGCCACCGGACAGAACGGCGCAACCGCCAAGCAAGGCTGCCGCAAGAACCAGCGCATGTCTAATTCCCGTCATCATGTTGAGTCTCCTTTCACACCCGAAATTATACCACAACAGGCATGGGGAGGGCGATGCCGGGAGCGAGCACCCGATTACCGGACGATGATCACAATGCCGTGGCGAGGACCTGCCACAACCCTGAAGGTGCCCTGGCAGGCCGCGACGGCCGCCGCGCGGTCGCCCGAGGCCACATTTACGGTAAGTCCGGGATTCGCCGCAACGAACTCGTCGGTGATGTCACGGGTCTTGACGGGGAGAGCGTCGCCATCTGCGATTAGGGCATCATACTGGTAGTCGTCAAGCCAAACGCCGAGAGCAATGCGTCCGCCGCCCGATGCGCCGTACGACGCGTCGGATGGCGTCACTCCTGCGGCGGACAACACCGCCCCGTCGCCAAATGTGAAGCTTCTTGCCGCCAGCCAAATCGTACCGCCCGATGCCGCGCCGCCGCTGCACACACCGCCATTGGCCGTAACCGTGCCGTCCACGCAGATGCCCCTCGCCTTCACGCGCACCACGCCGCCGCCCCGCACGAGCGTCGCCGAATTCGACTCGCGGTTCTGCTGGCCCGGCCAGAGCGGCGCATAAAGGTAGTCATACGTCTCGCCACCGTTGCCGACCGCATCCGAAGCCCCGTTCTGTCCGCGTCCGCCATGGCCTGCCGCCAGATCGCCGTGGTCGCCGACGCCCGTATTGGGCGACACTTCGCTGAACGTGCCGAAGCCACGCCCATCGGCGTCGACCTTCGCCTCAGCCGAGACCGCGAACCTACCGCCCACCGTCACGACAGGCGTGCCGGCGTTCTGACCCGAGCAGTTCGGGCGGAACACCGACTGCCCGTTGAGCGTGAAGTTGCCGCCCACGTTGACGAACCCGCTGCCCGTCTTGATCGTATACGGCGTCGCCCGCTTGCCCGCGCTGAACAGGAACTCGGCCGTGTCGTCCAGCGTCAGGTTACCCGCCACCTCCAGTCCGTTCCAGACCGTGTTGCCGCCGCCCGTCGCACCGAACGTGAACTTGCCATCGCCCGTGACGGCGAGATCGCCGTGGACGTTCACCCGCACCCGGTTATGGACTCCCGATGCGGACGTCGGCGAGGTCTTCAGCGTGCCGCCCGAAACCGTCAGCGACTTCGCCGCCGCGAAATCGTCGATCGTGCAGGTTCCCGCCGCGATCGTCACGTCGTCCTTTCCGCCCGGAATGTTCGCGGGCGTCCACTGCGTCGCATCGTCCCACGCGCCCGTGCCGCCGTTCCACGTATAGCCGGTCGGCTCCGCCGCCACGCGGAACACCGCCCTGATCGTCCGCTGCTCCGACGGATCCAGCGTCAGCCGCGGCGATTCGTGTCCGTCCTCGACCATCGCCCCCGCCCAGTGCAGGAACTCGTGCCCCGCGTCCGGCACCGCATCGAAGACGCGATCCTCGCCTTCCTTCGTCCACACCATGCCCTGTTCGTCGCCGAGGCTGCCGTTGATGTTCACCTGCCCTCCTTCGCTCGTCTCGAGCTTCGCGCCGAACTCGCGCACGCCCCACAACCAGGTCACGGTCACGTCCTCGCCGTTCGGCGTGAACGTGAAGGCGTTCGTCTCCCCGGACGCGACTTCGGTCGTGGCGTTAGACACCACGTAGCCGAGGCATTCGTAGCGCCAGGTCGCGTTCTCGGGGTGATTGCCGTAGGCGGGCGCGCTGAACGCATGCTCCGTCTTGTCCTTCATCGGCCAGCCGCCGTAGGCCGGATCCGTCCCCGTCACGAGAACCGGAATGGACGAGGCGACGGTGATCGTCACGCCCGACTCGTCCCTGGCCAGCACCGTCGTCGCCGTGCCGTCGCCCGCGCGGCCCGAGCTCATCGTGCCGCCGAAGACGTTGACCGCAATCGCGCTGATCGAGTCGGACGCAATGACGCTTTCCGGCACCTCGCCCTCCGCGAGCGCGTCCAGCTGCGCGTCCGAAAGCCCGATCGCGAGCGAAACGCGTCCGCCGCCGCCCGCGCAGTTAGCGCCGCCCGAACTCCCCTTGTTCGCGCCTTTCGCCGTGATGGACGCATTCTCACCCGCCGTCAGCTCGCCGACCGCGAGCCACACGCTGCCGCCCGACGCCGCGTCCCAGTCCGCATTCCGCGCGGAAACGTCGATCTTCCCGTTGACGACGGCCTCGCCCATCGTCCGCAGCCAGAAGCATCCGCCGCCGCGCAGCAGCCCGGTCGTCGCGTCGTAACTCGTATTGTAGTTGCTGTCGCCACCGGCCGGCGCGCCAGGCAGGAACGGCGCATAGGCGTAACCGTAGGTAAGGCCGAAGGTACCGTTCGCGCCACCGCCCAGACCGCCGTGACCAGAGCCGATTTGAGCATTCAAACCGATGCCCGTGGCAAAGGTATTGTACAGTCGCGTCGTGTGCGCGTAGTATCCCGAAGGCCCGCCATAGTTACCGCGCTGAAACCAGTGCCACCCACGCGAGATCGCCGAGACCCTCGCCCCTTCGTCGAGGAGGAACGTCGCGGACTCGAACTTGACGGACGCGCCTGTCAGCTCGTCGCACGTCGGATAGAGCGTCGCCGTGTCCTTCAGCTCGAACGCGCCGCCGATCCTGACGACCGTCGCGCCCGCGTAGAGCCGCGCGAAATCGCCGCGCACCGCCGCCGCCGGATCGCTCGCCGCGTAGGCCGCCAGCTTGCCCGAACCGCTCACCGTGAAGTCACCTTCGACGCGCAGCTGCAGGTTGGTGATGAGCGAGATGGCGTTCGCCGGAGTCCGCCCGCCGAGCGCGATCTGTCCCGCGCACGAGACGTCGCCCGCCACCCAGAGCCCGCGCGCCTTCGCCTTGTCGGCATACGACGCCACCACGCTGGCCGCGCTGCTGGCACTGTCCGGCTCGCCGCCAAGATAGACTGCGCCGCCGCTGACGACCGCCAGCGAACCGGCCACCGCAAATTCGTGTATCATCGCGCGGCCGCCGACCGTCACCGCGTCGTCAAAGGTCGGCACGCCCGCCGGATTCCAGTTGTCGGCGTCCGTCCAGAGGAACGATCCCGTGCCGTTCGTCCAGGTCTTCGCGGACTTCTCGCCCGACGTCCTGGCGAAATAGGCGGTGATCCTCGGCCGCGCCAACTGGGTCGACAGGCGCACCGTCGCGTTCGTGCGCTCGGCGACAGGCAGGTCGTCCCATCCGTACCAGCAGACGAACCGCGAGCCCTCGTCCGGCACGGCCGTCAGCACGAAATCGCCGCTGTCGCGCGAGCAGTCGACTCTGCCGTCGCCCGACACCGCCGTGTCGACGCCCATCGACCCCCACTGCCATTCGAGCTTCATCTCCTCGGCCGGATCCGGATGCACGTAGGTGAACGACGTCTCGGTGCCGGACGCCGCATTGGTCCAGGCCTGCTGTGCGGCATCCCACGCATACGTCTTCCAGCCCTCGCACTGCACCGTCAGCCCGCCGATCGTGATCGGTTCGCTCGGCGCGCTGACTTCAATCGACTCACCGGCGGCAACTTCCTTGTGGGGGCCATACGCGGGCGAGACCTCGCCGTAGTTCTCGGGCGCACCGGCGACGGTCAGCTTGTGTGGATCGCTGAAGAGCGGCCCGCACTCGAACGAGCCCGTGCCCTGGTTGACGAACAGGCGTTCCGTCACGGAGTCCCACAGTCCGACCAGACCGTTGATCATGGCGGGACGATACGAGCGCACCAGCACGTCGCCGTCGTACATGTCGACGGACTTGAAGCGCACATAGCTGCCCGAGCGCCCCTTGAAGAGCCAGAACTGCTGCTTGTTGTTCTTGAAGGACGGAGGGTTGTTCACCGTGCCGTAGCAGACGCCGTCATGGACGAGGTTCGTGGTCCATACGCACTCGACCCAATTGCCGACCACCGTCGGGAACGACTTGGCGTTGCTCAGGTTGGCCGAACCGCTGCCATAGCGGTAGTAGATGCTCGTCTTGACGTAGTTGATGTTGAAGAACGCCGATGGCGTGCCGGCCTGGTCGCAGTCGGCCTCGTTCATCTTCATCATCACGGCGACGACGCGCGGCTGGTTGGTGAAGACATACTCGGTGTTGATGGACTGCGCCGCATTCGCCTGCGACCCCAGCCATTCGTAATAGGCGTCAGGTTCGACGGCAAAGACGCCAAACACGGCAAATGCGGCGACACATGCCGCGACAAGGGCTTGTTTCATCTTAAACATATTTCCACGCAATCCTTTCTAGGATTGTAATTATTGCAAATCGCAGACTTATGCGCAAGCATTTTCGCAAATTCGCGAAAATTCGACGGTTTAAAGAGGCATCCGCCTCGCGTCTCTCGTCTCAAGTCTCTTGTCTCACGCCCTCAAACCTGGAACCCAGAACATGCCTCACCGGGATGCCAGTGAAACACGCTTGCCTCGGAAGGCGAGGCCGAACTTGAGGACGTCCGCGACGCCCTGGGCGCGGAGGTCGGCTTCGTAGCTCTTCTCCTCGATCTGGGCGCGGGCGGCGGCGGCAAGGGCGTGGAGGTCGTCCGTGTCGGCATGCGCCGCCTTGACCTCGATGATCACGCCGGGGGAACCCTCCAGCAACGGGAAGGGCGCGATGTCGAAGCGCCCGAAGCCGCTCTCGCGGTTTGAAAGCACGCGGAAGCTGCCGCGCAGCTCGGCGAGGAAGCCGAGGAGCATCCCGTGGTAGAAGCCCTCCGCCGCCGTGTCGTAGAAGCTCGCGGACTCCAGCAGGAAGTCGGCGATGGCCGTCTTGAACTCAACGGGGCGACGGCGGATGATGGCGACTTTGAAGGCCTGTGCAACACTGCGGTCGTCGCGTTCGGTGATCTTGCGGATGATGTCGAGCACGAAGACCTGCTCGACTTCGCGATTCGGGAGCAACACCGGGCAATAGCCGTCCTCGATTTCGCCCACGACCTTCAGGTAGCCGGTCGAGACAAGAAGCGCGTAGAGGGTGTCGCTCCGCTTCCTGATGTTCGCGTACGGGCCGAGCTCCGTGGTCATCGGCACAATCGGGGGATTGTCCTTCGCGTCCTTCCTTAAGAGACCGACAAGCGTCTCGGCCATGCCGTGCGGCAGGTCGCGGACAAGCTCCGCGATGATGTCGTTCGAGCTCGTGTCGAGCCAGTACGCCTTCGGCTGGCAGTCGTTGGCGAAGTAGTAGAGGACGCTCCACGGGTTGAAGACATGGACGCCGCCGAAGTCGTATCCGTCGTACCACGCCTCGATTTCGGTCATCCGCTCCGGAACACCGTAGTAGGCGCACATCGCCTCGACTTCCTCGCGCGTGAAGCCGAAGTACTGCGAAAAGCGGTTCTCGAAGACGGTGTATACCATGAGGTTGTTGAGGCCGGAGAGAATGCCCTCCTTCGCGACGCGCAAAACACCCGTCATGATGCCCATCTCGACGTGCGCGTTGTCCTTCATCGCGCCGGGCAGGAACGTGCGCATGAAGGAAACCATCTCGTCGTAGTAGCCGCAGGTCGAGGCGGAGTTGACCGGCGAGTCGTACTCGTCGATGAGGACGATCGGCTTGACGCCGTCCGCGAGGTGGATGGCCTCCGCCAGGCCGCCCAGCATGTCGGCCATGGCGCCGGCGGAAGCCGTGCCCGCTTCAACGGCGAGGAGGTTCCTCCGGGTGTTCTCGCTGATCGGCGCGGTCTTCACGGCCTCAATGTGGCGGAAGCACTCCCCGGAGAGGGCATTGCGCAGCGAGACGACGGCCTCATCCCAGTTCCGGGCCTTGAAGTCCTTGAATGTGAGGTAGATGACGGGGAACTTGCCGCAGAGCGCCCGGTACTTTTCGCCCGCCTGCCAGATCAGCTTGTCGTGGAAAAGCGGCGCGTTGTCGACGGGGTTGCCCTTGTAATCGACGGCCTTCTCGAAGAAAGTCTTGAGCATCTGCATCGCCGTTGTCTTGCCGAAGCGGCGCGGCCGCGTGAAGAGCGCGACACGGGTCTCGGCATCGACGAGATCACGGATCATCAAGGTCTTGTCGACGAAGTATGTTCGTTGGACGATTCGCGCCCAGTCACTGTCGCCAACCGGCAGCGGCAACTTGCCGTCCGTCACTCTTTTGCGTTGCGCGTTCATGCGAAATAGTATAGCAACTTCAAGTCAGCCGACGCAAGAGCCGGCCAACACCAGCGCCTGCGTCTGCGCAAGTGCCTGCAATGACCTCAATTTTTCAGTGAAACACGCTTGCCGCGGAAGGCGAGGCCGAACTTGAGGACGTCCGCGACGCCCTGGGCGCGGAGGTCGGCTTCGTAGCTCTTCTCGTCGATCTGGGCGCGGGCGGCGGCGGCAAGGGCGTCGAGGTCGTCCGTGTCGGCATCCGCCGCCTTGACCTCGATGATCACGCCGGGGAAGCCGTCAAGCAGCGGGAAGAGCGCGATGTCGAAGCGCCCGAAGCCGCTCTCGCGGTTTGAAAGCACGCGGAAGCTGCCGCGCAGCTCGGCAAGAAA
>JAZQOA010000142.1:0-8266 GCA_045627605.1 Kiritimatiellia bacterium | reverse complement strand
CGGGCGGCGGCAACGGCGGCGCGGTGCATCAGGAGGGCGGTCTCGTCACGAACTGCGTCTTCGAGGGGAACAGCGCGACCGCCGGCGGCGGTCTTTGGATGTCGGCGGGCGGGGCCGTTGACTGCACGTTCAGGGGCAATGTCTGCCGCTACAGCTCCAACACGCTGGCCGGTGCTGCCGTCGCCGTTTCTGGCGGCACGCTGCGCCGTGCCTGGGTCATCGGCAACCAGGTGTCGACGGGAGAGTACAACGGCTTCTCAGGCGGCGCGGTGATGGTGGCTGGCGCGGATGCGCTTGTTGAGAACTGTGTGATCGAGAAGAACTTCACGAAGGACCTTGGCGAGAGTGTCGCCTACTTCCGCGCGGCGGGCGCGTGCATGAGTGCGGGCGTCATCCGGAACTGCCTTATCAGCGCCAACACCAACAGCATTGCCTGGCGCAACGACAACTACATGACGTTCCTCAACGGCGCGGGACTTGTCCTGACCGGCGGACGTGCCTACAACAACACGATTGTCGGCAACGTGCTCGGAACGGGGGCGATTGTGAACGGCGGCCGGACGGCGCCGGCAGACGACGACAAGCCGCGCGCGGGTCTCTACCTCGTCTCGGGCATGCCGGTCGTGAAGAACAACATCGTCGCCTTCAGCGAGCGGCTGGTCCAGGGCGGCGAGAGCCAGATGGGCGGCGTCCTGGTGGCGAACGGTACGTTCGCGAAGAACGTCACGGACAACGATACGGGGGTCTCGGACAACCTTTTCGTCGCCGACCCAGCCTTCAAGAACGCTTCCCGCGGCGACTTCCACCTGGCAATCGGGTCAGAGACTTGCATCGACAAAGGCGACAGTTCCGTCTGGAGCACAGTTGAAGACCCCGTTGACCTCGACAACACAAGACGCATCCGCAACCGCGTTGTCGATATCGGATGCTATGAGTTCAGGGTCATGGGAACGATGATGATTGTAAGGTAAATGCGCGGTGCTGGCGAACGTGACCTTGACGGGCGAGACGGCATCGACGGGCGCAGGCGTGTATGTCACGGCTGGTACGGTGCAAAATTCGATCATCACGAAAAACAAGGCGACGGCCGGCGGCAATGCGGGCGCGGGTGTGTGGCTGAACGGTGCGTTACCCAAAATGGCGTGGCGATAGGCGGCGGTAAGCATCGATAACCTTCGGGGCGGTACCATCACCTATCGATCTTACCCTCTTGCCGATGCCTACCGGCTCTTTTAGGACGGCGCACCTCGGCGCGGCGATCATGCAGGAGCATGATCCTCACGCGCGTCCGCCGGGCAGGACGAAACTCACGGCTCAACGGCAAGCGTCATTTCTTCGCCGCGGAGAACACTCCAGCCGCCAAGGAAAACATGCTGGATTTCGCGGCATGTGCATTTTTCCCCGCGCCCAAGCGGAAGAACCACCTTGTGCTTGCACGACATCGACGCATCCCATGCCTGCCGCCACTCCTTGTCCCCCTCCAGTTTGTATTCAATGCCGGCGGGATAAGGCTGCGCCGTCCTGAAGCGAACCTTGCCGCCTGAAGATACTTCGGGCTTGAAAGGCACGGTTTCGGGTGCCGGGTAGTTTTCCGTGTAGAAGGCGTAGTCCTCCTCCAGCTTGGTCGAAAGACCGTCCGCGACTTCTTCGGGCTGAATCGCGCCGATCGCGACGGTACCGTGTTCCCCGAGGACGATGTCGAGGCGGACCTCGTTTTCCCCGGCCTCGACGGGGACGCGGAAAAGCCAGTCGGTCTTCTCGAACGAGGCCTTGCCGTTGCCACCGGGCATGGCCCGCGTCCGCCCGACAATCTCCTTGCCGTTGACAACGCACGTCCACCACCAGTCCGCGCCAACGCCGACGACCGCCTCGCCCGCCTTCTCGGCGACAAGCACGCCGCGGAGCGAGACCTTCTGCATGACAGGCAAATCAGCCCCGCCGGCCCCCCTGCCCTTGCGCAAGTTGGCCCGCCCGCCAAATTCAATCGCGGCAAAGCCATCGCCCTTGTCGAACTGCCACTTGCCGTTGAACTCGGCCTTCACAAAGTCGGTCTTGCAAGCCGTGTCGCCCGCAGACGGCGCAACCCCCTTCCGGCCACATCCTTTCGGCGCGGCATTCGTGTAGGTATGCGCCGGCGACGGCACGAACATATGGGTCGAGTTCTGCATCCAGACGATTGACTTCGGGCAATTCGCCGCGTTGTACTGCGCGGCAAGTCCCGACGGCGGGCAGACGTAGTCGCCCAGTCCCGCGCGGGTGATTTCAAGCCTGCACGACGCGGGAATGCGGCGGGCGTGGAAAACGGTGTCGTAGTAGGCGAGCCCGGGGCGGAAGTCCGGCCGCCACCCTCCTTGGCGACCGACCGACGTCCCGTCGATGTCGGAACACCACGTTACGCTCGGACGGCACTCCGTCAGCCCCTCGACGAGGGAGCCCGCCCACGAAGTCTGGAGGCCGCCCTGACTGCCTCCTTGGGCGATGAGATCCCTGCCGTTCCACTCGGGCAACGTCTTCACGAAGTCGAAGGCGCGTACGACGCGCAGCGCCATACCGTGGAAATAGCACGTTTCGGGCTTCATATTTTCTTCAATGTCGAAGGCGTAGCTTGGGATCTTCGCGAAGAAGTCCTTGTAGTAGGCGTCTTCGCGCATGAGCTCGTAGCCGTGGGCATTGACATGGAAGTGGATTTTTGCATTGGCGACCTCATACATCCAGGCATCGGGATAGGCACCCTGCCCCCCCTCGCCATAGCCGTCGAATGAAACGACAACCGGCAGCGAACGCGCCTTCGCCCCCGCGGGGACGATCAGGAACCCCGTGACGGGACGCGGCCCGGCGCACGGCACCGTCACGGCCTGCAGGCGGTGTGTCGCGGCAAACTTCGCCGGAATGCGATTGGTCGGCACATCGACGACCACGGGGTTGAGCGGCACCTTGGCGAGCTCGCCCTTGCACCCCGCCCAGAAGGCATCGAAATCCGCGGGCTCCTCATTCGCCGGCAGGATGTCGTCCACGGCGGCCCCGGCGCCGCCCTCGAAGACATGCGACGCCATCCGCTCGTTGTTGAGCATGTAGTTGAAGCGGCGCCCCGTCACATCCGTAAGCACGGCCTGGACGCGGACAAAGCCCGGACGGTCAATTGAGGTCGCGATCTTGACGGGACGGCCTTCGGCGATCGGCTCGAAGCCCGTGCGCGAAAGACCATCGTCCCCGCTCCGCGTCCACTGGACGTAAAACTGCGTGCCCTCTGGAAGCTCCTGCCCGTATTCCAAGTTGAAAACGAACTTCATCTTCTCGCCCGGACGGTACGAGACGGGTGACTTGTCCGTGACGCCGTCAAACTTCAGCTTTCCCGCCTCAATCTTCTCAGGAGAAGCGAAAAAAGACGCCGCCATCAAGCCTACGGCGACAAAAATGCCAAACTGCTGTTTTCCCATAGCGACTTTCCCCAAAAAACGGCACAATCTCAAGCAAAATGGCGGCGGGAAATCCCGCCGCCTTTGAATCGCGACAGCAACGCCTACTTCTTCAGGCGGCTGATTTCAAACTCCAGGTGCGGGCGCTCGTAGCGGTTGTTGCATTTTTTGAGCGCGAGCTCAAGATAACCGAGCGTGTTGGTGCTTCCCGCCGCCCCGAAAGCCTGCGCCATTTTGTGGACGACGCGCCAGTCGTACTTGTCCGCAGGACACTTCTCGTAGCATTTCGCCGCCTCAGCCCAGTTTTTCTCGGCGAAGGCAATGTCACCCAGCGCCAGAAGGCTCGCGGCGGTCGGCACCTGGTCCTTCTGGAGGGCGGTATCGGCCTCGATCCAGCGTTTCGCGCCTGCAAGATCGCCAAGCGAGACGAGGAGCTTGATGATTTCGCCGCGCGCCCGCCCGTCGCCATTTGGCGAAAGCGAGTTCTTGTACTCGTACATGTTGACGGCCTTGCGGAGCGTCGCGGGATCGGGCGTGGAATAGAAGCGCGCCGCCGTATCGACGTAGAACTCGGCCAACGCCTGGGCGATGGCGGGCTTGTCCTTGTCCTCCGCGGCCTTCATGGCGTCAAGCATGAGTTTTTCGGCGTCGTTCTGACGTCCCGATTCACGGAGCGCCGAGACTTTCCAGCCAAGAACGCGGCCGTCGCCCGCCATCAGCGGGTCCTTTTCGGCGCGTTCGACGAGGGCGAGTCGAGCCTCGGACGAGAACTCGGGTTCGTCGCTGTCGCCCCAGCCCCAATGTCCGGGGGCCATTTTCGCGAAGGTCGACGCATAGTAGGCGGCGTGGTCGGCCTTGTTCGTGGAGGCCAGGGCCTTCTCCGCCATCTTGAGCAATTCGGCGCGGCGGAGCGGGTAGTCCACGCCGACGCTGTTGTAGAGGAAGGCGACATAGTCGGCGCCGGCAACGCCGGGGGCCTTGACGAAGGCTTCGAGCGCCTTCTCGCGCGCCTCAAGGTCCTTGTCCTCGCAGAGGAGCGTGTCGAGGCGCAGGAGGTCGTATTGCGCGACGGCGCGGTCCAGGGGCTTCTGCGCGTTCTTCGCCTTGTCGGCGAGTTCCTGGACGAGTTTGTCGCGCTCGCGCAGATTGAGTTTCTGCGGCAACGCGGCGACGGCGAGACCCGCGGCGAACGCCGCGGCGGAAAAGATGCAGACAGTTCTAAAGTCCATTGTTGCGACTCCTTACTTGAAACGCTTTTCGGTGAGGAAGGCCGCGTAGGCGTCCTCGACGTCGTAGCGGAAGTTGAAGAGCATGTCGGAGGCCTTCTTGTAGAAGGCAAGCTGCTCGGCCGGCTTCATGCCCCCGAAGGCGGCGATCTGCGCGCCAAGCGCAAGGCGCTCGTTGACGAGGCCTTCGAGTATGGGCTTGAACTCGGGATCCTCGCCGTAGTTGACGTAGGTGCGGGGGAACTTGGCGACATGGTCGACGATGTATTTCTCGGTGCGCGGCGCAGGCGAATTCCAGCCGCCCGAAAAATTGTAGGGGCGCGACGATTTTTCGAGAAGGAACTTCGTCCAGGCCTTTTCAAGAAGGCGCGTCATGATCTCGGTCTTCTGGGCGTCCGTGAAGTCGGGGAACTTCACATAGCCGGCGCGCGACTGCTGGTGGACGACGCCGCCGAAGGTCACGCCGCCGTCCGCCCAGCGGACGACCTGGAGCCTCCAGAAGTTATCCGCCTTGTCGATGCCGGCAAAGGGCAGCTTGTCGAAAAGCGACTCCCAGGTGAAGGTGAAGCGCAGCAGGTAGCCGTTGGGGAGGCGGCGGCAGTCGGAACGGACCGACGAGAGAATGTTGCGCCAGGTGCGGTCCTGGACGCACCACGGATAGTGCGCGAACTCGCCTTCGCCCCAGTAGAAGTGGTAGTGCGAGTCGGCAAGGTGCGTGTCGGTGTCGCCCGGCACGAAAAAGAACTCGAGAGACGGGACCGGCAGGGCGTTGGTCTTGGCGAGGGCACCTTCGATTTCGGGGGCGACGCAAAGGAGAAGAAACGTCCAGCCATCGGCGTTGCACGTGACGTTGAGCGCCGTCGGGTGCTTGCCGTCGAACTCCGTTCCGCCGCTCACGGCGGCGCGGGCCGTAAGCGGATCGGTCCAGAGCATCTGGGAGTTGTTGCCGTAGGGGCGGAACGAGAAGCACCAGTCCCCGGGGTTCGTCTTGAGCATCTCCTCGCACGATTCGGGAACGTCCATGAACTTCGCCTCGACGACGTTCTTGGCGCCGTAATTAAGGACGGCGTCTTCGCCGGCCCACGCCGCCGCGGCAAGGACCGCGACAGCCAATGCAATGGCTTGTTTCTTCATTTTACTTGGCTCCTTTCTTCGCTTCGAGGTCGAGAAGCACGAGGATGCGGTCCGTGATTGCGGCGCGCAGCATCGTCATGTCGGCGTTGTTGCCGTCGCGCTGCTCCAGCCACACCATGGCGCGCTTGGCCTCGCGGCGGAGGTCTTCGTCTGGCGAATCCAGGTGCCTGGCGGCCAGTTTCCGGAGAAGCGTACCGTAGCGGACGTCCTCATACGCGGCCTTGATGCCCTCCCAGGGAAGCGTGTAGATGAGCTTGCCGCTGCTGTAGAAGGCGGTCTCGACGCACCTGTAGTTGCCGTCGCCACCGGGATCGAAGGCAAACTCGTTGTAGCCGATGCGCGCGACCTCGAAGCCGTGCTGCATGTTGCCGTCGTAGTGGGCGCCCTTCCAGCGCTCCATGCCGTTGCGGCGGCGTTCGAGCGCGGGGTTTTCAGGGCCCGGGAAAGGCTGGGCGTAAACCATGATGGTGCCGCCCGCCTCATGCCAGAGGTCAGCCATTTCGCGGCTCACGCCGACATCGCTTTGGAGATCCTGGATGTCGCTGGCGAACTGGAGGTTGGCCCGGCTGCCGTGGGCGAAGACGCCCCAGCCGAGGCGATGGGCGGGTTCGGCCTGTTCGGCCTGCGCCGTGGAGAGCGACGCATAGGCCGCGGCCTCGGAGTAGAAAATCACCATCGGCTTGGCCGTGGGCGAGATCGACTTGTAGTAGCGGTCGTAGGGGAGGAGCTTGCGCGTCGCCATGCGGAGCCCGAGTTCGCGATCGGCCTCGGTGAGTTCGTTGCCGGGGACGCCGCTGAAATAGTTCCGCCAGTTGTCGGGCGCCGGGGCGCAGAAGATGTAGTCCGGGACGATACCCGATTCAAGGGCGATCCGGGCGCGCATGGGATTGCTGAAAAGGCGCTCGGTGTGGTTCATGCCGTGGTCGGCGATATTCTCCATGACGCCGCGGATGAAGGCCTCGCGGTCCTTCTGCGTGAAACCGTCCGCGAAATCCGGGAAGCGGTTCATTTGCCCGAAGTAAACTTGGTCGGGATTTTCGTAGGAGCCCGGGCGCGGCAGCTCGAAGGGCAGCACGCGGAGGCGCACCGGCACGGAGCCGATCCTGCCGCCGCCGACGAAGAGCTCGAGCTGGCCGGTGTAGAGGCCGGGTTTGGCGTCCTTCGGCACCGCGACCGTGGCGAAATACTGCTGGTTGCGCCCCGCCTCCCAGAGCTGGCGTGTCGGCTGGAGCGTGTCGGCGTCCTTGAACGGCGTGCCGCGCCTAAAGGCGTGGTGTCCGGTCTTCGGATCGGAAAAATCGACGTAGCGGCGCCCTTCGGGGTAGTCGAGCCGCATGATGTTGCGCGTGCGGAGCTCGTCAACGCGGATGAGGTCGTCGTCGTTAAGCAGGAGATGCGGGGTGAGGATGCGCTGGCGCGGATCGAGGAAGTAGCTCACCCACGCGCCGCCGGCGCGATACCAGCGCTTGAGGATCTTGATGTCATAGGCCGAGGCGGGGATCGTGGCGCCCTCGCCCTTCAGGTCGGAAGGCTTCACCGTGAAGTCCTTGAGCCCCTTGAGCGCCGTGGCGACAAAGGAGACGACCTCCTTCTGCCCCTTCGCCGCGACGATGTCGAGGCGGCCGTCGCCCGTGACGAATTCGGGCAGGACGTAGGGGAGGATCATCTTCGTCTCGAAGGGCTTCACCTGCTGGAAGACGACCGGGCCAACCGCCTTGACGCCGGCGAGCTTGGCGAGGTTGGCGGCGTCGCGCTCGATCTCGGCGAGCTCGCGGACGCTTGTCGCGCCGTCCTTTGCCGCCGCCGCGCGATCCTGCGTCTTCTTCGCCCAGTCGCGGAGCGCGGCGTTCCGGGTGGCGGCATCGGCCGCCAGGGCTGAAGCCGCTTCGGCGCGCGCCTTCACGTCCTTGGCGACAAGCAGGTAGTCGCTGGTAAGGGCGATGTCATAGATGGCGAAGTTCCTGACGTCGCCCGAGAAGCCCTTGCCCAGGACGGGCTCCCCGAAGTCGAGCTCGGGGATGAAGATGTTGTCGTTCTCGAACTGCAAATGGCCGTCGATGTAGAAGGCGACGCGCTGCTGGATGATCGAGTAGTTGAAGGCGATGCGGTGCCATTCCCCGCGCTTGACCTTCATCGGGGAAGTCGCCTCGAAATCGCCCTCAAGCGCCGTGGGCGCACCCTTGAGGCGCAGCGTCACGTGCCCCTGCGCATCGGCGGAAAGGTCGAAAAGCCCCGTGGGGCTCCCTTTCGAGGGCAGCGACGAGAACCTGACGTCCATCGCGCACGCCACCTCCCCGAGGTTGAGTTTCGCGGCAACTTGCGAAACATCCTTTTCCCCGCCGGTGAAGACCGGAACCGGGACTTCCTCCGCGAATGCCAGGCCCGCCAAGGCACAGAGCACGGTAATGAGATTTGCTTTCATAATTGAAAAAAGTATAGCATTATTCATGCCAAAATGCATTAGGAGTCGCCCCCCGCCCCTGTTCCGCC
>JAZQOA010000141.1:0-21235 GCA_045627605.1 Kiritimatiellia bacterium | reverse complement strand
TCCTGGAAGGCAATTGGCAATTACCGGAAAAAAACAAGGACATCAGCATTTCCCCCTTCAAAAACAGACATGCAACATGTCTGCCTCAAGCAATTTAGAGAAATTTTACTTTGCCTTGCAAAAATTGTCAATCGTTTTTTTTCGAAGCATTTTCAGCAGATCCTCCGCCAATATTCAAGTCTGAAAATTGAGTCCGCATCCTACACGGCGGCGAGGTCGTCGACGGTGACGCCGTCCCAGCCCGGAAGCGAGAGGAAGTAAAGCAAGAGCTCCCCGCAGGCCACGGCGTCGTAAAGCGCGTCATGGGGGGCCAGACCAGGGCATTTCGCCTGGATATCCTTCTCGATCCCCAGGGCTGGCGCGAGGTCTTCGAGGGCAAATGACTTGAAGGCGGGGAAGAGCCTCCGCGCAAGTTTAAGCGTGTCGATCCACGGTCCAAGCTTCGAGAGCGGCGCGGCCGCGCGAAGCATCGTGCGTTCCGTCCCGATGTTGTGGGCCACGAGGGGGCGTCCGGCAACCCATGGCGCAACCTCCCCCCAGATTTCGGGCAGCGCCGGGGCACGGGCCAGTTCGGCGCGGATAAGCGCATGGCGCCCCGGGGCGTAGGCATTGAAGGGGCGGTCTGCGGCGACGTGGAGAAGCGACGAGAACTGCGCCCCGGTCGCCCCGGCGGCGACCTCGCACATTCCGATTTGCCAGGGTTCGTTTTTCCACCCCCTGACAGAGCCGGTCGTCTCAAAGTCGATGGCGGTGAAAACCGCGTCTTTGGCGTAGGCAAGGGACATGGCGGGCGCCCGTCCTGCGCTAAGCGCTTAACTGCATGTCGCAGAGCTTGCGGTAGCGGCCGTTGCGGGCATAGAGCTCGTCGTGCGTCCCGCACTCGACGATTCGGCCCTTGTCGACGACGAGAATCGCGTTGGCGTCGCGGACGGTGCTGAGACGATGCGCGATGGCCAGGGTCGTGCGGTTGGCCATCACCTTTGAGATGGCGTCTTGCACGAGGCGCTCCGTGACGGTGTCGAGCGCGCTGGTGGCCTCGTCGAGAATGAGGACGGGCGGGTTGCGCAGGATGGCGCGCGCCAGCGCGATGCGTTGCTTTTCGCCGCCGGAGAGGAGAAAGCCCTTGTCGCCGCAGATGCGCCCGTAGCCTTCAGGATGGGCGACGATGAAATCGTGGGCGTTGGCCATTTTGGCTGCGGCCTCGATTTGCGCCGGGGTCGCGTCGGGATTCCCGTAGGCGATGTTGTTGGCGATCGTGTCGTTGAAGAGAATCGTGTCCTGCGTGACGACGCCGATAAGCCGCCTCAGGTCGGCTGTGGCGATGTCGCACAGGGGGACGCCGTCAAGCGTGACGCGCCCGTCCGTCGGGTCGTAGAAGCGCGCCAGCAGGTTGGCGTAGGTGCTCTTGCCCGAGCCCGTTTCGCCGACGAGCGCCACAAGCGACCCGCGGGGAACCTCGAAGCTGGCGTCGTCGACGACGAGCGGCCCCCCGGGCGAGAAGCGGAAGCCGACATGGTCGAAGACGATCTTGTCGTCGAAGGTCTTCTTCGGGACGGGGTTCGCGGCCTCGGGCAGCGAAGTGTCGGTGTCGAGGATGGCGAAAATGCGGTCAAGCGCCGCCGCGCCGCGCTGAAGCCAGGCGTTGATCTGCGCGAGTTGCTTCATCGGCCGGTAGGCGGCGAAAACCGCGACGCCGATGATGATGATTTCGGAGAGCTTGATGTGGAAAATGAAACAGGCCACGATGAAGCCCGTGGCCAGCACGGTTGTCACGACCTCCATGAGCGGGGACATCAGCATTTCGGCTTTCAGCGCCTTGACGACGGCCCTGAAGTAATCGTGGTTGAGCTTGCGGAAGCGCGCCTCCTCGGCGGCCTCGGTGTTGAAGGCCTTCACCACCCTGATGCCCGTGAAGTTCTCGTGCATGCGCGAAACGAGGAAGGAGATGCGCTCAAGGGACTTGCGCGTCCAGCGCTTGACCCGTGCGCCGAGCACGACCACCGGCACGAGGCACAGCGGCAGGAGGAGCCCGCCCACGAGGATGAAGCGGCCAAGTCCGTTTCCGACCGCGAAAAGCACGGCGAAGAGCGCCGCGGCGAAGATCTCGAAGGGTGCGCGGGCGGCGTCAGCGATGGTGCTTGAAATGACGTGCTCGATGCTGGCCGTGTCGTTGACGCAGCTGCTGATGAGCTGGCCAATGTCGCTGTTGCCGAAATACTTCAGGGACTGCTTCTGAAGCGTCGCGAAGAGTTCGTTGCGAATGTCGCGGACGACCGCCGAGCCCACCCAGCGCATGAAATAGCGGTTGAGGAAGGAGGTGACGATACGGGCGAAGGCGATGAGCGGCAGGGCGATAAGCCCGAGGAAAAGCGCCTGCCAGGTGATCGTGTCGTCGGCGTTCCGCAACGGCACGCCGAATTTCGCGGCGAGCTTCTCGGCCTGCTTGAACCATGACGGCATCTTGGCGGGGGGCGCACCCTTGCCGATGGCGGCGCCCGCATCGCCCGCGTCAGGCGCGGGAAGCCGGAGGTCGGCGTCCGCGACGGGCGGGGCCTTGGCCTCGGCGGAGGACGGCGCCGTTTCCGCGCCTCCCTCCGAAATTTTGAAGGCGTCGAAGGCGTCCGGCATGAAGCTCAAGAGGCCGAAGAACGACCCGGCGCTCAAAAGTCCCGCCACAATGCCCACCATGAGGCGCACCTTGTATTTGGCCGCGAAGGCGAAAAGCCGCCGGTAGTTCGCGTATTTGACTTTGTCTTCGCTCATGCGGGAAATGGATGGAGATTAAATGTAAAGGGTCCAAATGGCGAGCGGGGAACTAAGGGTTGGCCCGCTTCCACTCCTTGAACCACGCGATGAACTTCGGCATGCCGACGGAAATCGGCGTTGTCGGCTCGTAGCCGACGGCCGCGTGAAGCTTGTCGATGCTGGCGTAGGTGGCGGGGACGTCGCCGTCCTGCATCGGGAGGAACTCCATCCTGGGGTTCTTGACGCCGAGCGCATCGGCGATGACGCCGATCATGTCGAGCAACCGCTCGCTGCGGTGGTTGCCGATGTTGTATACGTCGCAAAGCGGAAGGTTCTCGTTCCCGATGCATCCGACAAGCCCGGAAACGATATCGTCGATGAAAGTGAAGTCACGGTACATGTCGCCGTTGTTGAAGACCTTGATCGGGCGTCCGGCCAGCATGGCGTCGGCAAAGAGCCAGGCCGCCATGTCGGGCCGTCCCCACGGTCCGTAAACGGTGAAGAAGCGAAAGCCCAGCGTCTGGAAGCCGTAGAGGTGGCTGTAGCAGTGCGCCATCAGCTCGTTCGACTTTTTCGTGGCCGCGTAGAGGCTGATCGGGTGGTCGACCGCCTGGCTCTCGGAAAAGGGCATCTCCTTGTTGCCGCCGTAAACCGACGACGAGGAGGCGTAAAGCAGCCGGGGACGCTTTTCGAGATGGCGGCAGCATTCAAGGATGTTCAGGAAGCCGACGAGGTTCGACTGCATGTAGGCGTCGGGGTTGGTAATCGAATAGCGGACGCCGGCCTGGGCCGCCAGATTCACGACGATTTCGGGCTTGAACGTGGCGAAGGCCGCCTGGAGCGCGGACTTGTCCGCGAGATCGATCCTGCCGAAGGAATACCCCTTCTCCGCCTCGAGAATCGCGTGGCGGGCGTTTTTGAGGCGCACGTCGTAGTAGTCGTTGAAGTTGTCGACGCCAAAAACCTCGCAGCCCTCGGCGAGAAGGCGGCGGGCGAGGCTGAAGCCGATGAATCCGGCGGTTCCTGTAATGAGAATGCGTTTTGCCATGGCGAAATTCCCGGGAAAGATTTAGCGGCGATGAACCAGGCCCGGCAGACAGGCGAGGACGATGAACCACGACAGCAGCACGGCCGTGCTGCGGAACGGCAAGTCAATCGTGCTGTGGACAACCGTGCAGAAGCACCCGGCCAGCGACATGACCACAACGGGCGGGATGCTGCCAAACCACGTGCATTGCGCCTCGGTGTCGGGTTCCGTCCGCCGTTTCATCAGCGCCAGTCGAATCGCGAGGTGGACGAGCAGCGTCATCGCCAGCGCGATGATGAGGCCGCCGCCAATCGCGCCATGCTCGCAGAGGAACTGCACGATGTCGTTGTGGACGTTGGCCTTGCCGGCCTCCTTGAGGAGCCCCCAGTTCTCCTCGCCGATGTAGAGCGCCACGTAGCGGCGGAAGCCCCAGCCGCCGACCCCCGTCCAGGGGTAGTCCTTCCAGATGTCCAGCGCGGCGGAGACGAGCTGCGCGCGGTCGCCTTCGTAAACATTCGCCATGCTCTCGGCGGTAATGGTCTTGACTTCCTTCGCCAAATCGGAACCCGGTTTCGACAGCTGCGCCGCCGCGCAGCCGACGAGCACCAGGAGCGCGGCGAAAATCTTGATGGCGAAGCCGCGCGAAACCTTGTGGCGGAGGTAGATGGCGCCGTAGATGAGCGCAAAAAGAACGAGCAGCGTTTCAAGCACCATCGCGGCCCGGCAGAGCGATCCGTAAACCGCGACGATGTTAAGGAGCAGCGAAATCCCGTAGATGACCGGGTGGTTGGCGTCGTCCGTCTCCGCGACGGCACGGATGAAGAGCCCCATGTTGACGGCCGAAGTCAGCACGAAGAACGCACCAGCATGGTTCGGATAGCCGAAGGTCGAGAAGAAGTAAACAGACATCGGGCGATACCAAAAGAGCTTGTCGGGACTCGACACAAGCTGCATGAAGCCCAGAATCGACAGCAAGGCGCCGTTGAGGACGAAAATGCGCAGGAGGAGAAGCCGCGACTTGGGGCCCATCGCATGGCGGACGGCCAACAGCGCCGTCAGCACGGCGGAGAACCACACGAGAATCTGGCTGGCTTCGTCCTGGTCCGCGCAAAACGGCATCCCCGGAAGTTTCGGGTCGGTGTACCGCCACTTGGAGTCGGTCATGTCGAATTCAAGCTCGACCGGCCCGTTCAGCCACTGGATCAGCAGGAACCCAAGCAGGATGACGCCGAAGTAGAAAATCGGGTCGGCGATGATTTTCCTGAGCAAATGGCGCAGGGCCGAACGGGGCGACATCCCCTCGGGACGCGGGGGCATAAGCGCCATCACCTCGAGGATTCCGAGCGAAATCCAGGGGAGCGCCCAGAAATACGCGGGGGATGAACCGCCGCGCGCCCAGGAAGCCCAAACAACAAGCAAGGCCACGTGAATCGCGACCCCGAATCTGGCAAAAAAGGCAATCATAGCTACTATGTATTTTACAGGATGTTGAAATCGGCCGCAAGTTCCCGGCACATCACCGCACAAGGATAATTGTCGCCGTTACGCGCCGGTAAGACGACTCGTAGCAGCCCATGTCGACGACGTCGTGCCTTGGATTTCCGCCAAAAAAGTGGACGCGAGGATTGCCGGCCAAATCGACATCGCCGGCCGCGTACGAAAGATTGTCGCCCGCGTTCACGCACGGCGAAGCATAAGTCAACGTCCAATCTCCGTTCTCCGCATCGGTGAAGAGCGGATCGGCGACGATCGAATGATGGTTGGTGTACGCCGAATACGACAGGTAGCAGGCATCGTTCACGCAGGAGTTGTAGACACTGCCCGCCTCATCACCTACGCGCACCACGTCATTTCCCCATCCGTAGACATTGGTCACGACGCCGGTGGGACGGTAGTGGACGTTGTGGGAAATGATCGAGTTGCGGAGGGTAAACGCCCCGTCGATCCAGATGCCCTGCCCGCTGTAGGCGACGTTCTTCGTCACCGTGCAGTTCACCACCGACACGCCGCGACGGCAGAAGATTCCGCCGCCGCCGTATGTCGCGCCCGAGTTGTTGTTGGTGTTGCAGGTGACGAGACAGTTGCGAATCGCGCCATTCTCGATGAACACCCCGCCGCCGAACTGCGAGACGGTGTTCCCGCTGATGACGCACCGATCGATCGTTCCCTTCGGCGCGTAGACGCCGCCGCCGCGGACAGTCGAGTTGCCAATGAGCGTCGAGTCGTGCAAGGACGCATCGGCCATCATGTAGACGCCGCCGCCCTTGTTGTACCGGACGTCAAGCCCGCCGACAGAAATCGGACGCAGCAGCAGCAGTCCGCCGGGCACAAAGCTGTCCGCGTACGCCGTACTCGCCTTGTTCCCGACGATCTCGCAGTCATCGAACGCGACATCCAGAATGCCGCCCACGTAAGCCCCGCCGGCCGTGCCGGTCGCAGTGTTGCCCAGGAGGCGGCACCCCCGCACCGTGCCGCCAGTCATGAACACGCCGCCGCCGTTGCCCTGGCAGGTGCAGTTCGAGACCGTCGAGCCGAGGAACGAGCCGGCGCCGTACATATACACGCCGCCGCCGGTAGAGCCGCTCGCCGTCGCCGCGCAGTTCGCAACCACGCAGTTCGTCACCGTGCCCGAGTAGATGCGAAGTCCACCCGCGAGGCCATCTTCGGACGTTCCGCCGCGGAACGTGAAGCCGCTGACTGTCGACCCCGCATCGGCCGACAGGACGAAGCCAGGCGCGTCTTCCCGCACCTCGACGATCGTCCGCTCCGGGCCCTCGGTCGCCGTCAACGTGATCTTGCGGTCAAGGACAAGCGCTCCGCCGTCGACCTCGTATGTTCCCGGCGCGACCGAGATCGAACCGTTGGCGAAGCACTCGGACAGCGCCTTCTGCAGGGAGGCGAACGCCTTGTCCGGCGCCGTGCCGTCGTTGTCGTCGTCGCTGCCGTTCGCCGCATCCACATAGAGCGGCATCGCGAACATCGCCGTCAGCTTGCGCGGCCCGTCGATCGTGTAGGTAATCGTCGGGTTCTGCTCCTGCCCCTCCGGAACATCGCCTGTCCACCCGACGAACGGCGCACCGTTCTCACCGACCGTGGCCGTGACGGACACCTCGGCCCCGAAAACGCCCCATTGCTCCGCCACCGACACGTTGCCGCCGCCCTTGGTCGCGTAAACCTGCCGGTAGGAGTCGGTGAAGTGCCAGGTCAGGATCGCGATGTCGCCGGCCACGTGGATGTAGCGGCAGGACGTAGAAGCGACCAAGCCTTCGGTTACGCCGTTTATATAGAGCGTGTAGCCGTCGCACACGCTCTCCTGATCGGCGGAAATCGGTAGCGTCTCGGCCGGTCCGGTGAACTCGTAGACCGTGCCGCCAACCAGATTCGTCTGGAAGCCGTAGTCTGGGTTGGGATGTCCGTAGCTCTTCGGCTCGCCGACGACGCGGATGCTGTCCGGCTTGTAGAAGGTGTACATCTCCATCTCGCCGAGCTGCAGCCAGGTGCTGTCCCCCGACTTTGTCATGTAAAGGCGGTAGTAAGAGTAAGGCGTCGCGTTGGGAAAGGTATAGAGGACTTTCTCGGGATTGGGGGCCGTGCCGCCCGCATCGGCGACGACCAGCAGGTCGGTGTAGTTCACGCCGTCGTTCGACCCCTGGAACTGGAAGTCCTGGGGATAGCGTTCCTTGTTGTTGTAGGTCGTGCTCATCGTCATCTTGAAACCGGTTACGATGCGCGGGGCGTCGAGAAAGCGGTACTGAATCCAGTTCGGCTCCTTGGTCTTGGTGATGGAGGTGGCCAGCCAACGGTTGGCCGTGTTGTTGTCGAAGATGTTGTTGACCGAGTCCTGCGAGGTGAAGTAAGCCGTAATCTCATTGACGGCGGCGTTCATCGGCACGGTGATGTCGTCGGTAGCGGTCGCGGACATCTCGTCAATGTGGCTTTTCCAGTTCCAGGTCAGCTTCGCGTAGTTCTGGTGGCGGTAGGTGTACGGCAGCTCATCGACCGTTCCCTCCTTGAGCACTGTGCCGTCGTAGCTGGCGATGGTGAAGCCTTGAAGCGTGTAGTAGTCGCCGGTGTCGACGTTGTTGACGCGGGTGACGGGGCAATCAAGGGTGACGGTGGAGCCCGCGTCGAGATTCGTGACGCCGCCGTAGAACGGCGTGGGCACACCCACGCGGTAACCGGAGTAGCCGACCTCCAGAAGATCCGTGCGTTCGAAGCTGAAAAGCTCCAACTCGCCGATCACCGTGTAGGTCGAGTTTCCGTTGTTGGCCAGGATTTCGAACTTGAACGACGAGTAGGACTCGATGTTGTCAAAGGTGAACTGACGGCTTTCGCCCTTTGACCATTTCGTCTGTTCGGACCGCTCGTCAAGTTTCACCCAGGTTTCGCCGCCGTCGTTTGACCCGAAGAGCGCCCAGGCCTTTGGATAGCGGTCCAGCGTCCCCTCCGAGGAGTGTCCGCAGACGCGGTAGGCGTTGACCGTGAGCGCCCGGTCTTGAAAGTGGATGATCGCCGTCGGCGTCACGCCGTTATTGGGATCGGGCTTCGGCTTGGTGATGAAGCGCGTCGCGACATTTCTGTCGAAGAGCGTGTTCGCGCCCGTCCCCTCGTGCAAGTAGAGCGCACTCGTGACGAATTTTCCCGCCACGAGGTTGACGGGGTTATCGGGCACGATGATCTCCGCGAAAGCAACCGAAGCCACCAAGGCAAGAATGGCGGAGACAGAAAACATCCTATTCATCAAAAGACTCCCGTGTAAACTTCGCCAACACCCACGCCACCGCCATCCAAAAGGAATGGCGGTGGCAAACGACCACCCCGTTACTCGAGGTTCGACATCGAGCTCTTGCCGATGGCGTAAACGTTGAAGCCGAGCTTGAAGAGGGCCTGGTGGTCGAGGAAATTGCGGCCGTCGAAGAGGAACGCGGGCTTGCGCATCGAAGCGTAAATCTGGCCGAAATCAAGTTCCTTGAAGCACTTCCAGTCCGTCGTCACCGCCACGCAGTCCGCCCCCGCCGCAGCCTTGTACGGGTCGGGCTCGACTTCGACGGCGTCGAGACAGTCGGCCAAGTCGCGGGAGACGCTGGGAAGCGCCTTGGGATCGGTGATGACCACGCGGGCGTGTTCCTCGGCGAGCATCCGCGCAATGGCGATCGCCGGGCTTTCGCGCGTATCGCCGGTATCGGCTTTGAAAGCGAAGCCGAAAAGCGCGATGCGCTTGCCGGCGACGGTATTGAACATTGCGCGGAGAATGCGCGAGACGAAACGCTCCTGCTGGTGGTCGTTGTAGGAGACGACGCCGCGCCAGTAGGCCGCGGCCTCCGTAAGGCCATAGGTCTCGCAGAGGTAAACGAGGTTGAGGATGTCCTTTTTGAAGCAGGAACCACCGAAACCGACACCCGCCTTGATGAATTTCGGGCCAATGCGCGAATCCATGCCAATCGCACGGGACACCTCGGTGACGTCGGCGCCGGTCGCCTCGCAAAGTTCGCTGATGGCGTTGATGGAGCTGACGCGCTGGGCGAGGAAGGCGTTGGCCGTGAGCTTTGAAAGCTCGCTGGACCAGACGTTGGTGGTGAGAATCCGGTCGCGGGCGACCCAGGCGGCATAGATGTCGACGAGTTCCGCGACGGCGGCCTGCCCCTCGGGCGAGGCCCCGCCGCCGATCAGCACGCGGTCGGGATGCCGAAGGTCCTCGATGGCCGTGCCCTCGGCGAGGAACTCGGGATTGGAAAGCACCTCGAAGTGCAGGCCCTTGCTGTCGCCATCCTCGGCCGAGAGGATGCGCGTCATGGCCGTCGCGGTGCGGACGGGCAGCGTGCTTTTCTCGACGACGATCTTGTCGGACTTCGCGCAGCGCTTGATCTGGCGGGCGGTCTGCTCCCAGTACTGGAGGTCGGCGGCGCAACCGGCGCCGCGGCCAAAGGTTTTGGTCGGGGTGTTGACAGAGACGAAGATGATGTCGCTTTCGACAATTCCCTTCTCGACATCGGTGGAGAAGAAAAGGTTGCGGCCGCGGCATTCCTTGACGACGTCGTAGAGGCCGGGCTCGTAAATCGGGAGCTCCTCCGAATTCCACGCCTCGATGCGCTTCGCGTTGATGTCCACGACCGTCACCTTGCGGTCGGGGCATTTCAGGGCGATCATCGCCATCGTGGGGCCGCCGACATACCCGGCGCCAATGCAGAGGATACTTTTCTTAGCCATGTCAAAACTCCTTTTCACTAAAACATTATATCACAAAACCAAGTTCGGCGGCTTGTAAAGAACGGGATGGTTTTGTATACTTGTCGCATGAACAACTACTTCGATCCGCAGTACTTCGAAAACGCCGCAAAGGCGATTCCCCAAAGCTGGTTCGACTTCCATCCCGAAACCGGCATGATTCTTGGTTCCGGCTGGAGCCGCGCCGTGGTCGGACGCGACTGCGTGGACAGCCTCCCCTTCTCTTCCATCCCCGGCTATGGCGCCAGCACCGTGCTCGGCCATGCGGGGGAAATCAGGCTCCTCGACATCAACGGCCGGCGTTCGATCGTCTTCTGCGGCCGCCGCCACTTCTACGAAGGCGAAGGCTGGGGCCCCGTCACCATGCCAATCGAACTGATGCGGCGGCTCGGCGTCAGGGATCTCGTCCTCACCAACGCGGCGGGCGGCGTCAACCCCGAACTCGTCCCCGGCGACCTGCTTGTCATCACGGACCACGTCAACACCACCGGCATGAACCCTCTCCAGGGGCCCGTCATGCCCGGCTGGGGAACCCGCTTCCCCGACCAAAGCGAAGTCTACTCCAAGGCGCGCATCTGGGAAATCAAGGGCTACGCCGGCGACCTCGGCATCAAGCTCCGCGAAGGCATCTACGCCTATACCAGCGGCCCCTGCTTTGAAACCCCCGCCGAAATCCGCGCCTACTGGATCTGGAAGGCGGATGCCGTGGGCATGTCAACCGTTCCCGAGGCGATCGTCGCCAATGCCATCGGCATGCGCGTCTCGGCCATCAGCTGCATCACCAACATGGCGGCGGGCATCTCCAAGCAACCGCTCACACACGCCGAGGTCATGGAATCGACCGAGGCCGCGGCAGGGCGCATGAGCGCGCTGATCACGGCGATTCTCGCCGGCAAGGCGGAACCGGCATCTCTCTAAGACAAAAAGACAAGGAGTCCGACATGTCCCTGCTGATCAAAAACGCCACGCTGAATGGAGATTTGACGTCGTGCCTCATTGAAGACGGCATTTTCACGCAGATCGCCCCCGCCATCGAAGCACCCGAGGGCGCGGAAACCCTGGACGCCCGTGGCGACTACATCCTGCCCCCCTTCTACAACTGCCACACGCACAGCCCGATGAACCTCCTGCGCGGCTATGCCGACGACATGGAGCTTTTCAAGTGGCTCAGCGAACACATCTGGCCGGCCGAGGCCAAGCTAACGCCGGCGGACATCCGCCGCGGCTCGGCGATGTCCGCCGACGAAATGATCAAGTCGGGCACGGTCTTTTTCAACGACATGTACTGGAACGGCGAGGAGACGCTTGCCGTCGCCGCGGAGACGGGTCTGCGCGCCGTCATTGGCACCTGCATCATCGAGGAGAAGCCCGGCGTCGTCAACCCCAGGTGCATCGAATCGCTTGAGAAGACCAAGGCGGCTTATGCGGCGCTGCCCGCCGACGCAAAAAGGCGCATCAAGCTCTCCTACGCCCCCCACGCCATCTACACCGTGTCGGGCGAAACACTCGCCTCCATCGCGGAAAAAGCCCGCGCCGAAGACGCCTTCATCCACGTCCACGCAGCCGAAACCAAGGGCGAGTTCGACGACTGCCTCAAGGCGCACGGCATGACGCCGGTCGCCTGGCTCGACAAGTGCGGCATCCTGACGCGCAAGACGCTCCTCGCCCACTGCGTCCACTTGACGGACGACGACATGGCGCTCATCGCGGAACGCGGCGCGGTCATCTCGCACCAGCCCTGCTCCAACTACAAGCTTTGCTCCGGGCAGTTCGACTACAAAAACGCCGTCGAGAAGCACCATTGCCGTTTCACGATCGGCACCGACGGCTGCGCCTCCAACAACAACCTCTCGATGTTCGACGAGATGAAGTTCGCCGCGCTCAACGCCAAGATCGCCTCGGGCGACCCCGCCTGCGGCAAGGCCGCCGACATCTTTGACGCCGCGACACGCGGCGGTGCCGAGGCCTTCGGCATAGACGGCGGGCGCATCGTCCTCGGCGCCGTTGGCGACGCCATGCTCATCCGCCGCGACGCAACGCAGATGACGCCGTGCCACAACCTCGTCTCAAACCTCGTTTACGCGGCGGACACCTCGTGCGTCTCCGCCGTCATCTGCGACGGCAAGGTGTTGCTCGCGAAAGAGGCGTAGGCGGCGACGTCCGGGGCGCCGGGCGCGAACCTTTCGCGTCTCGTGTCTCTTGTCTCGTGTCCTTCTTTGATGAGCGAGGGCGTGAGACAGGAGACGAGAGACGAGAAGCAGCCGACGCACCCGCGGCGCGGACGAGATTTTGCAACGCGTCGTTTCCCGGAATGACACGGCGGTAAGCGCCGACAACCTGCCAGACCTCACAGTTCCCCGAGGAACTCGACGGCAAGACCGGCGAAAAAGACCATGCCGGTCTCGACGAGGGCGTCGTCAAACTCGAACATGCTCCGGTGAAGCGGCGTATGGTCGCCAAGGCCGAGGTGGCAGTACACCCCCGGGCATTTCCTGAGGAAATACGCGAAATCCTCGCTGCTCATCGCCGACTTCGCCATCGGCTCGAAACGGTCCGTCCCAAGGTATTTTTCCGTGACGGACTTCGCCAGGGCAGCGCCGTGGGCGCTGCTGGCGCAGACGGGATAGAGGCGGTCGTAATCGAGCGCGTAGGCCGTCCCCTCCTCCCGGCAGACTTCATCGACGACGGCGCGGAAAACCGCCTCGATCTTGTCGCCGGTCGCGTCGTCCAAGTTGCGCGTGGTGCCTTCCATCAGCGCGGTGTCGGGGATGATGTTCTGGTTGAAGCCCGAGTCGATGTGGCAGACGGAGCAGACAGGCGGGCATTCACGGCGGAGCCTGTCGATGATGCGCGCGGCGGAATGCATCGGGTTGACGGCCTTCTCCGGCATGCTGCCGTGGCCGCCGCGCCCCGTGATCGTCAGCGTCCAGTGCACGGCCGCCGCCATGACGGCGCCTTCGCGCGTGGAGACGCAATTGTGCCTTACGCCGGGCCAGCCATGCACCGCCGCGCAGAAGTCGGCGGGCGGATTTTCAAGGACGCCGGCGGCGACGAGTTTACGCGCCATCGCCACGGCCTCCTCGCCGGGCTGGAAAACGAAGCGGACATTTCCCGCGGGGAGTTCTTCACGAAGGTCGCAGAGCACCCGCGCCGCGCCATAGAGCATCGCCATGTGCCCGTCATGCCCGCAGGCGTGCATGAAGCCGGAATGCGTGGAGGTGTTGGGCGAGCCCGTCTCCTCCATGATCGGCAAGGCGTCGATGTCGGCGCGGAGCGTGATGTTGCGTCCGCCACGCGATTCATTGAGCATGGCGACGACGTCGGTCTCCAGGTAGGGCTGGCGCAAATCCAGCGGCAGCGCGGAAAGTTTCTCGCGGAGAAGCGCGGAGGTCTTGAATTCACGCCCCGCGATTTCGGGTATCCTGTGAAGCGCGCGCCGAAGGGCAATCGCCTCGTCGACATGCCTCTTGGCCAACTGCAATATTTTTTCCTTCATTAATCCTCCAGCCATTTGGCGAGATTGTCGCGGACAAAGATGTCGTCGTTGAGCGCTGGATAGGCGTCGTGGACGCGGGTGATTTCCTCCGCCTGGCCCGGCGAGAGCGTCTCGCCGGGGTTCAGGCAGAGGATGCCGGGTAAAAGTCCCTGGCGGCGCAAGACCTCGTGGATGCCGGGAATGCAACCAGCAAAGCCGTGGGCGGGGTCGAAGAAGGCCGCGTTGACGTCCGTGACCTGCGCGGCGCGCGCAAGCAATTCCGCCGGGATGTCGCCGCCGCGATCGACAACGGCGTGGATTTCATCCAGGAGTTCAACGGCCTTGCGCGTCCAGCAGCACCAGTGGCCGAGGAGTCCGCCGCGAATGCGCAGGCGCCGCCCCGCGATGTGGTATTCCGTGAGCAAGTCGACGACGATGTTGTCGTCGTTGCCGGTGTAGAGCGCGACGTCCCTCCCCGACTCCGCCACGGCCCGCACGACGTCGAGGGTGCAGTAGCGGTTGAAGGGCGCCATCTTGATGCCGAGGACGTTGTCGATTTCGGCAAAGGCCCGCCAAAACGCAAATGGAAGGATTCTTCCGCCGACGCCGGGCTGGAGGTAGAAGCCGATGACCGGCAGGACCTTGGCGACGGCGCGGCAGTGGGCGAGCATTTCGTCGGCCGGGGCATCCTTGAAGGCGGCGAGGCTGAGGAGCGCCGCGTCATAGCCGCAAGCCGCCTCGAAAGCCGCCTCTTCAAGCGCCTGGTCGGTGCGCCCGCAGACGCCGCCGACCTTGAGGATCTTGCGCCCGGTGCGCGCGCACCACTCGTCGACAAAACCCGAGACCGACTCCAGCACCGGTTTGAAAAGCCCGACATCCGGCCGGCGGATTTCAAACTGGGTGGAATGCACCCCGACGGCAATGCCGCCGACGCCCGCGTCGATGTAGTAGCGGCAAAGCGCCCGCTGGTACCTTGGCGAATAGCGGCGGCCGGCGTCAAGCGCCAGGGGCGAGGCCGGAATCGCGACACCCCGGCGGAAAGCCGCAAGCACCCCGGGGTCGATGTCCGAAATCGTCTTCATCGTGGAACTCCCTTGCAAGGACTCAGAACTTGCCGTCGTTGACCTCGAAATGCGTCGGCTTGCCGATCGAGGCGCCGCCTGCCATGATCCAGCCGCACTGCAGGCGGATCATTTCGGCCGGCGGCATTTCGGGCTTGCCGAAAAGGGCGTTTCGCTTCGCGGCGTTGCTCAGGTACCCCCGGTCGCCGCAGGTCTCGCGGGAAAAGGCGACAGGCTTGCCCATGAGGCGCCCCATTTCGCGCGCCGTTTCCTCGACGGAGGCGATTTCAGGCCCCGTGACATTCAGGACGGGGCATGACGAATCGCAGAGTTCAAGGGCGCGGAGGGCGTCGGAGGTGACGTCGCCCTGCCAGATGACGTTGAAGTAGCCGACGGTGTTGTCCACGGGCCGCCCCTCCCAGATGGGGCGGGCGATGTCGTGGAGCACGCCGTATTTGAGCGCCACGGAGTAGTTGAGGCGGAAAAGCAGCGTCTTGACGCCGAACGTGCGCGAGCAGTACTGGACAAGCCTTTCGCGCGCCAGGCACGACTGCGAATATTCGCCGATCGGCGCGGGGGCGGTCTCCTCGGTGCAGCCCCCTGTCGTCCTGGAGACGAGCGGATAGACGCACCCCGTCGAAAAGACAACGATGCGGCTCGCCCTGAAATGCCCGCAGGCATGGAGCGCGGGCAGCGTGTTCATCGCCCAGGTCAGGTCCTCGCTGCCACCCGTGCCGAACTTGCGTCCGACGAGGAACACGACGTTCGGGACGCGTTCGAGCGCGTCGACGGCGGACTTGTCCGCGAGATCGCAGACGACGGTCTCGACGCCAGCGGCCTCGAGCTTCGCCTTTTCCGCGGGGTTGGAGAAACGCGCGACGCCGATGACGCGCTTCCTCGCGCCGGCCTCGCGGACGGCCCGCACGGCCTGCGTCGCCAGCGAAACGCCGATCTTCCCGGCGACGCCCCAAACCATGATGTCGCCTTCAAGGCGGCCCATCAGCTCGACCAGGGCCTTCGGCGGCGCCGACAGGGCCTCGTCAAGTTCGTTGTCGTTCGTGATTTCCATCGGCGGGATTCCTATTTGCCGTCGGCAAACTCGCCCATTTTGGCGGCGTTGGCGAAGTTGTCGACAAATTTCATCGGGGAAATGCGCAGGTCGTCGCCAAGAAGCACGACCAGCCCCTTGCCGAAGGGACAGGCCATCACATACGGGAGCGGCGGCTTGTTTCCGGCGCGTTCCGTGGCAAGCACCTTCCAGCGCTTCGCGCTTTCGGGGCGGTGCCCGTAGGCGGGCGTGATCTCGGATTTCATCGCGGCGGCGAGGTCGTGCGGCACGAGCCCCCAGTCGCCGGGCGCGACGGAAACCGGCCGCCGCAGCGCAAGGGGGCAGCTTTCGGCCGACTCGACGGAAGTCTTGAGGTAGTCCTTGCCGAAGATGTCGTCGAGGCGGACGTTCCAGTAGGAGGCGAAAATCGCCACGGCACCGCCCTTGACGGCGTTCGAAAGCTTGGACCAGTGGCGCTCGGGGAGCGGCGACGAGCCAAAGGGGTTCCGCAGCCAGAAGACCTCCGCGCCTTCCTTGAACGCCTCGGAAAGTTGCTTTTCGGTCGTGCAGATCGTCGCCTTCCAACCCGCCTGCTCCGCCGCGTTGCGAATCGCCGGGAATGTCCCTGAATCACGGTCGGGGGAGCCACACCACCAGACCAGTTTCCTGTCCGCGACGGAAAGTCCCGTGAAGCGCAGGAGCGCGGTCAACTTGCCCGGCCCCGACTTGGCGAAAGCCGGCGGCGGCGTTGCCGTGGCATAGCTGAATTCCGCGCGCCAGACCTGCGCCTTCCCGGGGGAAACGCCCAGCGCCTTGAAAGGCACTTCGATCACGAGCCCGCCCGCCGCCGGCGAGACTTTCCAATCGCCCGTGAAGGCGGTCCGGCGGCCGGCTTCCGTGATCGAATAGGCCGACTTCGCAAGATCCGGGGCAATGGAAAAATGGAAGGTCGAGGAATCGCCGTCGCTCGGCGTGATGGAAAACCCAAGGGCGTCGCCCGGCTTCATCTCCGCGACCTTGAGCGGCGCGACGCGAACCAGCAGGCAGCCGCCGCCCTCCGCGTCGGGGCGCGTCCAGGCACAGGAGACGCGCGCCTCGCGCACGGCCTGGGCCGAGGCGCCGAGGCTCTCGCCGCGGGGCGCCGCCATGTCGAACTCCATTGCGTCGCCGTAGCAGGGCATGTTGATAATCGTGGCGTCGGCGTCGTTCATCGTCTTGAGGGAAAGCCACTTCCTGAAAAGGAGCCGTTCGCGCCCGACATTTTCCGCGTGCCTGGAAGTTGCCTCCTCGCCGCCGAGAAGGGCAAAGGCCTCGGCGAAGCACTTCTCGGCGCGCGCCTCGAAAACAGGGTTGAGGAACGACATCGCGGACCCCAGCGAGTCGCCAAGCATCCCCGTGCACTTCATGCGGACCGTCCACGCCCGGTCGATGGCGCGGAAATACGCGGACATCGGGTCCTTCGCCGGCCCGAAGGCCGTGGCGCACATGTCCTCGGCCCACTTCGGGAACGGCAAGTCGGGGTCCCACATCTTCTGGGCGTAGAAGTGAAGCGGAAGGCGGTTGATGACGTTGTGGACGCCGGTTTCGGGGCCGTCCTTGGGCGAAAGCCCGATTTCGGGGATGATGGTGACATGGCCGAACTTGAGGGCCGTCTCGACGGAGTCCTCGATCAGCGAGAAAAACGGAATGAAGACGGGATGCGCCGTGAAGGCGTCGAACTCGTAGGAGTATTCGCCGACGTCAACGCCCTTGCGGCGCCACGCCTCGAAACGCTTCAAGACTTCCGCGTTGCGCCTGCAGGTGGTGGAGGTGTACTTGTGGGTGTGGCAGCGGCTGTGGGTGGCGTATTCGATGAAGACGGAGTTTTTCACGGGGCAGTCGGGCACGCCGCCGTAGCCCTGGTAGGCGAGCGTCGAGAACTTCACGCCCGGGTGGCGCTCCTTCAGGATGTCCGTGATCTTGTTGTAGCAGGTGAACCACGCGGTCGAAACGCCGAGCCGGGAGCAATCCGGGCACTGGCAGTAGTCCTGGTTGTCGGCCGGGAAGATTTGCAGGATCTCGAGCTTCGGGTTGGCGTCGAGCAACTTGGAAAGGTTCTCGGCGACGAGGCGGACGGTGTTCTCGTTGGAGAAGCAAATGTTGACGGGGGAGCGTTCGTTCTTGAGCAGGGCGAAGTACTCGGGATGCTCGGCGAAGAGACTGCGCGGGAGCGTGGCGTTGTGGCTCGAAAACAGACGGTGAAAGCCATAGGAATCGGGGTCGCGCGCCGTGCCGTGGCGGTGGACGTTGAGGTAGTTGCGCGCCATCCACACGACAAACTCGTCGCGGCCGCGCCAGTCGCCGCAGAGGTGGTAGCCCCGGTAGCGGATGCGCGGCACGTGGCGGTAGGCGAGGTCGGCCGGGACTTCCCATTCGCCAAGTCGCGGGTAGAACTCCCCGTCGGCGCCGGGCCAGAGCCAGCGCACGCCAAGCTGGTTCTGCAGGAAGGCGTAGGCGGCGTGGAGCGCGGCGCGCGGCTGGTTGCCCGCGATGACCAGCCGGTTGGGCTTGTAGAGGCGGACGACGGCCTGCTCGTCTTCCGACGCGGAAAGGCCAAGTTCGCCGGCGATCGACGAAACCATCGGGTCGCCAAGGTCGCCCACGTAGATGACGGACGCCCCTTTCGGGACAAATCCCCTCACGGGGAAGGTCGCGCCCGAAATCTTGAGGAGCATCGTCTGCAGTTCGCGCGCGGCGTAGGCGACTTCGGGCGAAGGCGTCTTGGCGGTGGCGATGGACCACTCGGTGGCGCCGTCCTTGAAAAGCGGGGCGGACGCCGCCGTGAACGCCGGCAGGACCAGCGCCGCCAGCGCAGCGACAGCCAATCTCCAGAAACGCCCCATCGCCTCCTCCACGCCGCCCGGACTGCCCCTACTTCGCCTCGGGCTGCGGCCACGGCACGACCGTGGCGTCCACGAGGTCCTTGACCTTGCCGTCGGGCGAAATTTCAAAGGCGTCGTAAAGGCCGCCTTCGGGCTTGTCCCAGCGGTGCGCCTTGAAAACGAGCTTTTCAGGCGAGACGTCGATCGTGACGACGCCGCCGCAGTCGTAGACGACGCTCACATAGGGGAACTTCTCGGGAAAGGCGCTCTTGCAGAACCAGGCGGGGGGATAGGCCTTGGGGCCGTCGAGCTTGAAGTCGCCGTAGGCGTTGTTGAAGCGCCCTTCCTTCGTGTTGGGGTTCACGCGGGCGTAGAGGTGCTCGTGGCCGGTGAGAACAGCATGGACGCGGCCGTCGCGGGAGTCGTCCGCGAGGATTTCGCCGAAGGTCTCGTAGGGGAAGGCCATGCCCTCGCCAGGGAACATCGGGACGTGGAACATCACGACGCGGAATTTCGCGGCCTTCCAGCCGGGCGTCTTCTTGAGTCCCTTGAGCCACTCGGCCTGCTCGGCGAGGTAGGCCTTCCACTGGCGGGCCTGCAGCGCCTCCCTCGGCGGCCACATCGTGTCGAGCGCCACGAAGAAGCAGGGGCCCTGGCGGAAGGCGTAGTAGGTCTTGCCGTCGGGCTGCGGGAAGTAGTCGCCGTATTCCTGGGCCTTCTCGCCCCAGACGTCGTGGTTGCCGCGCATGAAGATCGTCGGCTTTTCCCGGCCCCATTTGCGGGTGATGTCGTCGAGGTAGCCGAAGGTCACGTAGAAACGCAGGTTGTTGTAGGCGCCGTCCTCGACGTTGTCGCCGAGGATGAAGAAGAAGTCGGCGTCGGCGGAGTCCGTGCGGTCGATCATTGGGTCGAGGCCGAGGCGGAAGCCGCCGTGGATGTCGCTCGTCGTGAAAACCTTGTAGTGGTCGCGCTTCGGGTCGACCGTCTTGAACGAGTAGATTTCGCGGCCGCGCGAAAGCACCATGTGGTAGGGCGTTGCGAACGAACCGAGGTTCGACAGGAGACGGTACTCGTATTCCGTGCCGGGCTTGAGACCGTCGAGGTGGAAGTTCTGGATGTCGCGGGTGTAGTCGATCTGCCCGTATTTCACCTGCCAGCGCTCGACCCAGTTCGTCGTCCCCTTCTCGCGGTACTCGATGCCGCCGGCGCAGGGGACGCGCGTGATCCAGGTGACGGACATCCCCGTCTCGGAGGGGAGCGTCAGCCAGGGGCCGTGGAGCGGCACGGTCATGTCGTTCTGGTGGCGGACGTTGTCCGCGGCGTTCGTGTCCGCGATGACATTCGGGGTCCACTGCCAGTCGATGTACTTGTCGTAAACGGAGCCCGCGGCCATCGCGGCGCCCGTCGCGCCAGCCAGGGCGGCGGCAAGAAGAAGGGTTGCTGAATTACGCATTGTTATGTTCCTTGTTGTCTTCCGTAGTTATTCCGGCAGTTTAGCCAGCAGTTCGGGAATGTTCGAGGGGTCGAACGACGAAAAGGCAAAGCACTTTCCCATTAGCAATAATAGGCAATGTCCCCGAAATACTCTTTCCACTTGGCAATAATCTCAAACTTGCGCGTCTCGATGATTTCCATTAGACTGCGAAGAACAGGCGCCGGTATGTTCGAATCATTGTTTGCGAGCAGACATCCTCCGCAACGGGTAATCCATATTTTGGTTGCACCCGCCTTTGGCGTTTTCAATGAGACATGAACATGGACTGGTTCAAGTGGAACCCCTTCGCCCGACCAAAAGAAAACAATCCAATTGTCAATGTTAAAAATTCGCGGCATTAGCATACCCTCCATACTGGGCATACTTGAGGATCAAGTGCGCAGCCGACCGAATGACATCGGCATATCGTTCGATTTCCTTTTCGGAATACCCCTCGATCTCCAACCATTCGTATTTCGGGAGAATGCACGTCGCCGAATGGAAGCCACCCTCAACAGGTTTTTCCATGTACACCTTGACCGTCCCGTCTTCACGCATTTCGGAGTGCACGATTTCCGTGTCGTCATCCAACGTGATAAATGGATACATCATGCCGTTGTTCCTTTTCTTGTCTACGCAAGTTCAAGTTCTCGCCTCCCCCTTCCGGAAGGCGGCGGGGAGGGCGTCGATGATGTCGCGGGCGATGAGGGGACGTTCGCCGACTTTGGCGGCGGCGATGTCGCCGGCCGCCGCATGGAGGCGCGCGCCGTGGCGCGCGGCGTCAAAGGGCTCCATCCCCTGCCCCCACAATGCCGCGACAACGCCGGTGAGCACGTCGCCGCTGCCGCCGGTCGCCATCCCCGGGTTGCCTTCGAGGCAGATGGCGGGACGGGCGCCGCCGGGACGCGCGACAAGGGTGCCGCGCCCCTTGAGGACGACAATGGCGCGGGATCTTTCCGCGAGCTCGCGGACGGCACCGACACGGTCCGCCACGACGTCCGCCACGCTCCGGCCAAGGAGGCGCGCCGCCTCGGCGTGGTGGGGCGTGAGGATTCGGAGCGGGGAGTCGATCTCGGCCATGGCGGCAAGTCCGTCGCCCGTGGCGGCGATGAGGTTGAGGGCGTCGGCGTCGAGGACGAGGGGCTGGTCGGCCATCTTGAGAAGCGCCGAGACAATCGCGGCGGTGTCGGGGCTCTGCCCGAGGCCGGGGCCGATGGCGACGACGTCGAAGCGGCGGCGGGCGAAGAGCCAAGTGAGGAAGGCGTTTTCGCGGATGTGGCCGCCGGTCTCGTCGATGGGGTGCGCCATCGCCTCGGGCG